>JADZCR010000003.1:300000-429726 GCA_020851465.1 Phycisphaeraceae bacterium | reverse complement strand
TCGCAAACCGGCCCGGTCGTATCTTCCACCCACCGCGAAGCCCGGGGTTAACAGCAAACCCGCTGCGATGGTGACGCGAAAAACCGTAAGCCGTTCATTGCAACGAAATACGGCCTGAACTCCCCGAGTTGGACTTGAACCAACAACCTGCCGGTTAACAGCCGGCCGCTCTACCGATTGAGCTATCGGGGATCGCGAGTCATTAAGAATAACCATCTTCTCGCTACGATCAAGTGTCACTCCATGTTCATATCGTCCATCAGGCCTACACGCTCAATTCGCCACGCGACCGCTGGCAATTCCGCACGAATGGTCATCACGAATTGACAATCCGCAACAGTCGTGTTGGAAACATGTCCGTGCCGCTTATTCGCATTCATACAGTCACATTCATAGTCGTCACTATTCCTTCACAGCCGCGAGTCGGTCCGAGGTTTCTCGAAATGTCCACGATCACACGACGCCTCATCAACGCATCACGGGTCTGACTGGTTCGCTGCTGTGTCGGCTTGTGTCACCTCATTACGGTCGATGATGCTTCGTGCGGTTTCAAACACCGCTTTGAGCATGGCCGGGGTGAGCCTTCCGGTGAAGGTGTTTTGCTGGCTGGGGTGGTAGCTGCACAAAATCACGGGCGGCTTGATGATGCCATCATTCGTGCGGACAGCGTTGAACTCGTGCAGCACTCCGTGGCCGAAGCGATAGGCGGACTTCCTCGTGATCCAGCCACGGCGGAAGTAGTAGGCTAGCACCGCATCGAATCCGATCTTGCCCAGACACAGCACCACGCGAACATTCGAGAGCAGCGTGAAAGTCTGATCGAGAAAAGTTGCACAGTTGGCGATCTCGCGCGGCGTGGGTCGGTTCGCAGGCGGAGCGCAGTGAGCGGTCGCGGTGATCAGCGCATCGGTGAGCCGGAGGTTGTCGCCGACATGACGCGAGGTGGGTTGGTTGGCGAAACCTGTCTGGAACATCGCCCGATAGAGGAAGTCGCCGGAGCGATCACCGGTGAACATGCGGCCGGTGCGGTTGGCTCCGTGGGCCGCCGGCGCCAAACCGATGATGAGCAGTCGGGCGGCCGGGTCGCCGAAGTTGGGCACGGGCTTACCGAAATAGGTCTGGTCGCGGAATGCGGCACGTTTAACCGTAGCCATCTTGCGGCAATGTTTGATAAGCCGCGGGCACCGCTCGCAGGAGACGATTTTTTCGTTGAGCAAATCAAATTTGGACTTTTTCGCCACTGAATCAAATCCTTGCACTCATTTTCTCGTGTGAGCAAATGCCTTGAAATCAAGGCCTGCGCGGGCATCGGGCCGCTCGATCGTGCTCCGTCCGATAGTCGCTTTCGCCCTCACAGGCGGCAAACTTGCGCCAGTCTCCCGCGCGGTTCCGGTAAAAACCTCAATGCGTGGATTTCGCCTTGTTCGCTGTTGCGATTCGGCCGATGTCACCTTGACGGCCATTCCGCGCGAATAGCCCAGGGATCATTTTATGCGCCTGCTGATCGACAGCCTCATCGCCCTGATTCTGGTGGCGATCCTCGGCGCGGTGCTCGTTCACTACCGTGACGAGCAGGCGAAGATTCTGCGTCGGCAACTGGTTCATCAGGCACTCTCGGAAATGCAGGAGCAGGCAATCGTTCAGGGCGCGCTGGGTGAAGTGGAGACAAACGAAGCGAAGTTTCCGCTGGATGTGCTGGAGCAATGGTTCGACAACGGCGTGCCGCGAAATGTCTTCACGCTGCCGGGCTGTCCCTGGCTCGACATCGCGCCGCCTGAAGACCACAGCGACCAGCCGCCTGATCCGGTGATCCATCAGCCGACACAGGCTGGGTTCTGGTACAACCCGAATCGCGGGATTTTTCGTGCGCGGGTGGCGGCGCAGTTCACCGAGCAGGCGACGCTCGATCTTTACAATCAGCTCAACAGCACTTCGCTTCGCGTGATGCCCCGGCCGAGTGAGCCGTACCCGACGACCCACCTGGCGGGCATGAGTCTGCGCAAAGCCGCAGAAGATCAGGCCGCCGCCGCCAAAGCGCAGGCAGACGCCCAGCCGCGACAGACGTTGCTCGATCACGACCCTGTTCCATTGCCGTGATCGAAACGCGAACGGTGAACGTGAACGGATTACGGATTGGTTTCTCCGAGCCTCACGCCGACACCGAATGCTTCATCAAAGCTGTAGCAGTCGGTGAAATCGCGGATGGAATCGTCTTGCGTCTTGTTCATCAGGCCGGCATCAATCATGGCGAAAACGATGTTGCCGAAGTCTTCGCATCGGGTGATGCGCCATCGGCGGAGAACGGTCAGGGCCAGCATGCCGTACTGCTCGATCGCGTAATCACGGATGCCCGCGCACAGAGCCTGTCCGGTGACATGACGATTGGCTTCAGGGTTACCGGGGTCGATATCGCCATGCACCCGTTTGACGGTGTATTCGAGGGCACGCTGGACGAAATAAAAGGCGTCAGCGGGATACTTCGTGGTGCGAACGACATCGAGCAGGGCGTTCGTGCAACTATCGCTCATGGGTTCAGCAGACTCCACACTCAGGACTGCACACCATTATAGATCGGCGATTTTCCCATAAACGGCTGAGCGGCTGCGGCTTTTCGCGTCGCACCCCATCGACGATCCAGCTGGTGCGATCAGAACCCGCCGTGACGCATGGATTCCAGCGATGAGGGGAAAGGATAGCGTGCATAGACGGAGGTCGGCGCTGCCTCCCACATTGACGGGGCGGGATACACATCGCCTTGATATCCCGCGTCGTGCATGGTTCGCAGCACGGTTTCGAGGCTCGGTTCCTTGCCGTCGGGACCGCGCAGTGCATTGGAGCGGGCACCGAGGAAACTGACCGACGCGGACGGCTGGCGTTCGACCTTGGTGCTGATCATCTGTGTGACGATTTCGATGGCGGAGGAAAGCGAATCGAGCGTTAGATATTCCTGCCCGGCCGGTCGCAGGACCGCCAGCACTTCGACCGTGTCCATGTCATATTTGAGGACGCGGGCCTTGCTGCCCTGGCTGAACACTTTCGCGTGCGCGGTGATCGACTTTTCATCCCACTGACTGGTCGGCAGCAGGGTGGCGAGCTGCGTGATGATGCCACGCTTGTTGTCGCTGTCATTGACCGCGCAGACGAGCGTGCGGTAACGGCCGGCGAGGAGGTCTTCGAGCAGATGCTGACCCCACATGAGTCGAATACGCGGTGAGCGGTCGGGTGTTTTCGACGGGCGGGCATCAGGCAGGAGGATGATGCGCTCGTTGAAGTTGAGATCCTCCATGAGCTTGTCGCCCTCACCGTCGTAGATGGCTGGCCGTTTATGATTAGGTGGCATGATCAAACCCTTCGCAGATGCGGGAGCAAGTATATACTGCCGCCGCTCGGTATAGGGTGCGGTTTGACGCACCGTGATGGTTTTTTCGATCCAAGAAGCGAGTGTGCCGCAGCACACCTGAGAGTCTCCATTATGCAACATCGTATTGCGATCATCGGAGTCGGTGCGATTGCCGGCATGCACGCCCGTGCCATCGCGGACATTCCCAACGCCAAACTTGTCGCCGGCTCATGCCGCAGTCAGGAGAAAGGGCAAAAGTTCGCCCAGCAGTACGGCTGCGCCTGGTACGGTTCATTCGAACAGATGCTCGACCGGGAAAAACCGAGCGTGGTGACGATCTGCACGCCGTCCGGTGCGCATCTGGAGCCGACGTTGGCGGCGGCGTCGCGCGGGATTCATGTGCTTTCGGAAAAACCGCTGGAAATCAACAAGGCGCGAGTCGATGAGATGATCGCCGGCGCGCAGAAGCACGGCGTCCTGCTGGGAGGCATTTTCCCGCAGCGATATAACCCGGTGGTCAAAGCTGTTCAGGAAGCCGCCGTGGCGAAAAGGTTCGGTCAACTCGCCGTCGTCAACACCTATGTCCCGTGGTGGCGTGATGATGCCTATTACGCGCCGTCCCGATGGCAGGGCAAACTCGCACTCGATGGCGGCGGGGCATTGATGAATCAGTCCATCCACGGCATCGACGCGATTCAGTGGATCGCCGGCTCGACCATGCCGGACCTCGGCACGGCCAATCCCGTGGAGCAGGTTTTCGCCTTCACCGCCAAGCGCGGCCACGACCCGAATTTGATCGAAGTGGAAGACACGGCTGTGGTGGTGATGAAGTTCCGCAACGGAGCCTTGGGCCAGGTTCTCGGCGCAACCTCGATGTATCCCGGCTCGCTCAAGCGTCTCCAGATCGCCGGCCGGGACGGCACCGCGGAGATTCTTGAAGACGAGTTGATCACGTTCAAGTTTCGTCAGGAGCAAACGGAAGACGCGGCGATACGCGAAAAATTCGCCGCCAAGACAAAATCCGGCGGCGGGGCGTCTGATCCGATGGCTATCGACTACTCCGGCCACACCCGGAACATCCGCGATTTTCTCGAAGCGGTGGAAAAATCACGCACTCCGAGTATTGATGGCCGCGAGGGGCGCAAGGCAGTGGCGATCATCGAGGCGATTTACGAGTCGGCACGGACCGGCAAAACGATCCAAGTCTGAACGCGCCCGTGCTCCACGATGTGCGGTGGACCGTTACGCAGCGGGGATTACAACTTTGGCTCTTCGAGCGGTACGGGGCAGATGTTGCGTCGCTGACATTTCGTGCAGCGTCGGCCTTCCCAGAGCGCGTTGAACTGAGCCATCACCGCGTCGATCAGCTCGCCGGATCGCGTCCAGACGCCGATCTCGAAATTGCGTCGGTTTTCACTCTTGGCACCCAGTCCGGCCCCGGTGAGATTGGCACTACCCAGATACATGCGCTGACAGTCCACGATGACCGTCTTGGCGTGGAGTCGCGGGCAGCGGCGGATGGTCAGGCCGCTGGGCAGTTGGGCGCGCAGCTCGCGCAATGCCGGACCGCTGGGCACGCCGCTGTGCAGGAGACGAATTTCCACGCCGCGCTGCGTGAGTTGGCGCAATACCTCAACGATCGAGATAGCTCTGCGCCCATCGGTGGGGACGAGCATGGCTTTGAAGTCGGCGGTGGCGATGTCGAGGCTGACACGCGCTTCGAGAATGCCTTCCCGCACGACGCGTGTGAAGTGATGAGCGTCCGTCACAAGCTCCACCTCTCCATGAGGAGCGGCGGCGGGCAGCGAAACAGCGGTTGTTCGGCGGCGAGAGCGCACGGAGATTTATCGACCAGCACCTTCCGACAGGTGCAGCTTGTTTCGTCTCGGTGATCACTCTTTCCGAGATCGCTCAACCGCTCCATGCACAATCACAAGCCCGGCGGCAGTGTGTTGCATTTCCGGCTCGTCTTGACGAGGTCGCGCAGCAGACGGTCAAACGCAGCATGATCCAGCGGCAGGTCCACCGGCTGGTGCGTCAGTCCGGAGAGGATGATGGCGTTGCTCAGCTCCACGGATGCCAACCCCTCATCACCTCTTGCGATCAGCGGCTTGCCGTCGAGGATCGACTCCACGAAGTTTTTCCAGATCGTCAGATGCTGGCCGCCGGCGGGAGGTTCGATCGTGATCTTGCTGCATGACGGTGCGCCCCACGCTCCGGGTGAGGATCGCGAATACTCCGCGATGGAATCGTCGGTAAGCGTCAGCTCGATGGTCTTGTCGTTGACACAGTTCAATCGTCCGCGATCGCCGGTAATCTCGAAGAAATTGGTCCCCGGAAATTCGCCGGTGGAAGTGATGAACGCGCCGGTCGCGCCGCTCTCATATTCAAACGCTGCCTGCACGTCGTCTTCGACTTCGATGTTGTGATATTTCCCCAGCCAGACGCGGGCGGTCACTCGTTTGGGCAGGCCGGCGATCCAGCAGAGCAGGTCGAGGTTGTGCGGACATTGGTTGGTGAGCACGCCGCCGCCTTCGCCGGCCCAGGTAGCGCGCCAGGAGTTCGAGTCGTAATACGCCTGCTTGCGGAACCAGTTGGTAATGGTCCAGTGGATGCGATGAAGTTTGCCGAGCTGACCGGTATGGACGATCTGGTGGACTTTCTGCCAGAGCGGGACGCTCCGCATCTGGAACATCGCACCGTAGCGCAGGTGCGTCCGTTGTGCGCTGATGGCGTTGACACGCGCCGCAGCACTGGCGTTGACCGCCACCGGCTTTTCCGTCAGCACGTGCAGATCGCGCTCCAGCGCTGCAGCGGCGTAGTACGGATGAAAATAGTGGGGCGTGCCGATGAAGATCGCATCACACACGCTGGCCTTGATGAGGTCCATGCCATCGGTGAAGCCCTGCACGCTGAACTTGTCCACGACTTTTTTGAGGTTGGCGGGGAAACTGTCGCTGGCGGCAACGAAGCGGAGTCGGGGAATCTCCTTGAACCCTTCCATGTGCGCCTGTGCCATAACCCCGCAACCGATGACTCCGACCCTGACTTCCTGCATGTCTAAAGGCTCCTTTGCGAGGCGACAGTGTAACCGCGCAACAGCGACGGTCATGACGCCCTCCGTTTGACGGCACATCCGCCCGTCAATCTATGACAATTCAGGAAAACATGGACACTTATTCGCAGAAGGGGTGTTACCTCGTGGCGTTTGACAGCTAGAATACGCTTTGTATACTCATAGTTGAAATTGAGTCTCAGGCGCATAATTTTCGGACGTTCCGGTAATTTTGCGTGTAAAAACAAGATATTTTGGTCGGGATATCTTGTTTTAAGCCTTCGACCACAAGGAACGGGGAAATATGCGACGTCACCCTCTCGCCGTTGGATTAGTGCTGGCCTTGGGTCTTAATGCCTTGCCCGCATCTGCGGCGGTTTTAGATTTTCAGTTGCTCAGTTGGGGAGATGCTGCCGCCACTGTCGAGTTACCTTCCGCAGCAGGTCGTAAACCTGTGGCACCCGCACCGACAACTGGCGACTGGCTGGTTTTCACTGATGACGATCAAACACTTCCCGCGGCCAACAACCCCGCTGGCGCGCTGAGCCACAACCTGGCCGACCTCTCCGGCATGGCTGGGGCGGCGGGATTCAACATGGCGCCGTCACTGACTGGCTCGCTCACGCTGCAACTCGATCCTGATGGCGGCGATGCGTGGCAGGTCGCGGTGACGAACCTGACTTACCAGGGAACCGCCAACGCTTCGATCAGTATGAATCAGTATCTGGTCACCGCAGGAGATCCCGCCACTCAATCTCCCGGCTACAACGTGGACGGCGTGGGCAATGACGGCACATGGAGCGGCAGCGATGCGGATCACTGGGCGATTCAATACGACCTGGATTTTTATTTCGACGCCAGCATTTCTCCGAGCGCCATCGACGTGACTTTCAACGACAAGACTCAGGCTGGTTACCTCATTCCTGCATCAGAGTTGACAGCTCAGGGTCTGGCTGGAATTCCCTCGCTGGGGTTTGCCGGCGACCTCGGTCAATACCTGCTCGATCAAGTCGTGCCGCGTCTTCCGGCTGGAACCACATACCTGCTGGTCACCCAGATGACCAAAGTGCATCCCGACTACGCCGCAATGGGCATGCCCATTAACACAGGCGGGTTGGTCGGCAATCTGACGGTGGCCTACTCGATGCAGGCGATCCCGGAACCGGCCACGGTTGCGATTCTCTCCTCTGGCTTGTTGGTTCTGAGCAGGCGGCGCCGCGCTAACCGGAACCGGATCGTCAAAGGCGACCGCTGTACCGCTTAACTCCATACGAAGGTAGGAATGACATGGAACAGGCAACAGAGTCATTGAACGTCATGCCGGGCCAGGGTATCGACCCCGCCAAGATGCCCGGACACTGGCTGCTGGCAAATCTGGGCAAGCGGGTGTTGCGTCCGGGTGGTCTGAAGCTGACGCGGCGGCTGCTGAACGAGCTGCGCATCTCGGCGGGGGACCGGGTCGTGGAGTTTGCTCCGGGGATGGGCGCGACCGCTCGCATGGCACTTCGACAGAACCCCGACAGTTACACCGCTGTTGAGCGCGATCAGGCTGCGGCTGAACGGATTCGTCACTGGCTGGGCGATCACCCGACCCGTCGAGTGATCACAGGTCTGGCGCAGGAGACCGGTCTGCCCGCAGCCGAGGCGACGGTGGTTTACGGCGAGGCCATGCTCACCATGCAGACCGACACGCGCAAGCAGGCGGTGATTCGGGAAGCCTACCGGTTGCTGCAACCCGGCGGGAGGTACGGCATCCACGAGCTTTGTCTGGTTCCGGATGATCTTTCCGACGCACTGGCTCAGGAAATCTGCCGCGCGATGACGCAGACGATCCACCACCACGCCCAGCCTCTGACGATCAAGCGGTGGCGTGAGCTGTTTGAGGCGGAGGGTTTCAAGGTGCTGCATTGCTCGACAGTGCCGATGTCTTTGCTCGAACCGGTTCGTGTCTTCCGGGACGAGGGCGTCTGCGGCGCGATGCGATTCCTCGGTCGTCTCTGCAGTCAGCCGCAGGCGCGGCAACGGGTCTGCGAAATGCGCCGGGTGTTTCGCCAGTACCGCCGTCATCTAGCGGGAATCTGCATCGTCGCTCACAAGGCGGTTGATGCGCCTCCGCGGTCCTGAATGTTTCCGCGTGACGGTTAACGAGTGCAGCACGTTGCGGGTCTCAGTCATGAGAGGATGTTCAATGACCGGCAGAGCGGTCACATCTACCAGAGGATTCACGCTGATCGAACTGCTCGTGGTGGTTTCGATCATGGCGATCCTCATGGGCGTACTCCTGCCCTCGATGGGTCAGGCGCGTGGTGTGGCGCGTCGGGTTTACGACCAGAACAATCTGCGGCAGATCACCACCGGCGTCTTTGCTTACGCGGCTGATGCCGCCAACGCGGTGCCGCTGGCCGCACCACAGGAGTTGGGCGGGCCGCAAGGTCGCGTGTCTGAGTCCGATCCCTGGCTGCCGGCGCGGATGTTCGGCGGGAGCCTGCCCGCCGATGAGCGTCCTTTGAATGCCTACCTGAGCACGCACGAAACTTTCCGCTCGCCCTGTGATCGCGGTGAACCGTTGTGGTGGTTCGACACAGCCGATTACCAGGCGACCGCCACCGCCTACGAGCTATACGGCAGCAGTTATTTTTACGCATCGGGCTACAACCGCATGGGAGGTGTGGTCGCGCCTATGGGGATAGCCAAGCTGGTGGGGTTGGAAGTTTCGTTCGGCGACTTCGCCGCTGACCCGCTTGAACTGGGGCGGGTTCTGACGCTGAACTATTACCGTCTGACCTCGAAGAAAGTAGTCATCGGGTCCATCCCCATCCATCGCACGATGAGCGGCGTGGTGGCGCCCAGTCCACGGGCGCAGTGGTACAAACCTGATCCGCTGCACCTCTGGGCGAACACAGCATTCCTCGACGGGCATGTGTCATTCGTCGAGGTCTTTCCGTACAACCCCGATTACGCCAGCGTCAACACGACTCCTGACGAGGCGAACCCCTACTACTGACCCACCATGAAATCGTGTCGCTCCATCATCGGTTCGTGGCTCGCAGGCATTGTCATCCTCGTAGCTGTGGGAGTCTGGTGTTATCGCATCTTCGGCGGGCCGTCATTCGATGCCGCTGCGCTAAAGGACACGCGGGGAATTGAGGCGGTTGCCCTCGACTGCCAGCGAGTATCGCGTGGCTATCGCGTCTGGTGCCGTGTCTCCAATGACCGGGACCAGCCGGTAGCTTCGGTGGTGCTCAAGGCCAGTGTGTTCGACGACCGGGGGCAGGTCCGTGCTGCCAACCCGCTGGTGAACGTGCAGAACCTCGGCCCAGGTCAGCAGCGTGAACTGATGGTGCTCGTCCCGACGCCGACCATCGTCACCGGAGCCAACGCGCAAATCGAGGTCTCGCTGGTCAGCGGACTGAGTGGGTCATGACACGCCGCTGCCGAATCTGATCGGCGGTGCGATGAAGGACTCGATCATTACCGTGAGCTGATGCCGTCCGGGCACGAGACGATTTACGGTCTGACCGGCCAGCATTGGAAGAGCCGATCTGTTAACTTACACGGCTCGCCGCTTTTGGAATACCAGCCATGTTTGAATCCATTGACATCGCTCCGCCTGACTCGATCCTCGGCATCACCGATGCCTTCAACAAGGACACCAATCCTCGCAAGATCAATCTGAGCGTGGGCATCTACAAAGACGCGCAGGGCAAGACGCCGATCCTGGAATCCGTCAAGGAAGCGGAGCGGCGAATCCTCGCCAATGAAACCAACAAGAACTACAAACCCATCGAGGGTGATCCGACCTACGACGCGCTGGTGCAGGAACTGCTGTTCGGCCGCGACCACGAATTGATCCGCGCTAAACGGGTGGCGACCGCCCACACGCCCGGCGGCACGGGTGGTCTGCGCGTGGCGGGCGATTACCTGAAAAAGAAACACGCCGGCGCGACCGTCTGGGTCAGCGACCCGACGTGGGCGAATCACGAGGCGATTTTCCGGGCAGCCGGCCTGAATGTGAAGACGTATCCGTACTTCGATGCTGCAAGCAACGGGCTGGCGTTGGACAAGATGCTCGCCGCCCTGCGTGCCGCACCGGCGGGAGATGTCGTTCTGCTCCACGGCTGCTGTCATAACCCGACCGGCGTCGATCCTGCACCGGCTCAGTGGGCGCAGATTGCGGGCGTCCTGCGCGAGGCGAAGCTGCTGCCGCTGGTGGACTTCGCCTATCAGGGCTTCGGCACGGGATTGCGTGAAGACGCAGCTGGACTGCTGGAGCTTATCGGGAAGAATTCCGAGTTGCTCATCTGTTCGAGTTTTTCGAAAAACTTCGGCCTCTACAACGAGCGAGTCGGCGCGCTGACCGTCGTGGCAGGCAGTCAGTCCGCTGCCGAAGCGGTGCTCAGTCACGTCAAGACCTGCATCCGCGCGAATTACTCCAACCCGCCGGCGCACGGCTCGTCGATCGTCGCAACCGTGCTGAGCGATCCGAAACTGCGGCAGCAGTGGGAGGCCGAGCTGGCTGCGATGCGCGACCGGATCAACGGCATGCGCAGGTTTTATGTCGAGACGCTGACGAAAAAAGGTTTTCGTGGCGACGTGAGCTTCATCACGCGACAGAAGGGCATGTTCAGCTTTTCCGGCTTGAACAAAGAGCAGGTCGAACGCCTCAAAAAAGAGCACGCCATCTACATCGTCGGATCCGGTCGGATCAATGTCGCAGGCATGACCGAGGCGAACATGGACCCGCTCTGCACAGCGATCCTGGCGGTCTCCTGAGGAGCGGGCAAGCCTGCCGTGAGTGATTCATCCTCACCGCGCGCCACGGCGGGGCCGCGAGCCGCTATGATCTGACCCATGGAAACCCGTTCTCTCCAACACGAAAACATTCCCGGCATCCTCGGGGAACTTGAGGCGCGGATCGTAAACATCCGCGACTCTCTTTAACTACGACACAAAGCTTGCCCGCCTCAAAGAGCTGGAAACCCAGATGGGGTCAGCCGACTTCTGGAACAACCAGGAGAAGGCCAACAAGGTCGTCAGCGAGCTGAAGACCTTGCGCAACTTGCTCACGCCGGTGACGAAGGTGAGCGGCCAGATCGAGGATGCGCGTCTGCTCTGGCAGATGGCCGAAGACGCCGACGACCAGTCCAGCCGTGTCGAGGTCGATGGACAGCTTGGCAATCTTCAGTCTGAACTTGACCGGCTGGAAACGGCCTCTCTGCTTTCGGGCAAGTACGACGACCGCAATTGCTATCTCTCCATCTACGCGCGTGAAGGCGGGACGGAAGCAATGGACTGGTGCCAGATGCTTTTCCGCATGTACGTCAACTACTGCGAAAGCATGGGCTGGGATGTGAGCGAGGTGGATAAGACCGTCGGTGAAGAGGCGGGCCTCAAGGACGTGACGCTTTACATCAAAGCACCAATGGCTTTCGGGTTTCTCTCGGCGGAGCGCGGCACGCACCGGCTGGCGCGGGTCAGCCCGTTCAACGCCCAGGGAAAGCGGCAGACCAGCTTTGCGACGGTGGATGTCGTCCCTGAATTTGAAGACAGCGGCGATTATGAGATACCGGAAAACGAACTGGAGATCACACCCTTCGTCCGCGCCAGCGGGCCGGGCGGCCAGAACGTCAACAAAGTCGCCACCGCCATCCGCGTCATCCATAAGCCCACGGGCCTGACCGTGGTCTGCTCGGTCGAGCGAAAGCAGGAGCAGAACAAAAAGCGAGCGCTGGGCATTTTGCGCGGGCGTCTGGAACTGATGGCCGAGGAGAAGAAGCAGCAGGAGATCAAAGCCGCCGCCGGCGGTTCGCTGGAGATGGGCTGGGGATCGCAGATTCGCAGCTACGTTTTTTACGACAACCGCGTGAAGGATCACCGTACGAATTACGAAGAGCCTAACCCGCAGAACGTGATGAACGGCCGCCTGCAGGGTTTCATCGACGCCGAGCTGCGCCGCCGCGCCAAGGAACGCGGAATAAAATAAATAATTATTTGACTTTTCATCTGTCCGTGCCTAAAATGGTCATAAGACCCGCGTGGATTCGGCTGCGCCGCAGGGGCCGCCGCAACCGCACGGGTGGTGTCAATCCGCGGCAAAGCCGCCGCGGCGCAGTTGCCGCAGATTCCGTGGTCGCGGTGTGTTGCGGTTGCCGCTTTTCCCGTTGGCTGGCCGTAAGGCACCCAAGGGCCTGCATCAGCCGTAAGTCGTCCGCTCCGAGACCTCTGTTGGGATCTATTTCGTTTACCGGAGAAGCATCGTGAGCCGAAACCTCATCACCTCCGTTGTTCTGTTCGTATGGTTAGCTGTTTTTCCAGTGGTTTACGGGGAAACACCCGCCACCCAGCCGGCAGTAGAGATTTCCGAAAGGCGTGTTCTGATCTTCAGCGTTGACGGGTTGCGGCCCGATGTTATGCTCCGCGCCAAGGCACCCTCGCTGCGCAGCCTGATGGCTGACGGTGTATTTTCCTGCTGGGCGCAGACCACCGATGTCGCCATCACGCTCCCCTCGCACGCGAGCATGCTCACCGGCATGTCGCCGGCCAAACACGGCATCAGTTGGAACGATGCACAGCCCACACCCGCCTATCCCAAGGTTAACACGTTATTCGACATCGCCCACGAACGCGGCCTGTCCACCGGTATGGCGGCAGGTAAAACCAAGTTTGAAACATTCGCCTGTCCCGGCTCGATTGACTTCGCAGCTTATGCGCCTCGTGAGACACACAACGGCCAGATGTCGAGCACCATCTGGACCGATCAAACGGTTGCCGACCGCGCGATCGAGATCATCCGTGCCCACCAACCGCGGGTCATGTTCATCCACTTGCCCGACGTGGATACCGCTGGTCACACCAAAGGCTGGGGTTCGATCGCCCAGCTTGAAGCCATCGAAACTGCGGACAGCCAGATCGGACGAGTGCTTGCGACGCTCGACGAGCTTAAGCTCTCCGCGCAGACGCTGGTGATCGTCAGTGCGGACCACGGCGGATCGAGCACTTCACACGGCAGGGACGATCTCCGCTCGCACTTCATCCCCTGGATCGCACGCGGGCCGGGGGTGATCAAAAATCACGATCTCACGCTCGACCACGATCTGCGTGTGCATACGGAGGACACCTTCGCCGTCGCCTGTGATTTTCTGGGATTGGATCTGCCCGCTGATATCGACGGCAAACCGATCCCGCAGATTTACGGTCGGCAGCCGACGACAGCGCCTAAGTAGCGGCGTTGATCCGCTCGCCGCAGGTACGCCTTCTACGGGTTTCGAGGACACGACTTTGTTATTCATCTCTGATTTTGTTGAGGCAGATACTTTTGCTGAATCGTCCGGGACTGGTAAATGGAGCCTTTATCTAAACCTCTCTCCGCTACTTTCCCGATAACAACTCAGTTATCGGCCCCGCGATGCTTGTGCGCGCCGGGCGAAGCGGATGCGTGATTTCGCCGACTTTGTAGATACGAAATCGTCGTGTTCATCATCAGCTTGTCCCGAACGATTCAGGGGCTGTCGCTGGCTTGGCTGGCGGTTGATCACGACAGGTGATCGGGAGTTGGAAAGTTCTGACTGATCGCAGGGAATACATGGCAGAAGCCTCAACCAATACCGCGACCGTGGAAGCCGAAGCACCTGCCTCTGCTCCGCTGCCATCGCGTCAGCCGGGCTGGTCACAGCTCTGGCAGATGCCTGCATTGGTACTGGGCCTGCTCGTGTTCGGGGTCTGGCTTTACCTGACGGTTAATGCGCCTAAGCCGAAAAATGATTTCACCGGCGGTCTGGACTCGATCTCGCAATATCTCAAGGCCAACAATTTCGATGCGGCGCGGGAGTCGATCAACCGCGTCCTGCCCCACATCGATCAGGCCACCGTGCTGGAGCAGGCCCGGCTCAAGCAGCTCTGGGGTGACATGATTTTCCTGGAGCAGCGTTACACCGGCACAAGCGCGCCGGAAAATCATCGGAAGATCGTCGAGCTTTACACCGAGGCACGCGAGGGGCATCAGCCGTTTGATACGACGCATCTCCAGTGGTGGGCTGACACGCTGGTTTCGCTGGGGCAGGATGAGAAAGCGCTGAAGATGCTGGAAGAGCTCAAGGATGAGCCGCCGGAGACGCGCTACAAAGTCGTCCGTGACATGATCGAGCGCAAGAGTCGCCAGCCAGGCATGACGCCTCAGACACTGGCGCCGTTGATCGCGCGGTTTCAGGACGAGGTACGCAAGGCGGATAAGACGCAACGCCGGGCACAGGACATCTGGCTCACCGGGCTTCAGGCCCGCATGGCGCTCGATGGTGATGAACCCGAAAAAGCGGTCGATGGTCTGCTCCGTCGCGTGGCGCAGCTCACCGAAGGCGGCGACAAGGATTTAGGACCGCTTTACGTGCTGTTGGCTAAGGGATATCAACGCACGGATGTGTCCAAGGCCCGGCCCTGGTACACCAAGGCAAGGGAAAAAGTCGATCCCTCCGATCCTCTGGGCGCGGAGATTCTCGTGGGACTCGGCCAGCTTGATCTGGCGGAGACCAACGACGTGCGGACCGCGCTGGACAATTTCAATAACGCCCTGGCGGAAAGCACCAGCAACAGCAGCGTGTTTTTTGATGCGACACTCGGCCGAGGGGACTGTGAAGCGAGATTGGGGCAGACCGGCGACTCGATTGATTCATTCAAGAAAGCGGTCAAGTTTGTCCTCAACCAGCCCGCGCTGGAAGTCAACAGGCAAAAACAGCTCGATGACACGCTGCACACACACTATGACGCAGCGATGGAGCGCGGGGATTACGATCAGGCTTTGGATTTTCTGAACACCCTCTCGCCGCTCTATCAACGTCAGCGTGAGCTGCCTTCCAAGCTGCTGCTGGAGATGGCGACCACCTACGACAAGCTCTCGGATCAGGATCGTATCGCCTGGGGCGGCCCTGAGCCGACGCCCGCGATTCCTCCCATGACGCAGCCCGCACCGTCGATCAAAGATCAGGCGAATCTCGCACTCAGCGGCGAGGAAGACGAGGCTGATGCGGAACCGGAATCCGAACCATCCGCTGCAGTGACCAACGGGCCGAAAGTCTCCCCTCGAAAGCTGGCGGCGCAGCAGATGGTGCTGCACTTATCCAAAGCAGCGGAGTATTACATTCGTCACGCCCACATGGTGTCAGTCTCGGATGAAGCGGCTTATAGCTCGAGTCTGTGGCGGGCGGCGGAGTGCTACGACCGGGCACAGATGTGGAAAAACGCGATCGACGTTTACGCGGAGTTTGTGAAAAACCGTGTCGGCGATCCGAAGCAACTGGCTGCGCTGTTGCAACTGGGGTTGGCATACGAAGCTGACGGGCAATATCAGCCCGCCATCGAGTGTTTCAAACAGGTCATTGATACCCAACCGCAGAGTCCTGAGGCGTACGCCTCATTGGTGCCGCTGGCGCGGTGCTATGTCTCGATGGATGATTTCAGCAGTGCCAAGCGTGTGCTGAACTTCGTCGTACAGGGCCATCCGACCATCACACCTGAGAGCGTCGTTTACCGCGACGCATTGATCGAGCTGGGCAAGCTGCACTACCGGCTGGGCGAGTACCGCGAGGCGATCGAGCGGCTGGCGCTGGCGGCGGATCGTTACAAGGATGCGCCGAGCATCGGCCTGATCCGGTTCCGACTGGCCGACGCCTATCGTCGATCAATCGAGGATATCGACAAAGATCTGCGCGAGCCGATGCCGCAGTCGAAAAAGCTGGAGCTTCAGCGCGAGCGGACGCGCCGGCTGGAGGAGGCGCAGAAGCTGTTCACGCAGGTGGTGGCTGAGTTTGAATTGCGTGACGAATCGACGCTGTCACCTGTGGAGGCATTGAGTTTTCGTAACGCCTATTTTTACCGTGCGGACTGTGCGTACGACCTGCGGCAGTTCAAGCAGGCGATCGACCTGTACGAAGTCGCAGCCAAGCGATGGGAGGCTCATCCCGCCTCGCTGGTGGCTCTGGTGCAGATTGTCAATTCATACTGTGAGATGAACATGGTGCAGGAGGCGAAGGTCGCCAACCTGCGTGCCCGCGCGATGTTGAAGCGCATCCCGGAGGAAGCCTTCAACGATCCGAGCCTGCCCATGAGTCGCCAGCACTGGGCGGACTGGCTTGAGTGGACCAGCAAGCTGGATCTCTTCAATAACAAAACCGCCAGTGCCGGCCCGTGAGACCGTCTCCACAGTGTGTCAACTGGGAACACGGTTCATCTCCAACATCATTCCAAACTATTGAACTTATCGGCCTTTAGCCGATAGCTACCGATGCCCGTGGCGGCGCAAGGATGTGCGCCGACGGGGCACGCTTGGATGTTGAGCGGCCACGCATCGAAAGGGTCATGGATGACCAATGCAACTTCGACAAACTCAGAAGCGGTCGGCGATATTCCATCACTCATCGCACTGCTCGAACAACAGCGAAAGCTTTATCAGCAGCTCCGCACGCTCAGCGACCAGCAGGGGCCGCTCGTGGCCGAGGCTCAGGCTGAACCGCTGCTTGGCCTGTTGGCGCAACGACAGAGATTGATTGACGATCTGAGCGGGGTTAACTCGCTGCTTGAGCCCTTCCGGCAAAGATGGGATGCGCTTTGGAGCACGCTCGCCGACGCCCAGCGGTCACGGATCGGAGCACTGGTCAAAGAGGTTCAGTCGCTGCTGGCGGGAATCATCCAGCAGGATGAGCGCGATCGTCAGGCGTTGTTAACCGCCCGTAACCGGGTGGCAACGGAATTGCAGAACACCACCCGTGTGGATCGCGCGGTGAACGCATACCGTGCTGCCCCCAAAGCCGGCGCAGCTGCGGCGGGTACGCCGGGCATCGCGACGGGAAATAACCGCTTTACGAATCAGAACGGATGAAACAGGAGCGAGTCAGCAAAAAGACGGAGTTCAAAGGTACGGGCTTTGGAGTTTGCGGGTGGCTTCACCCGGCGGATCAGTGATACACGAATGGCAACGCAGGCAAATCAACTCGATGCGACTCTCACCGGCGATCAGCGTCTGAACGATCTGGCGCAGATGATCGCAGCATATAACGAGGTGACGGAAAACCTGCAGCGCAGCCACGAGGCTCTGCGTGCCCAGGTGGTCCGGTTGCAGGCTCAGCTCGCCAGTGCCGACGCACAACTCCAGCGATCCAAACGGTTGGCGGCCCTGGGTGAAATGGCAGCGGGCATCGCGCATGAAGTGCGTAATCCGCTCGGAGCCATCGGCCTGTACGCAGCGATGATCCTTCAGGACATCGCTCCCCTGGCACAGATCGCGACGCCTCTGACCGATGCGACGGATCATGCGAGGAAAATCGCCGACGCAGTGCGCGGCCTTGATGCGATTGTGAATGACGTGTTGAGCTTTGCCCGCGATATTTCCCCGCGTCGGGTCACGCTGCCTGCCGAGGTTACTTTCGACCGTGCGGTGCTGGCACATCGGGCGGCCATCGACGCGCAGCGAGTCAAGGTTGTCACCCTTGGCGGTGAGCTGGAAATCGAAGTCGATGCGGACTTGATCCAACAGGCACTGCTGAACCTGATCCGTAATGCGGTGGACGCGATGGCGGACAAGGCCCGGACAGGCCAGCCGCGTGTGCTCACACTCGAAGCGCGGCAGGATATCCGCACCGGCCGCTCGATCCTGAGCGTCCGTGACACCGGGCCAGGCATCTCCGCGGATCACATCGACCGGATTTTCAATCCGTTCTTCACCACCCGCAGCACGGGCACCGGGCTGGGATTGGCGATTGTTCATCGCATCATCGACGCGCACGGCGGATCGATTGCGGTGAGCAACGATGACGGCGCGGTGTTTGAGATTTCCCTGCCGTCCTCTTGTAAAAGCCTGATGACAACAGGCGATCAACCCTGTGAGCAGAACAAGCGGAAGGCCAGCCGCCCGGAGGTTCCCCGGAAGGATGTGGCATCGCAATTACTGATATCCACACCTGAAGACGTCGGCATGCGAGGCAAACGTGCCGTCAGAAGGAGTGGCAAGACCGGAGTGTCCGCATGACGAAAGTATTGGTCGTCGATGATAAGCAGATGATGCGCGACAGCGTCGGCGCGACGCTGCAGCGAGCCGGTTACACCGTGGTCGCAGCCAGTGACGGCTCCGCAGCTTTGTCGATGGTTGCACGGCACAGGCCGTCGGCGGTCATCACCGATCTCAAGATGCCCGAAATGGATGGCCTCGAACTGCTGGCGCGGCTGCGCCAGGCTGACGACCACTTGCCCGTCGTGCTCATGACCGCTTACGGATCAGTGGATTCTGCGGTCAAGGCGATGAAAGAAGGCGCGTTCGACTTCATCCAGAAACCTTTCGAGGGCGATCAACTCGTCGTCGTCATTCGTCGCGCGGTCGAACATCGACGGCTGCTGGCGGAAAACGCAGCTCTCAAGACAAATGCGAAGGTTTACGACAATTCTCCCGTTCTCGTCGGCCGCTCTCCCGCGATGCGCATGGTGGCGCAGCAGATTCAGCAGATCGCCCAGTCGCACGGCACGGTCCTCATCAGTGGTGAATCAGGCACGGGCAAGGAAGTGGTCGCCCGCACGATCCACGCGCACAGTCCTCGCCGCGAGCGGATCATGATGTGTCTCAACTGTGCTGCTTTGTCGAGCAGTTTGCTGGAAAGCGAACTGTTCGGCCACGAAAAAGGCGCGTTCACCGGCGCCGATCAGCTCCGCAAGGGCCGCTTCGAGCTTGCCGATGCGGGCACGCTGCTGCTGGATGAAATCAGCGAGATCAGCCCGCAATTACAGGCGAAACTGCTGCGTGTGCTCCAGGAGAGGCAGTTCGAGCGCGTCGGATCGAGCCTGACCATGCAGGTGGATGTGCGGGTGATCGCGACGACCAACCGTGATCTGACACAAAGTGTGCGTGACGGGGAGTTTCGACAGGATCTTTATTACAGATTGAATGTGCTGCCTATCTCGCTGCCGCCGCTGCGTGAGCGCATCGAGGATATCCCGCTGTTGGGCGAGCATTTTTTGACGCAGGTCTCGGTGCGTGAAGGGCGCGAGCCTAAGCGGTTTGACGCTGAGGCGATTGAGTTGATGAAAAAGTACCCTTGGCCGGGCAATGTGCGTGAGTTGCAGAATATCTGCGAGCGTGCTGCGGTACTGACGCGGGGGCAGATCATCACTGCCGGGACAATGCAGCCGTGGCTGATCGCACCTGCTCCGGTGATTCATGTCGCCCCGATCGGCGTCGGGTCGCTTCCGGTGCCGAGAAATGGAGCTTCCGCTGCGGGCAGCAGCGCATCAACGCTCGCCGGCAGCAAACGGCTCGATGACATCGAACGTGAACAGATCATTCGGACACTCGGACAATTCAACGGCAACCGCCAGCGCACAGCCGAGACGCTGGGCATCGGTGTACGGACGCTTGGCCTGAAGCTCAAAAAATGGAAGGAGATGAACCTTGTCGCGCAGACGATTTGAATGCGCCGGCCACGGATCTCCGCTCTCCATGCGCAGATATCCGCGGGCTTTGATGGTCGCCGAACTTGAAAGTGTGGCGTTAGGTGGGAAGCGCAATTCTCGCGCTGCCAGGGTCATGGCGGCGCAAAATTTGCGCGGTTGGAACCTTCCGCTGTCCGATGAACCTTTCGACGGTCAGACGCTGGCTGCGCAGGGTGGCGTGGCATCGTCCTTGTTTATGGTTGGATCGTCAGGCGGTGCCCGTCGCGCCGTCGTTGCGGTTGAACTTGTGGAGTGTTCGCGATGATTTCCGGCATGTTTAACAGTGGATCGCTGCCGGTCCTGGAAAGGCTCGTGCAATTCACGGGTCAGCGCCAGCGTCTGCTGGCCGACAACATTGCCAACCTCTCGACGCCGTATTTCAAGCCGCGAGATATCGACCCTCGGCAGTTTCAGGCGGCACTTCGCAGGGCCGTCGAAAGCCGTCGCGCCTCGTCGGCAGCGGATGGCCGGCTGGATTTCCATGACACGGACGAGGTGAAGTTCCGCCCCGACACGCTGGAACTTCGCCCCCGACCCGTCAACGCGGGCATCCTCTATCACGATCAAAACAACCGCGACCTCGAACGCACGATGCAGGCTCTCGCGGAGAATACTCTCACGCATAACGCGGGCATCGAGTTGATGCGCAGCGAATTTGAAACGATGAAAATCGCAATCAGGGAAAGAGTGTAAATAGACACACAGGGTTGATGAATGTTTGGGCTACTTGATATTTCGACCTCCGGCCTGGTGGCGCAGCGGACGCGGATGGAATCCATCGCCGCCAACATCGCCAACAAAAGCTCGCTGTATGACGCGCAGGGCAACTACGCGCCGTACCGTCGTCGCGTGCCCATTCTGGCGGCGGGTGATCCGGCGACCGGGTCGAAAGAGGGCGTGCACATTGCGAAGATCGACTTTGACCAGTCGGCTTTCAATCGCAAATACGAACCCGGCCATCCCAACGCGGATCGAGACGGCTACGTGATGTATCCGAATGTGAGTCCTGAGATTGAGATGATTAACGCGCTGGAGGCCAGCCGGGCTTATGAAGCCAACATCATGGCGGCCGAGGCGACCAAGAACATGATGCAGACGAGCCTGCGACTGCTCGCCTGAGACAGAGTTGAACCATGAGTGATCCATTGGGACTAATCGGCAGCGCGGGTACCACCGGAATACGTCCGGCGATCGCGCCTAGAACGGGCGGTGCAGGCGGTGCCGATGCCGCGGATGGAGCGAGTTTCAAGGACGTGCTCATGAAAAACATTGAGCAGGTCAACAAGCTTCAACAGGATGCGGAGAAAGCCATCGAAGACCTCGCCACCGGCCAGCGCAACGATCTCGACGGAGTTCTGATCGCCAAGCAGAAGGCCGACATGGCGTTTCAACTGCTCGTGCAGGTGAGAAACAAGATGGTGGATGCGTTCGAGGAAATTAAGCAGATGCGGGTTTGAGCGGCGGAGCCGCTCGATAGACAGCCTCGGTCAGGTCTGCAGCGTCGCGGAGAAGTCGTGGTTCACGGCATTTCCCGTCGCAAAAAGATCGCGACTGCGGCGTAAAGAAAGGCGGGTCGGCGGGATGAGCTTGATGGCTGGCGGGATTTTCTGATTCCCACCGGCTGCGGGCTTGTGACTGCCGACGACTTTCTTCAAGGCACGGAGGCCGACGACGATGGAGTTTTTCCGCAAGGCCTGGGCAACGATTCAGTTGCAGCTCAACAAGCTGCCGGCCACTTCCAAGTGGCTGGTGGGCGCGCTGCTGATCATTCTCCTGATGGCCGGCTTTCTAATCCTGCAATATGCCGCAACGAGCGAAACGGTGCCGATCATGCCCGCAACCAGCGATCGTGCGCCGGCAGTGCTCGCCCGGCTCAAGACGGCGGGAATCAACGCCCAGAGCAAAGCCGGTCAGATTTACGTAAGCGAGGATAAGCGCGACGAGGCCTATGCCGTACTCGCCGAGGGCGATCTCCTCTCGGACAACCTTTCCGGTGTCTTCGATGACCTGATAAAAAACCAGACGCCCTGGACCACCAACGCCCAGAATCAGCAGGCGTTTCTTCTGGCCAAGCGGGCGTGGCTCAGCAAGGTCATCAGCAAAATCGCCGGCGTTCGCTCCGCGGATGTCATCATCGACATCCCCCGAAACGACGGCTTTGGCGCGTCCCATGTTCGACCCAGCGCATCAGTCAACGTCGTCATGCGTGGCAACAATACCGTCTCCCGACGATTGACCGAATCAATCGCCGGCCTCGTCAGCGGGGCCGTCTCGGAGATGAAGCCGGAAGACGTCGTCGTCATTGACGCCAATCAAGGCAGACAATACACGGTCAAGAAAGGTTCGAGCGGACTGTCCGAGGACATCATCGAGCAGTATCAGGCCCTGGAGCAGTACCACCGCGAGAAGATCGCCGAGGTGTTGCGCTACATCCCCGGTGTGATCGTGGCGGTCAACGTGCGCACCGACACCGTGGTGGATCGCATCGTTTCGGAAACCAAATATTCTCCCGAACCGCTCCGCAAAACGGTCGAGGAGGAAATCAGGTCGCGTGATTCGTCAAGCGGCGGTGAGGCGGGGGTCAAACCCAATGGCGGCATGTCCATTGACGGCGGCGGCGCGAGCGGTAACAGCAGCGAAACCACACGCACGGAAACGGAATACGCCGACACGAAAGTCACCAAGCAGGAAAATACGAAATACGCCGGACAGGGAACCAAGCAGATCAGCGTAACCGTCAACGTGCCGGAGTCGTATTTTGTCGGCCTGGCGAAACAGGCCCGCGATCCAGCCCAGAAGGAAGCGGAAATCACTCGCGCGGAGATTGAGAAAAAACGTGACGAATATCTCCCGCAGATCGAAGCACAGGTCAAGCCGCTGATCGCCGCCGAGTCGGAAGGCGTCGTGGCGGTGTCGATGATTCCCGACTTGCGGATGGTGATAGGGCCTGGCGGTACGAGTTCGCCTGATGGCGGCACGGGTGCGGTGGGCATCTTCTCGTCGCTGAGTGACTATGGCAGCGTGATCAAGCCCGTCGGACTGACGCTGCTGGCGGTGGCGAGTCTTGGCTTGATGTTCGGCATGGTCAAGAAGGCGACGCAGCAGACGCCGATGCCTTCGATTCAGGAACTCGCCGGCATTCCGCCTTCGTTGTCGGTGGAAGAGGATCTTGTGGGTGAAGCCGACGCAACCGACGCGACGATGGCCGGCGTCGAGCTTAATGAAGAAGAAATCCGCACCCGCCGCATCGCCGAGCAGATCGGTGAAATGGTCAAGAGCAATCCAACCGAAGCGGCAGGCTTGTTCAACCGCTGGATACGAAAGGAAGGATGACCGTGAATCGTCCCGGAGAAATCGTGCTTTGAGGATCGCAGCCCCGATGGGTGCCCATCGCGGCCAATCACCAGTGGGTAAACGGTAATTTTCAACTGCCATGGCTGAAACCAACGTCAATCTCGAAGCAGCCACGACCGACCTTTCGACGATCCGCAAAGCGGCTGTTCTATTGCTGGCGATCGATCAGGAGGCGGCCTCGCTGATTCTCAAGCAGCTTGAGCCGAAGGCCATCGAAGAAGTCACTCGCGAGCTGGCGGGACTGGGTGATGTGTCGCAGGCGACGCGAGACAAGGTGATCGTCGAGTTTTATGAGCTGGCCCTGGCGCAGACGTGGGCCAGCGAAGGCGGACTGGAATACGCCAAGAATCTGCTCAGCCAGAGCCTCGATCCCAAAGAGGCTGACCGCATACTCCAGCAAATCAGCCAGCAGGTGCGCAAGACGCCGTTTGCGTTTTTGCAGAAGGCGGAAGCGCAGAACCTGTTGACGTTCATTCAGGATGAGCACCCGCAGACGATCGCACTGATCGTATCGCATCTGCCTTTCCATAAGGCGTCTGAAATCCTCGGCGGTCTGCCCGGTCCCAAACAGATCGAAGTCATCAAGCGCGTGGCGAACATGGAGCAGACCAACCCCGAAGTCATCGCGGAGGTGGAGCGCGGACTCGAAGCACGGCTTTCCAACATGCTCACGCAGAGCTACGAAAAAATCGGCGGCGTGGACACGGTCGCGGAAATGCTCAACCTCGTGGACCGCACGACGGAGAAGGGCATCATGGAGGGCCTCGAAGCAGAGGATCCCGATCTGGTCGAGCAGATTCGTCGCCTGATGTTCGTCTTCGAGGACATCCTTCTGGTCAATGACAAGGGCATCCAGGCGGTGCTCAAGGAAGTGGACAACAACGAGCTGGCGATGGCGCTCAAGACCGCCAGCAACGAGTTGAAGGACAAGATTTTCAAGAACATGTCGGAGCGTGCAGCGCAGCTCATCAAGGAGGACATGGAGTTCATGGGGCCGGTGCGTGTTTCGGATGTCGAGGCGGCTCAGCAGCGCGTGGTGGACGTGGTACGCCGTCTGGAGGATGCAGGCGAAATCATCATCAGCGGTCGCGGCGGTGCCGGCGAAATGGTGGTGTGATTTTTTTTGGAGATTCTGAACGTCCCGCCGGTCACCGTAGCGGGAACTGACCTTTGACGCATGGCACTGATTAAATCACATAACACGACCGCGCTGCTCAAGGAGGCCATCGTGCTCGACCTTGGCGATCTGGGGCAGCAGGCGGCGAAGCTCCAGGCTGCGGCGGAAGCCAAGGCGCGGCAGGTGATCGCCCAGGCGCAGGCCGAAGCCACGCGGATGATCGAGGACGCCAAGAACAAAGGTTTTGAGGAGGGCAGGACGCACGGGTTGGAAGCCGGTCGGCAGGAGGGGCAGAAGCAGGGCCACGCCGAAGCAGTCAAGGCGACGGCCGCCCGGTTGACGCATCTGGAGCAGACTCTGGCTTCAGTGATCCAACAGTGGGAAACACACCGCGCGGAACTGGAGCGTGACGGTCCGCAGCGCGTACTCGATTTCGCTCTCAAGCTGACGGAAAAGATCGTCCATCGTGTGATCGAGGTGGACCGCACCGTGGTCGTTGATCAGGTCGCCAGCGCGTTGTCACACGTGCTGCAGCAATCGGAGGTGACGGTCAGGATCGCGCCTGATGACCGAACCGCGATCACGGAAGCGATGCCGCAACTGGTGGGAGAGTTTGGCCATCTCAAACACATCAAAGTGGCGGATGACCAGAGCATTTCTTCCGGCGGCTGCGTGGTGACTTATGGGCAGGGTCAGATCGACGCGACGATCACGACGCAACTTCGCCGCATTTCGGAACTGATGCTGCCCAGCGAAACCAAAGCAGCTGAATGAGGGTGTGAGCCGAAACGGTTCGAGTGAAACATGACGCTGTTGAGCGAACAGATTTCGATGATCGAATCCATGGCCCCTGCGGAGCTTCGCGGCACCGTGGTTGAGGTGCGCGGTCTGGCACTGCGCATTGCCGACCTGCCCGTACCCATCGGCGCGATGGTACGTGTGGAGACGGCTCGCGGGCTGGGCAAGCCGATTTTCGGAGAGGTGCTGGGTTTCGATCAGAATCAGACCATCGTGATGCCGTTTGGTACGACCGGCGGTGTGCGCCGTGGTGATCGCGCGATCGCCCAGCAGTACCACCAGCTTGTTCGTGTCGGCCGATCACTGCTGGGTCGTGTGCTTGACGGGCTTGGACGGCCCATCGACGGCAAGGGGCCGTTGGTTGACACCGTGCAGCGGCCGTTGCATCCGGCACCGGTCGATCCGCTGGATCGTCCGTGCATTGATGCTCCGCTGGCGACCGGCGTACGCGCGATTGACGCAGCGTTGAGCGTCGGGCTGGGGCAACGATTAGGCGTGTTCGCCGCTCCGGGTGTCGGAAAAAGTACGCTGCTGGGCACGATGGCGAGGCACACGTCGGCGGATGTCAGCGTGGTCGCGTTGATCGGCGAACGCGGCCGTGAGGTCCGGGACTTCATCGAACATCAGCTTGGTGAGGAAGGCTTAGCGCGGAGCGTCGTCGTTTGTGCGACCAGCGACGAGCCGGCTCTGGTGCGCATCCGTGCGGCACAGGCAGCCAACTCAATCGCGGAATACTTCCGCGATCAGGGGCTGAACGTGCTGATGATCATGGACTCGATCACACGTTTTTGTCAGGCACAGCGGCAGGTGGGGTTGGCCGCAGGAGAGCCGCCGGCGACGAAGGGATACCCGCCCAGTGTTTTTTCGACTTTGCCGATCCTGCTGGAGCGATCCGGTCGGACGACCAGAGGTTCGATCACCGGTTTCTACGCGGTGCTGGTGGATGGCGACGACATGAACGATCCGGTTGCCGACGCGGCACGCGGCATCCTCGACGGCCACGTCGTGCTCAGCCGTGCGTTGGCGGCCAAGGGACACTGGCCGGCAATCGACATTCTTGAATCCATCAGCCGGGTGGTGGATGAAGTAACCGACGCCGAACAGCAGGCGGCAAGGCGTGAGATGATCAAACTCATCGCAGCCTACCGGCAGGTCGAGGATCTGGTGAACATCGGTGCTTACGCTGCGGGGAGCAATCCCGATTTTGATCTGGCGATCGCCTGCAAGCCGGCCATCGACCAGCTCCTGCAACAAGGCCGCAAGGAAGTGATCGGGCAGGCGGATTTCGCCCGTACCCGTGGTCAGCTTCTGGCCCTGATGCAGCAGGTTCAGGTTGCTAAACGTCAACTGTTGAAGAACGCGCCGGGCCGGACGCCCGTGCGCAAGTGACCCGTGTCCTTGGTGTTCACGGATGAACTCGAAAGGACTCAATCATGGCCCGATTCCGTTTCAAACTTGAGCCGGTGCTTCGCTATCGACGCTTGCTGGAGGATGAAGCGCAGCGTGAACTGGCCAAGACGATGCGTCGCCGCATGATTCTCCAAGACCAGTTAAAGCAGATGCAGGAGACGATCACTTCGTCGAAGCAGCAGTTGGGTCAGGGGCTTATCGGACGGGTCGATCTCGACAGCATCGCGCAATTTGCGCGCTATTCCAGTCAGACCACGCAGCGGGCCCGCCAGATCATCAATTCGCTCGTTACCGCAGAAAAACAGATCGAAATCGCCCGTGAGAAGCTTCTCAAGGCCACACGGGACCGCAAGGCACTGGAATTGCTGGAGGAACGGCATCGTCAGACGTGGCGTGCAGTGATGGAGCGCAAAGACGCAGCCGCGACCGACGAAATGGCTGTGCAGGCGTATGCACGGCAGGTGATGTTCGGCTGAGCCCGGGTGAAGTTTCCCGCCAAGGCAGCGGTGCGTCACACGGCAGGCCCGGAGTTTGAATGAAAACGCTCTGGAAAGCCTTCGTCGTCTTACTTTTGATGCACGCCCTGGCATTGGGTGGTGTGGTGATCTGGCTCAAGTCCAGCGGCAGGCTGGACCGCCATCGAATCACCCAGGTACGCAACATCTTCAGTAAGCCGATCGCGCAGGAACAGGCTGAGCTGGCCGCTGAACAGATCGAGGAGCAGGAAAGCCAGCGGAAGGCCCGTGAAGCGGCGCGGTTGGCGTCGATAGCGGACAACGGCGCGGTGACGATTGCTCAACGGCTTGAGTCCGGCCGCGAGGCGGATGAAATCGCCATGCAGCGTGTCGATCGGCTTCATCGTGATATCGCCAGCCTGCAACAACAGCTCGTCCTGGCCAAGGATTTACTTGCGAAGCAGAAATCGCAGCTTGAAGCGGAGCGCAAGGCGTTTGATGAAAGTCGTGCCCGGCTGATGAAGCTCCAGGATGACGCTGACTTTCAGCAGGCGGTCCAGATGTATGAACAACTCCCCGCCAAGCAGGCGAAGGAAATGTTCCAGCAGTTGATCAAAGAGGGGAAAAAGAATCAGGTCATTGACTACCTGGCTTCGATGAACCTGCGCAAGGCGTCGGCTGTGCTCAAGGCGTTCAAGACGGATGAGGAGACCGTCGTGGCGACCGATCTGGTGCAGTCGTTACGCGAACGCGGCATCGAACCGCCTGTCGAGATCAACACCCCGCAGAGCTCCACATGAAGTTAGCGGAAATATCACTGCCGGCAGGCCCGCCTGTGCCGCCTGCCGCGAATCGCGCCGCGCTGAAGGTGAGCTTCGAGGATCACCTCGACGCTGCCGAGGCGATGGATGCTACCCGGCCAGTCTCGAACATCAGCGACACGAAGCCGCCGATTAAAAATCCACGCTCGGAAACTCTGGATAAAAAGCCTCAAGCAGCAGTATGCAGACAACAGCCTGACGAAAAATCTCTCGACGCAGAAGCGGAATCACAGGTTGAGGAGGTCTCGGACAAAACCGTGGAGAAAGCGGTAGTAGCGGACTCTGCGGACTCGGAAGATCAGACAGAGGATGGCCCGGAGGTCAAAGCTGAGAGCGATGACGCGACTGATGAGCAGACGAAAACGGATGATCCGTTGAAAACGGTCGCCATCGAAGCCGCCGCTGCCGCAGCCAGCCGACTGGTGTCGAATGTTGAGCCGGTAGCCGCTGCCGCGAATGCTCAAGCGGAAGTAAAAAACACATCGAGCGTGACCGATGCCGCCGTTCAAGCTAACGCGGCAGCAGATGTTGCATCGGAGCGGGCTTCCGCTGCAGCAGATAAATCAACTGAAAGCAGCAAAGTTTCCGCTGTGAGCGTTTCGAGTCCGACTGCAATCAAACCGCAGGTCAGCAAGGTCTCGCATCAGGAGCCGGCAAATCATCAAGCGAAGGGTGACGCCATCGTTCCTGCAACCGTTGCCGAGGGCGAGGCGAGCGGTAGTGATGGCAGTTCCAAAGAGGCGGCTGCGAAGGATGAAAATGCGGCAGAGACGAAAGCTCTTCCGAAGGTGACGGAGCCGAAGTCGGAGGTCGCAGCGAATAAACCAGTTGAGATCGAAGCCCAGACGACTGTGAAGTCATCAGAACCGCTGCCGTTACCCAGCGCAGGAACTGCCGCTCGTTCGGCGGGTCATGCGCATGAAGCGTCGCGGATGGTGGAGTTATCGCCCCTGCCGACCCCTGAAAGCGAGCCGGATGGGAATGTGGCGCGGGTGGCACGTGGGTTGCAGAGTGCTATTGCCCAGCGGGGCGGTTCGGTGACGCTGCGTCTCCAGCCGCCGGAGCTGGGTCTGGTGCGGGTAGAGCTGGCGGTCACCAACGGTACCGCGAGCGTTCGCTTCCAGGCCGACGCCGAATCCGTGCGGACGCTGCTGTCTCACCAGATGGCAAGTCTGCGTCACGCCTTGGAACGGCATGGTCTGTCCGTGGAACGGATGGATGTGCAGCAGATGCCCGTTGCGGCATCGGCGGGCCGAATGGACGACGGCACGCAGGGTAACGGAGCTGATAACGGCCGGAGCCGCGGTCAGTTTTTCACGCAGCAGCAATCGTCGGGCGGAGGATCCGCTCGGTCCCAACAACACGCCAGCGAGCAGCCGGAGAGCTTCGCGCAGGCCCTGGTCAACACCGTCGCCTGATTGAAGGCGAAAGGAGGCCGCGATGGCAACCAGCGCGATTGGCTCCACGAGCAGCTCCACGCCCAACGTGGGAGCATTTGGAAATCTCAAGACCGACGACTTTCTCAAGGTCATGATGAGCGAGTTGAGCCATCAGGATCCCTTCCAGCCGCAGGATTCGTCGAAGTTACTCGAGCAGATGTCGAGCCTGCGCAACATCGAAAGCCAGCTCTCGCTCCAGAAGAGCATCGAGAGTCTGGTGCTGAATAATCAAATCTCGTCAGCGGGCACGATGATCGGCAAAGTGGTATCCGGTCTCAACGACCAGAACCAGACGGTCTCAGGACTGGTGACTTCGGTTCGCGTGGCCAGCGGCAAGGTTGTGCTGGAACTCGACAGCGGCGACCGCCTGCTGATGGATCGTGTTACGCAGCTAGCCAAGATGGAACCCAATAGTGCCAGCGCGCCGCTGGCGGCAAACACCGCTGCGTAAAGGATGACGCACGTGGGTACCAGCGTGGATTTATTGAGGATGCTTGAGCCGACCGTTCGGCCGACCGGCCAAGCGCCGTCACGAACAGCCGAAACTCTCCCGCTGGAAGCGCGGAGCTTCGAGTCACTGCTGGAGGAAGCACGGTCCGCAGCGGAACCGGAGCCGACCTCGGAAGTACAGGCGACAGATCAAACCAAAGCAACCAAATCCAACCCGCTGGCTGCCCTGGGTGGGTTGGATCGGATCGAAAACGAATCATTGCTGCGAATGGTTGACGGAATCACAAAAGGGAACTGACCGGCTCGCTCGACGCGGGCATCCAACGAAAGTCAGCTAAAGAAAGGAAGTTTGTATGGGTCTTACAACTGCTCTCTACACCGGCCTGAGCGGAGTGAACGCTAACTCACACCTCATCAATATCACCGGTAATAACATCGCCAACGTCAATACGACGGCGTACAAGGCAAGCCGGGCGGACTTTCAGACGGAAATCTCCAATACCCTCACTCGTGGATCGGGGCCGTCGGCGACACAAGGCGGCACCAACTCGATTCAGATCGGCCTCGGCTCACGACCCAGCTCGATCACTCGTAATTACACCGGCGGCTCGATCCAGCCCACTGGCGTCGCCACCGAGCTGGCGATCGAGGGTGACGGCTTTTTCGAGGTGAAGAACAACGGTGAGATTCGTTTCACGCGATCAGGAGCATTCAAGCTCGATCGTGACTTCAACCTCGTCAACGGTCAGGGTGCCAGAGTGCAGGGCTACGGCATCGACACTGATTACAACATCATCTCCGGTACGCGCGGCGACATGCGCATTCCCCTGGGTAACCTCAGCCTCACTCAGATGACATCGTGGGTGAACTTCTCAGGAAACCTTAATTCGTCAGGTCCTGTTGCCGCCAATGGCAGCGTGATTACCAGCAATGTTTTTTATTCCGACGCAGCCGGCACGATTCCTGCGGTGGCGACCGATTCGCTGACGAGTCTTTACAAGGCTGGCAGCGGTACGCCGGTGTTTGCGGCAGGCGACGTGATTACGGTTTCCGGTGCGATCAAAGGCACCGCCACACTGCCTCCCAAGACCTTTGAAGTCGGCGCAACCAACACCACCAACAGTGACGCCAACGGCACGGATCTTCAGTCCTTCATGGATTTCATCGGGGGTTCGCTGGGCATTGACACATCGGTGCCTCTGACGACGGCTGGTGTGACAGCGGTGGGTGGGGCGATTCGCGTAGAAGGAAATACTGGCGAGGTGAATGACCTTAAGTTGGATGGAGTCAACATCATCGTTAATGCAGCTTCAACGCCATCGTTACCCGTTTCGTTCACCAAGAGTCAGGATGCCGATGGTGAGTCGGTGCGAACAACGTTCGTTGCGTATGACAGCCTTGGCACCCCGATGACGCTGGACCTGAGTGTTGTGCTAGAGTCGCGAAGCAACGCCGGCACGGTCTGGCGTTTTTATGCACAGAGTGCTAATGACTCCGACGTTTCCAGAGCAGTCGGAACGGGAACCATGTCATTCAACAACACCGGCGTCATTACCGGATCGTCGGGAAATGTGATTTCCATCGATCGTGACAACACCGGTGCGGTTACGCCGCAGCAGATCACACTCAACCTTGAAAATTCAACGGGTAACATCTCCGCGCAGACCGACGCCAACAGCAATATCGCCGCCATCAGTCAAGATGGAACCGCCCGTGGAGTGTTGACCGATTTTTCGGTCGCATCCGATGGAACTGTCATCGGCATCTTTTCCAACAGCCAGACACGGCATCTGGGCCAGGTGGTACTGGCGAACTTTTCCAACCCGACCGGTCTGATGGAAGTCGGCAGCAACCTCTATGCGAGTACTGCCGCCAGTGGTAATGCCCAGGTGGGTATGGCAGGTGAAAACGGCACTGGGTCGCTCATCGGCGGGGCCCTCGAAGGCTCCAACGTGGACCTTTCACAGGAATTCATCAACCTGATCACAGCCACCACCGGTTTTAGTGCCAACTCCCGCGTGCTTACGACCAGCGATCGACTCATCCAGGAACTGCTGTCAACGATCCGATAAGCTCCTCGATTTGGCTCAGGGATCGTATTGACGGTTCAAGGAGCTGGTTTACCAACTTCATCAAAGTCTCAAGCCGTTCAGACCGATAAAGAGACGGAAGGGCCATTCCCTGCCCGGTGCGAGTCGCACTCTGGGGGGTGAACCTGTCCTGGGAGTTGTTGGTACGCCATGGCCGAGCAAGCCCCTGCCCCCGCATCCGCTGCCGAACCCGCGCCTAAGAAGGGCGGGCTTCCCATGAAGACGATCATGGTCGTCGGCGTTGCGCTGGTGATCGAGGCGGTGGCGATCTGTGGTGCGTTCATGTTCGCAGGGAAGCCGGCCGCGGTGAAGGCGAACGACCTGGCGCACGACGAAGCGGCCAAGGGCGAGGAGCCGGTAGAAAAGCAGATCATCGAAGAAAAGTTTCAGAACAACCGCAGCGGCAAGACATACCTTTACGACACCGACATCTGGATCGTTATCAAGGCCAAGGACGAAGCGAAGGTGGATGAGATGCTCGAAAAGATGTCGGCACAGATCGCCGCCGACACCGCGACTATCTTCCGCCGCGCTGAGCCGGCCCAACTCCTTGAACCGACGCTGGCGACTCTCCAGCGGCAGATCAAGGCGGCACTGGACGAGCGGATCGGCATGGACCCTGAGGGTAAGTCGATGGTTCAGCAGGTGCTGATGAAAAAATACACGCAGTACCGTGCGGATGCGTATTGAGTGACACCCCGGAATCGGGGACGAATCTGAGCCGTGATGGATCGCGGCGGATCGGCAGCAAGGACGGATATGGCCGAAACCGAAAAACCAAAACCCGCCGCATCTTCTCAGGACGCCGTCGCACCGACGGAGACCGAGCGTCTGGTGCGGGACGCTCTATCCTCCGCTCAGGCTGCGGTGGATGAAGCTCAGAAGGAAATTAACTCCGCATCGCCTCTGGAGATGCCGGATTTTTCTCCCATAGCAGCGGGCGGGTCACACGGCATCGAACTGCTCAGCGATGTCGATCTTCACGTGACCATCGAACTGGGGCGGACTCAGATGCTCGTCGAGGATGTGCTTAAACTTGGCGAAGGCAGCGTGGTCGAGCTTGATAAGCTCGCAGGCGATCCGGTGGATATTTATGTGAACAAGCGACTGGTGGCGCGGGGCGAAGTGCTCGTGCTCAATGATAATTTCTGCATCCGTGTCAGTGAGATCGTCGCAAATCTGGAGGAGCAGGCTCATGAGGCTGCTCAACAGGAAGCGCAAGAGGATGCAGACGCATCGGGGGCGAAGAAGTAGCGAAGCGTGGCCGGCTGAGCCGGTCGAGTAGAGATGGGTGAAGGGAAACCTTTGCCGTACTGTTCTCCGGAGGATCGGAGAACCGGAAAGAAGTCGCGGCGGAGCCGCGGCGGGATCGAGCCAGGGAAGGCGTATGTTCAGGCGGCTTTTGCTCGCGCTGTTTTTGGCGACGTTACCGGTCCTGCCCGTCGGGGCGGAAACGGTGGTCGTGCAGCCTAACCGTCCCGTCGAAGTACCCTCCGATTCCACACCTCCTGCGGCAGGGACGAACGGTCCCATCCAATCCGCTGCGACATCTAAAGCGGTCACGGACGATGGCCGGCTCGAAAAGCTTGCTCGTGAGCTTTCCAGCAAGCCCGCTCCATCCGCCATGGAATCGACGGTCGCCCAGCCGAAAACCGCACCTGCGGAAGCAGCAATCCCCGCCAATGAAAAAAAAGCTCTTGGTGCTGCTCGTGATGATGCAACATCGGGAACGGTCACTCGTGACGACGGCGGCTCATCGTGGGTGATGACCACGCTGACCGCGCTTGGCGTCGTCGTCGGCCTCATCCTCGTCCTTCGCGGAATAGTCGCCAAGGTCACAGGTCGCGCGCCCGCTTCAGCGCACAGCCCCGTGATCGAGGTGTTATCTCGCACAAGTGTCGCTCCGAAAAATCACGTGCTACTGCTGCGTCTGGGGCAGCGGATTCTTGTCGTCGGCGACTCTGCTGCCGGTCTGGCGACGCTGGCGGATATCAGTGATCCCGAAGAAGTCGCGAGTCTGCTCCAGACGATCAGTGCCTCAAAGTCAGGCAGTGCGAGCCAGGGGTTTGCCGACACGCTTGATGACTTCGATGGCCGTTACGACGAACAGGATCAGCCCATTCGAGAAGGCCGCGATTCCGGCGAACACCGGATGGACCGTGCGCGTGACGGGCTGTCGAGTCTCACCGCTCGTATCCGTGCGATGGCGTCGGGAAGGGAGGGAACGTGAACCTCTCCCTGACCACATGGTGTGCGGTACTGGTCGTAGCCGGATTATTAGCCGCACCCGTATGGGCGCAGTCGTCGGTTGAACCCGCGCCGAACCATTTCGATCCAACGAATCCGATTTCCATTCTGGATCATGCCGGCCGTGCTCTGCCTCTCGACGGCATCGCCACTCCGACAGGAGCGGTCCCCGATGGAAACAAGCCAGCGAACGGCGGACTGTCTGCGTCACTCTCGATCCTCATTCTGCTTACCGTGCTCTCGATCGCACCGGCCTTGCTGGTCATGTGTACGAGTTTCACACGGATTGTCGTCGTACTCTCACTGCTCAGGCAGGCGATCGGCACGCAATCACTCCCGCCGGGACAGGTCATCATCGGTCTGTCCGTTTTTATGACGTTGCTGGTGATGGCGCCGACGTTCGAGCGTGTCAACCGCGAGGCCATCATTCCGCTCCAGGCCAACCGGATCGACCAGCTCACCGCGTGGAGCAACGCCAAACAACCGCTGCGTGATTTCATGTTTGACCAGATTGAACATTCGGGGAACTGGTCGGACCTCTACATGATCTTGAATTACCGCAAGATCGACACTTCCGACCCGTCGAAGCTCACGCGAGCGGATGTGGACATGCTTTCATTGATTCCTGCGTTCATCCTAAGCGAGCTGAAGGTTGCGTTCCTCATTGGTTTTCGACTCTACCTGCCGTTTCTGATTATCGACATGGTGGTGTCGAGTGTGCTCATCAGCATGGGCATGCTCATGCTGCCTCCGGTGCTGGTGAGCCTGCCATTCAAGCTGCTGATGTTTGTGCTGGTGGACGGCTGGGCGCTCGTTGCGGGGAACCTGCTGAACAGCTTTGTGACCGGCGGAAGCTAGCAAGCAGAAATCAAGGACCAGAAAAATGAATTTCGATCAAGCCACCGACATCGTTCGTGAATCTCTGACTCTGATGCTGCTGCTTTCGGCTCCGATTCTTGCGGCTGCGCTGGTAATCGGGCTGGCGATCAGTGTGATGCAGGCGGTGACGCAGATCCAGGAGCAGACGCTCAGCTTCGTACCCAAGATCATCGGCATGGGGATTGTCGCGATCCTCATCACGCCATGGGTCGCCAGCTCGCTCATGGAGTTTTCTCGAAGGATGTTCGGAGGACACTGATTTGGCTCAATGGACGAAGACCACTGGCTGCACGATGGCGAAACGTCGCGAGACTGGTCGCGGCGCGATCGACTGCCGCCGGGGATCGAGAGTCGGCTGCAGAATGTCCTGTGCGGGAGCGATCCGGTGCCCATAGACCTCAAAAGCCTCCTGCCGCATCTTCCCGTCTGGGCACTGGTGTTATTCCGGTTGTCGGGGGTTTTCTTTTTTTCACCGATGATCGGCAGCCGGATGATTCCGGCGAAGGTCAAGATTCTGCTGGCACTGGGTCTGAGTTTCTGTATTTATCCGATGCTGCTGACGCCGGGAAGTCAGGCATCGCGCATGATGAATCACATGATCGCCGATGGCCTGAGCATGCCGGGGATCATCGGAGCGGTGGCCAGTGAATTGCTCATCGGACTGGCGATCGGTTTCGGCGCGACCCTGCCGCTGATGGGTATGCAACTGGCAGGACTCATCACCGATCAACAGTTGGGGTTTGGTATCGGCGGAATCTACAACCCGGACATGGCGGAGGAATCAGGCGTCGTCGGTCAGATTTATTTCCAATTGGCACTGGTCGTTTTCATCATTGCCGGAGGGCATCGCGTCATTCTCGGCACGCTGGTCGGCACGTTCGATCACATCCCATTGGGCGGCTTTTATGCCGACACAGACTTTCTCCGCCTGATGACGGGCATGCTCACTTCGTCGTTTGACCTTGCTCTGCGGATCTCTGCACCGCTGCTCTGTCTCGTGTTTCTTGAAACGATCGCGATGGGGTTTCTCGCCCGTACCGTGCCGCAACTCAACATCATGAGCATCGGTTTTGCTCTGCGGATTTTGATTGGCTCACTGGTTCTCATCGCAGCGATGTCGAGCAAGATGGGTGTATTTGTGGATGTCATGCAGCGGAATCTGCACCAACTGAATGTGTTTTTCACCCGGTAGGCGGCTGCGAACCTTGATTACTCAACGCGGCGGGTATGACCCGCTGGATATAAATGGCTGAAGATCAGGAAAAAACAGAAGCTCCGACACCCCGCCGCCGACTCGAAGCTCGTCAGGAGGGCAATGTCGTCCGCAGTCAGGATTTAACAGCCGCAGCCATGCTGCTGGCAGCCATCATTCTGCTGCATTACTACGGTCTGCGGGTCTTTGCCGGCATGAAATTGACCATGGAGGTCATGCTCGGTTCAACCAGCGCCTCAAACCCGACACGTGTGGATGATCTGGGATCGCTGGCGACATTCGCTACCAGTGCGACTCTTCGCGCGGTCACACCACTGATGCTCTGTATCGCCGCGGTGGGCCTGCTGGCGACAGTGCTTCAGGTCGGCTTCATCGTGACAACCAAGCCGCTGGAGCCGAGTCTCGCCAAGTTATCCCCGTTGAAAGGGCTGAAAAATATTTTCGACATGCGGGCGGGTTTTCGGCTGGTCATGAGCCTGCTGAAAATCGGCATCGTCGGCGCGGTGGCGGTGGCGATTGTGATTCAGGACATGCCCGCGATTCTGATGCTCGCCGAACTGGACGCGATGCCCATGTTTGGTGCGGCATGTGCCCTGGTTTACGCCTTGGCGCTGAAACTGGCCGCCATCCTGTTGATCCTGGCACTGATCGACTGGGCATTTCAGAAGTGGCGTTATGAGCAGGATCTGCGCATGAGCAAGCAGGAGATCAAAGAAGAGATGAAGCGGATGGAAGGTGATCCGCTGATTAAGCAACGCCGTGCCCGTGTTGCCCGGCAGTTGGCCATGCAGCGCATTGGACAGGCGGTGCCCAAGGCCGATGTGATCGTCACCAACCCGACCCATTTTGCGGTGGCACTCAAGTACGACGCCAAATCAATGAAGGCTCCGAAGGTGGTCGCCAAGGGAGCGGATTTTCTGGCGATGCGCATCCGCCAACTGGCGATCGCGCATGGTGTGCCGATGGTCGAACGCAAACAGCTCGCGCAGGATCTCTACAAGAGTGTGGAGGTTGGCCGGGAAGTTCCTCCGCAGCTTTACAACGCTGTGGCGGAAATACTCGCCTACGTCTATCGCCTTAGCGGTCGCAAATCGGCTTAATTCAAGTGAAACAGCATGAGCCACAGATGAACACAGACAGACGCGTATCGACAGAGAAACCCGGACGGATCAATCAGATGAATCAGCAAGCTAAGGATCAATGAAACCGGATTGAGAATGGCCAAAGCCGCCGCCACGCCTGTATTTGCCGTACCACCCTGGGTAAACCAGGTCAGCCGATACCGCGCGCTGATTGTGCCGCTGGCGTTTATCGGATTGATGGCGGTTATTGTGGTTCCCTTGCCGCCGATGATCATGGACTTGCTCATCGCGGCCAATATCGCGCTGGCAGCGATCATTCTCCTGACAACAATCTTCGTCGAGAGTCCGCTGGATTTTTCCGTGTTCCCCTCGCTCCTGCTGGGTGTGACACTATTTCGGCTCGTGCTCAATATTGCGACCACTCGGCTCATCCTTCAGGCCAATGCGTCCAGCCCCGAAGAGGCGATGAGCGTCGCGGGGCACGTTGTCGAAGCATTTGCGGAGTTTGTCACCGGCGGATCGCTGGTCGTCGGTGTGATTCTCTTCATCATTCTGATCATCGTGCAGTTCGTCGTCATCACCAAGGGTGCCACCCGCATTTCAGAAGTCGCGGCACGGTTTACGTTGGACGCAATGCCCGGCAAGCAGATGGCGATTGATGCCGACCTGAACGCAGGCATCATCAATGAGACGCAGGCCAAGGAACGCCGCGAAAAAATCGCGCAGGAGGCAGATTTCTACGGTGCGATGGACGGCTCGGCGAAGTTCGTCCGCGGTGACGCCATCGCGGGCATCATCATCACGCTGGTGAATGTCGTCGGCGGTTTTGGCGTTGGTATGTTTGAGAAGGGATGGGGTTGGCGCGAGTCGATGAACGTGTTTACCCGCCTCACCATTGGCGATGGACTGGTCACGCAGCTCCCCGCGTTTGTCATCTCGATCGCCGCCGGTTTGATCGTCACCCGCACAAGCAGCCGTAGCGATCTTGGCTCCGAAATAGGCGGCCAACTGATGCGCAAGTCGCTGCCGCTCTACATCACCTCTGGATTTCTGGCGGCACTGGCGTTGACCGTCCTGCCTGCCGCGCCGCTCCTGATTCTGGCTGGTGGTTTGGCATTCGCGGGATATACCGTCAGCGGCGCAGACAAGCGCAAAGCCGCTCAAGCCGCTCAAGATGCGACCGCCAAGGCTGTGCCGGCACCTCCACCCATTGAGCAGATGCTCACGGTGGACACGATGGAATTGGAAGTCGGCTACGCGCTGGTGCGACTGGTGGATTCAACGCAGGGCGGTGATCTGCTGGACCGCATCACCATGATTCGTCGTCAACTGGCCGGCGAACTGGGCCTCGTCATGCCGCCGGTGCGCATCCGCGACAACATGCAGCTTCAACCGCACGATTACCACATCAAGATTCGTGGTAACAGCGTCGCCAGCGGGCAGGTATTCCCCGGTCAGTTCCTCGCGATGGATTCAGGTCTTGCCACCGAGCCGCTCGAAGGCACCCCGACACGCGAGCCGGCGTTTGGATTACAGGCGGCGTGGATCGATGCCGGCCAGAAGCAGCGGGCGGAGTCGCTTAACTACACCGTCGTGGACGCGACGAGCGTGCTGGCGACCCACTTGACCGAAGTCGTCAAGAACCACGCCTTCGAATTGCTCACACGCGAGGAAACCAACAACCTGCTCTCCCAGTTGAAGACTAAGGCTGCAAAACTGCACGACGAAGTTTTCGCTGGTGATACGCCGGTGCTCAAACCCGGCGAGTTGCAGAAAGTATTGCAGAACCTCCTCCGAGAGCGCGTGCCGATCCGCGACCTGGAGACCATTGTCGAAACGCTCGGCGACTGGGCGACACGAACCAAAGATCTCGATGTGCTCACCGAGTATGTGCGCAACGGCCTGCGGCGGACGATCTGCAATCAGTACGTAACGATGGTCAAAGCCGATACGGTTGAGGATACGCCTCCGATACCGAAGCTCCATTGCGTGAGCCTTGATCCCGCGATGGAGGATCAGATCGCCGGGTACATCGATCGCGGCGCAGAAGGGACGACGATGACGATGCCGCCTGCAATTGCGACTCGTATCGTCTCCGCGATTGTGCGTGAGCTGCAACGGTTGATTCAAGCCGGCCATCCGCCGGTGGTGCTTGCGTCACCGCAGGTGCGCGGACAGGTGCGTCGTCTGCTTGAGCCGCATTTACCCGGTGCCGCGGTGCTGGGTTACAACGAAGTCAGCAAGGGGGTTGAGGTCGAATCGCTCGGCCTTGTCCAGGCGGATGCGCCACGAAGTACCAACGAGTTACAAGGGGCTGTCAGGTGAACTTGAAAACATTTCAGGCTGGTTCGATGGCCGAAGTGTTGGCTCTGGTGAAGAAACACCTGGGCCCGCATGCGGTAATTCTGCACACGCGGAAATACAAACGCGGCGGCATCCTGGGCATCGGTGCCCGGCAGGTGGTTGAAGTGACCGCTGCCGATCGGATGGAAGTTAAACCGCGTTCGGCAACCCGCGGAGCCACACCACCAGCACCGAAAAGACGGGAGATCGAACCATCAGCCGGTGATTTAATCCGCAAGACCTATCACGCAGCACAGGCAGAACTTCAGCGACGCCAACCGTTACGGACAGATACCGCGACAGTTGCAGTAGCCGCAGCACCGAGTTTCGCCAATGCGGCACCCGCCCCGGTGCCCTCTGCGGTCGTCAAATTGGCCCCTACCAGCGACCTGACCCACGAGATGCGTGTTGTGCAGCGCATGGTTGGCCGAATGGTCAGCCAACAGCGAATTCGTGAAAACAAAAGCGGTGAACGCTCGGATCTTCCCGAAAAATTATTCGATCAATACCTGACGCTTTTGCGGCAGGAGGTCGCGGAAGAACTGGCTGAGGAAGTCGTGGGTAAGGTTCAGGCGTCGCTTTCGTCATCGCAGATGGATGATGCGGGGGCTGTGCGACAGGCGGTGCTCGGAGCGGTAGCGGGATTTATCCCGACCGATGACGATACGGTAAAAGTTCAGAAGTCCACCGATGGCAGGCCGCGCACGATCGCGCTGATCGGACCGACCGGCGTGGGCAAGACAACCACCATCGCCAAGCTCGCTGCGACTTTCAAGCTTCGTCAGAAGCTGCGCGTGGAGTTGATCACTCTCGATACCTACCGAATCGCAGCGGTCGAGCAGTTACGCACCTACGCAAACATCATCGGCGTACCGCTTCATGTCGTGGTCAACGCTGACGAGATGCGACAAGTCATGCAGAAATGCCGTAGCGCTGATGTGGTGCTCATCGACACAGCCGGCCGCAGCCAGCGTGATGACCCTCGGCTTGAACAACTCCGCACCTTTATCGAGGCGGCAGATCCCCATGAAGTCCACTTGGTGTTATCATCGACCGGAGCGCTGTCCGTGCTGATGGATGCGGTTGAGCGGTTCTCCGCGATCCGCACGGATCGGATAATTTTCACGAAACTTGACGAGGCGGTCAGCTTCGGGGTGCTGCTGAACGTCGCGAGGAAGGTAAACAAACGGCTGAGCTATGTGACCACGGGGCAGGAAGTTCCTCATCAGATCGAGCCTGGACGGGCTGATCGGCTGGCGGAACTGGTCCTCGGGGGAGGGGTCTGAAACATGATCCTTGATCAGGCTCAGGCGTTACGCAGGTGGGTGATGGACTCGGCCAAGCGCCGCGCCAGGATTGTCGCTGTCACCAGCGGCAAGGGGGGCGTGGGTAAAAGCAATATCGCCGTCAATCTCGCAATTCGACTGACGCAGATGGGGCGAAAAATCGTCGTCATCGACGCCGACTTGGGCACTGCCAACACCGATGTGCTATGCAATATCACTCCGCATGGCACGCTGGCACACGTGGTGGCGGGTCGGATGACGCTTGCTGACACGATGGTTGAAGCTCCCGGTGGTTTCAACCTGATTCCCGGTGCTTCGGGACTGGCGCAGATGGCATCCTTATCCGACTTTGAACGGGCCAAGCTGGTCCAGCAGTTCGAGGAATTACAAAGCGATGCGGACATGATCATCGTGGACACCGGCGCGGGTGTTAGTCCGAATGTCCTGACTTTCGCCGTCGCTGCCGATCAATTGCTGGTGGTCACGACACCGGAGCCGACATCGATTACCGACGCCTATGCGGTTATCAAAACCGTCGTGCGTCAGCGGCCTGATCCTGATGTCCGCGTGCTGGTGAACATGGTCAGAGACACGGTGGAGGGGCGAGCGGTTTACGACCGTATCGGTGCGGTATGCAAGCGATTTCTCGATCTTTCCCCGAAATATGCTGGCCACATTGTGCATGACTCACGGGTAGCTCAGGCCGTGCGCCGTCGCTGGCCGTTTGTGCTTGATAATCCCACCAGCGAGGCGAGTGTCTGCATCGGCCAACTTGCGCATCGTATGGATCGTCACGCCTCGGAGCCGCGAGGCGAGGGGTTACTGCAGCGGATGGCGATGTGGATGGCAGGGTGAGATAGACAGGCACGGTAGATTGTCTTGTTTTCACACTGTGCTGTCCGGCTGGACTCCTGGCTTCGCGTTGATAACGTCCGTCGGATGATTCGAACATTGTCGGAAAATCGGGGTGGTCCGGTTCGACGGATGAAGTGCTGTATCGAACGTCGTTCGCAGATGGGTGTGTGTCAGCTATACACGGTGTGCAGAAAATTTTGCACAATCTTTGCACAACAGAAAATTTTCACTTCACAAATCATCAGCGTGTCGGTAATCTAGGCAGGTGTCAGGTATCGGCTGACTGAAAAGGGAATGATCTGGAATGAGCAACGGAGTGCTCACCTATCCCAGCCAAAGTGATCGCAACCTGTTTTGCGCTCGTCGCGTTTGCCGCGGCGCTCGCGGTTGGTGTCGCCGCGGATAATTCCGTCGGCACAATCATCCAGCGCGCATTAATTGCGATGGCGGTGGCGTGGCTAGTCGGCCGAGTGATTGGGGGTATCGCTATGCGAGTCGTACACGAGCACGTAGAGAGATACAAACGCGAGCACCCGATTCCTGACGATCTTCCGGAGGAGGACGCCAGCGGAATCGAAACGCACCGGGAGCAACCCGGCTAGCACTTCGATCAGGCCAGGACAGCCTGAATATCCGCGGCAGCACATCCAACATCATCTTCGCACGGACGCCTTTCGCAGATTCGTTTCAACTGATGCCGGTCAAGGAGTAGACCATGGCTAAAGTTAGATCCCGACACATCGAGGTCCCGACACCTCCAGATGACAGGCCCATCGCCGAGACCTGGGCTGAGTACCGCAAGACCGCTTCTGAAGACCTTCGCAATCGTCTGCTTGTCAACTACCTTCCGCTGGTGCGCTACAACGCTGAGCGCATCCATACCAAACTTCCCGCTGAGGTCGATGTCGAAGATCTCATGCAGGCGGGAATCTTTGGATTAGTGGACGCCATTGATGCGTTCGATATGGAACGCGGCGTCAAGTTCGAAACCTACTGTGCCCCGCGCATCCGCGGCGCCATCCTCGATGAGTTGCGCTCGATGGACTGGGTGCCGCGTCTCGTGCGATCGCGCTCGAGCCAGGTGGACAGTGCCCGTAAAAAGCTTGAGATGGAACTAGGGCGAGCGCCGACCGACGACGAACTGACCCGAAAAATGGGCGTGTCGAAGGACGAGTACTCGAAGATCAAAAAGGACGCCGGTGCCGTCGGTGTCGTTTCGCTGTCACGCAAGTGGTTTGAGACCGACTCGAACAAAGACGTGCGCGAAATCGACGTGATCGAGGACGCCAGGCAGGTCGATCCTTTCGCAGCTGTTCAAAAACGCGATCTCAAAGAACTCATCACGCAGGGTCTAAACCGTGCGGAGCGGCTCATCGTCATCCTCTACTACTACGAGGAGATGACGATGAAGGAGATCGGCGTGACGCTCGACTTATCTGAAAGTCGCGTCAGTCAGATGCATAGCTCCATCCTCGCGAGGCTTAAAGCCAAGCTCCAGCACCGCAGCAAAGAGCTTGAGGAAAATTCCGGGGAGTAAACCGACCATTCGGCCGGTCAGCATCACTGTCTCTTCAATATTTTCATTCAATTGATCGATGGTTTCAGGCGCATCTTCTCCACCCGTGCCGGACATTCCGAACGCGGGGCAAAATCTGGTTTCGGCGAACAATCTCGCCATCCAACAGGGAGACTCTCATGACCGCAATCGCTCGTCCGCAAGTTGTTTTGATGCCGGGACTGAAAACAGACGAACTCTGGACTCGCTATCGAAAGACACGCGATCCCAAAATCCATAACCAGCTTCTTGTCGCCTATCTCTACCTCACGCAGCAGGCTGCGGCGCGAATTCACCGCAAACTGCCCCGCGAGGTGGACGTGGATGACCTCTCGCAACAGGCGACGTTTGGACTGTCGAACGCCATCTCATCATTCATACCTGAGATGGGGGTGAAGTTTGCCACGTTTGCGATGCACCGCATCAATGGTGCGATCTACGACTATCTCCGCTCGTTGAACTGGGCGCCCCGTCTCACGGATGAACGCTTCAAGGCGGTCGAGGCAGCTCGCACTGAGCTGCGGCAGGAACTCGGCCGCGAAGCAACCGACGAGGAACTGGCTAAGCGTCTTAAACTCTCCCGCGTGATGTTCAACCGGGTTCGCAAGGACGCCCAGCTGGTGCGTATGACCAGCCTCAACGCTCCCGTGCGCAACGAAGCGGAGCGTGAAGCGACACCCGGCGACATCATCGTGGATGAACGCCAGAAAAACCCGATGAATCTCGCGCAGCAGCGTGACCTCAAAGCATTGATGACCAAGGGACTGACCCGTTCTGAACGATTGATCATCATCCTCTATTACTACGAGGAGATGACGATGAAAGAGATCGGTCAGACCCTGGAGCTTTCCGAAAGCCGCGTGAGTCAAATGCACAGTTCAATTCTGCAACGCCTCAAAGCGCGATTCCAGCACCGCGCCAAGGCTTTGGAAGAAGAACTCGTCGCCTGAAAGATTTTCAGTTATGACCAAACAATAAAACAGGGCGGCTTGGGTCGCCCTGTTTTTATTTCTGGTTCGTCAGCTTGACGGATGCGCTACAGGCGATGACCATGCCCCGTCCATGCCCGACGTACTGACCATCCTGACACAGCGTTGTTCCGACGCGCTTCGTAGAGCATTCGGCGAGGCGCATGCCCATATCGATCCGCTCATCCGCGCATCGGCCAATCCATCCGGCAAGCAATTTGGCGATTATCAGGTCAATCTCGCCATGAGCCTCGCCAAAGTGATCGGACAAAAGCCGCGCGATGTCGCGGAAAAGATCGTCACAGCATTTGATTGGCAAGGTGTTTGCGAGGAAGCCCCGACGATTGCTGGACCTGGGTTTATCAATCTGCGTCTTGCTCGGCCTCTGCTTGAAGCGCAACTGGCTGACATGGCGGGGGACGAACGGCTGGGCGTGCCGACAGCGACCCACGCGGAAACCGTTGTCGTGGATTATTCCGGGCCGAATGTCGCCAAGGAGATGCACATCGGTCACTTCCGCGCGACAGTCATCGGTGACGCTCTGGCGCGAGTGCTTGAGTTCCAGGGGCATCAGGTTATCCGACAGAATCACCTGGGAGACTGGGGTACGCAGTTCGGCATGCTCATCGAGCATCTCGTTGAAGTGGAAAGTTCAACAGGCAAGGCGTTGGATAAGCTTCCGATTGCTGATCTGAATGAACTTTATCGAGCTGCAAAAAAGCGGTTTGACGAGGACGCAGGTTTCGCTGACCGCGCGCGCAAACGTGTTGTCGCCCTGCAAGCGGGTGATGAAAAGACGTTACGGCTTTGGCGTTATCTCATCGACGAATCGAAACGCCATTTCAACGCGGCGTATCAGCGGTTGGGTATCAAGCTCACCGATGCAGATGTACGGGCGGAGAGTTTTTATAACCCGTTGCTGCCCGATGTAGCTGACGAACTGGAATCGTCAAAGCTCGCGGTCCACAGTGACGGTGCGCTTTGTGTTTTTCCGCCGGGATATCAGGCTGAGGATGGCCGGCCTGTGCCGGTGATGGTACGCAAGAGTGACGGCGGCTACGGATATGACGCGACGGACTTGGCTGCGCTGCGTTTCCGTATCCGAAAACTTGGGGCGACGCGCATCGTTTACGTGACGGACTCACGACAAAAACAACATTTCGCAATGGTATTCGCCGTAGCGAAAATGGCTGGCTGGCTCGATGACACGCATCGCGCAGAACATGTCGCGTTTGGCACGATTCTGGGTGAGGACGGGAAGCCGTTTAAGAGCCGCAGCGGTGATACGGTGAAGCTCGCTGACCTGCTTGATGAAGCTCGTGTAAGGGCGATCGCGGTTATCGCGCGGAAAAATTCAGACACCACCGAGGCACAGCGGGAAACGATTGCTTCCGCCATCGGCATCGGAGCGATCAAATACGCAGACCTTTCCAGCGACCGCATCAAGGACTACGTCTTTAACTGGGATCGGATGCTCAGTTTTGACGGCAATACAGCCCCATACCTGATCAATGCGTATGTGCGGATCAAGTCGATATTCCGTAAGGCGGGTACTCAAACAGGCAGCGGAGGAGAAGGATTGCCCCAACGTGTTGAGGCAGTTCCCACATTGATTGTCGCCGATTCAGCGGAACGCGCCCTTGCCCTGAAACTCCTGCAGTACGCCAGTGTGATCGAAAGCGTTGCGCAGAGTCTCGAACCGCATCGGCTCTGCACCTTTCTCTACGAATTGGCTTCTCTTTTTCACCAGTTCTACGAAAAGTGTCCCGTCCTCACCGCGCCTGACGCTGCGACACGGGACGCCCGGTTAGCGTTGTGCAACCTTGTTGCAAGTACGCTCAAGCATGGACTTGATTTACTGGGTATCCAAGTGATCGAGCAAATGTGATTACTTGAGATCCACCTGAGGTATCAAGGCGCGTGCAGCACGCCAGGACACCCACTGGCTCCACAAACTCGACAGGCCGACGTAGAGATATCCCGCTGCGAAAAGCAGCAAGAAGGGGAGGCTGATGACCGGATGGGCAACTTCCAAGGCGAGACGGGCGCAGACGAGCATGTAGATGCCGAAGGCGATTTCCAACATGCTCATCCAGAGTTTGATGGAAGGAGTGGGGATGACGGATTTGCGTCGTTGAGCCGCGATGACTCCAGGTGTTGTCGTGTTGTATTTGGGAGTGCGGATAAAAGGGGAGTCATGGCCGATCAACGCCTCGACGCATCCACGGGCGTTGTTAAGGGCGATACCGATGCCGATGCTCATAAGCAGCGGAAGCTGAGCGATGGTTTCAAGTGCGCTGCGTTCCTGTGCGCGTTGAGAGGCGACATAAAAGACCGTCGCCGAGGCCGTCCCCATGGCGAAGAGGCTCATTCCCCAGATCAGTCCGCCGAGAGAGCCTTCCTCGAACGGCTGCATGTTGACGTAAAAAGCAGGCAGGAACAGCAACGCCATGAGTGTGATGTAGAGATACACCATGGGGCTGGTCAGGTGGAAAAACGCCTCAATTTTGACGCGAAGCGGTGCGTTGGATTTCAGGAGTTGAGGCAGAAGTTTTTTGGCGGTCTGAATGGAACCCTTCGTCCAACGGTGTTGCTGACTCTTGAAGGCGTTGATTTCCGGGGGAAGCTCAGCAGGGCAGGCGACATCTGATAAATAGACGAATTTCCAGCCCTTTAACTGGGCCCGATAAGAAAGATCGACATCCTCAGTCAGTGTGTCATGCTGCCACCCGCCTGCGGTTTCAATCGCCTCACGCCGCCAGATTCCTGCAGTTCCGTTGAAGTTGATCCAGCGGTTGGATCGGTTTCTGGCTGCGTGTTCAATCAGAAAGTGTCCGTCAAGAAAAATCGCCTGACTGCGTGTCAGCAGCGAGTCGTCACGGTTGAGGTGACCCCATCGCGCCTGCGCCATGCCGACCTGCGGATCAGTGAAATAATGAATGGACCGCAGGAGAAAGTCAGCATCGGGCACGAAGTCAGCATCAAAGATGGCGATGAACTTTCCCTGGACCTGAGGCATCGCTTCTTCGAGTGCGCCCGCTTTATAGCCGGTTCGCTTCAGGCGGTGCAGGTATTGGATGTTGATTCCACGGGAGGCCCAGTACTCCACGCGCTGCCGGGCGATTTGCGATGACTCGTCAGTCGAATCGTCGAGTACCTGGATTTGCAGCTTCTCACGGGGATAGTCGAGTGCGACAGCAGCGTCGATGACACGCTGCGCGACGTAGGATTCGTTAAACATCGGGAGCTGGACGGTGACTACGGGCAGGTCCGTGAACCGCTGCTGTGGACGGGGAATGTTGTGCCTGCTCCGGTAATAAAGCCATACCAGCCAGTAGCGATGGACGCCATAGAGTGCCACCAGCCCCAGCACGAGGATATAGGCGACGGTAAGAGGCCAGCGGATCTGGGGTTCAGCCAGAGTAGCCGGGTCAAACCAGTGCGCGGAACCTCCGTCGCTTACACCCAACACACAAGAGATCGCTAGGTTCACACCAGGCCCCAAATGAAATATCCCGAAACCGACGTCGAATACGTCGGCGTCATGCGTTTATATAGTGACGGAAATCGATCCGCATTTCCAGTTAAGCCCGCGCGAGGTGTGTTTAGACACGTGATTTTGGAGGTTCGAGGTTGGTGTACCAAACCAGCCTCAGTCACTCGCAACCGCTCCACGCTGCTTGAGATGAAAAACCTTTTGCCGTAGGGGTCTGACCTAAAGGACATCGTGGTAGTCGTCCGATAAACGGATGTGGTCGCTGGTGGGTGCAGAAGCACCCCTCGCACCGCCCGATGACTCGGACGCGGCAGGAACGAATCACTCGCTCCGCCGCGAATAAGGGATGCGGCCATGATGAGGCGACAATTCATTCGAGCCCTCGTCCTTACCGGGACCATCGCGGGAGCGACAGCCTGTACACAGCAGTACAACGGCGCGATCGGTTTTGGCAGCGAATACGAAAATGAAGCTCCCAAACTGACCGCATCACCCGCAGCGAGTACCACAGTCGCCCATCGCACCAAGCCAGTCGAGCAAACCTCCGTCGCCTCTGCAGTTCCACAACCACGCATTACCGGGAATCCACAATTTGATACGCCTGCCGCCGCTCCCGGTTCCAATCTTTCTAGTGCGGATGAGGCCACTGCACACTTTGCGGCTGCAGACGCCAGCCGCCCAACCCGTCCCCTGAGCCTGTTTGGCCAGATTGATGGCGGCGAAACCGGCAAGAGCAGCCCGCTTGATAGCCCCGACAATATCCGCCGTGTGACCTTTGCCACCGAGGGGGCGGACTTTGACCCCTTCGTTGATCGCACGGGAAAATGGCTCGTTTATGCCTCGACCCAGCATCGAAAGACATCCGACCTTTACATCAAAAAAGTGGATGGCACAGCCGTTACCCAACTGACTAACGATCAGGGTAATGATGTAATGCCGGTCTTCAGCCCGGATGGTAAGACGATAGCGTTTGCCTCTGATCGATCTGGTAACTGGGATATCTATGTGATGAGTGCGGCCGGCGGCCAGCCGACGCAGATCACCAATGATGCTACGGATGATATTCACCCCAGCTTCTCACCTGACGGCAGGCAACTCGTTTATTGCAGCCACGGGACGCAATCCGGTCAGTGGGAGCTTGTTGTTGTGGATGTCGCCAATCCTGCGACGAAGCGATTCATCGGATACGGCCTGCTGCCCAGTTGGTCACCGACAGAAAATAAGATTGCCTTCCAGCGAGCGAGAGAACGCGGGACTCGATGGTTCAGCATTTGGACGATCGATTATGAGAACGGTGAGGGTGTGCGCCCGACGGAAATTGCAGCCAGTTCCAACGCGGCTGTGATCACGCCCAGTTGGAGTCCGGACGGTAATCATCTGGTGTTCTGTACCGTCCTGGACCCTGCGGCGGATGAGCAGGCTCGGCCGGGTAAGTCCGATATTTGGATCGTCGCGGTTGACGGTACCGGCCGGATCAATCTGACACATTCAGAGTTCAACAATCTCCAGCCGGTCTGGGCCAATGACGGGTCGATTTACTTCATCTCAAATCGATCGAAGAACTCGACCGACAACGTGTACGCGATTCGTCCCGACCGCGCGCTGCGCTTGGCGCGGACAGCATCAGAGTCACAGCCGAGAGCGGAAGCACCGATCAAAGTGGAACGCAACACGCCAGTGACAACGACCGCAGCGGTGCCGACTCCCGGCGCGACAGCAGAAGCCCCGACTGAACGCGAACCTTAAAAAAGTGGCCGAAATTAGGCCATGTGTCTGATGACATCTGGTGAGCGGAGCTCACCACCAACATAAACCGGCAGGATGCCATGACAAGTAAACAGGTCATGCTGACCTTGGCGGTGATTTACCTGACCGCCTGTGCTGCGCTGCCGCGACGCGGTGCGGATCCACTTGTTGCTCCCTATGGGGAGCGACGGGTATGGGCTGTAGCACCCTTGCGCAATGAGAGCGGAAGTCTCAGCGTGGACACCGCTGCTCTTGCTGACCATCTGGCGCGACACTTGGAGAACGCCGAGAATCTTGACGTGCTTCCAGTCAATCGCGTGTTGGCGGCGATGGATGCAATGCGGATGGCGGAAATTATCACGCCCGCCGATGCTCTCAAAGTCCTGAATGTGCTCCAGTGTGATGGGTTGATTGTAGGTACGGTGACTTCGTACGACCCATACGACCCGCCGAAACTGGGGATGGCCATTGAGCTATTCACAAGCCAGCGATTTGAGGAAAGACACATCACCGATGTGCGAGCGATTTCGAGTGCGGCTACGGATACAGGCCCTCTGCCGGCTATTCGACAGAAACAGCCGGTGACGGTCATCAGTGCGTACTTCGATGCAGCCGACCCGGATGTGCGTCGAAAAATTGCACGTTACGCCACGGATCGACGGGTAACCCGTGACCCGGATTTCGTCTTTCAGAAGAATGAAGAGCAGCCGGAGCGGATGTACCGCATCAGCATGGACCTGTACAGCGAGTTTGTCAGCTATGTGATGAGCTGGCGGCTGTTGCACGCGGAGACGATCCGCCTTGCGCCGCCGCCGACAACTGCACCCGCCACCCGCTAAGGCCGTCGATCGTTTCGACGACCCGCGGAGAATGCGGGCCGACGAGCGAAGAACGGTGGAAGAACCGACGCAAAACCCGCATTGGCCTGAAGACGCACCGGCGATTGAAGGCGGACCGGCTCAGGCGTATCGCGAGGTGGTGCTTGAAAAGCACGGCCAGCGGTACGTGTTTCGTTACGCGCTGGGCCAGGAGCAGCAGCTTCTAGCGAATCTCACGGAGATGGCGCGTGATCCCGCTAGCCCCATCGGTTGGTTCGACGCTGCGGTTGTCAGTCATCAGATGGGAGTATCGCTCGGAACCCAGTTAAGCCGATTACGAAAGGCCCGGTAATTCGTTTTGGATGCAACTCGTGTCTTTATGGCACGAAGAAAGGTAAGGAAACCGTCATGTCATCAAGTCCCTCCCTGGTCGAACAATTTGTGAATTATCTACGCTTTGAGCGGCACTTCAGCCAGTACACGGCACGCTGCTATGGCGCGGACCTTCGCCAATATGTGGAGCATCTCAGCGGTGCCGCAGCAAACGGCAACGCGGAATCCACCAACACCTCGCCGCGTGTCGAAGGCAATGGTGATGCTGCCCAGCAGGTCTCGATTCCCATTGATCCGGAAGTCGAACAGAAGATTATCGCAGCAGACCCGATTTCGATTCGTGGTTTTCTCGCTTATCTCGACACGTTCGGATATAGCCCTGCCACCACGGCGCGAAAAATCGCGACGCTGCGCAGTTTCTACAAATGGCTGCTTCGCAAGGGGTTAGTGACGGCAAATCCCATGCTTCTGATCCGTACTCCCAAGCAGGCCAAGCGACTTCCCAAGGCAATCACGGTTGAGCAGATCGATAAGTTGCTCTCGATGCCTGACAACCGTGAGACGCTCGGCGCTCGTGATCGCGCGATTCTTGAGACGCTCTATTCCACAGGCGTGCGTGTCAGCGAGCTGGTGGACCTCAATCGCAATGATCTCAACATGGTCGAGCAGACGATCCATGTGCGGGGTAAAGGCAAGAAGGAACGTGTTGTTCCGCTGGGAAGTCATGCCCTTGCTGCGGTGCGTCATTACATGACCCTGCTTGAACCGGACCCGCAGTTCGCCGCAGTGCGAGAGCGATCGATGACTGACCCTGCTGTTCCGCTGTTTGTGAACAAAAACAGCGGGCGTCTGTCGAGTCGATCCGTCCGTCGCAAACTTGATAAATACCTGATCGCCGCAGGGCTCGATCCGTCGATCAGCCCGCACACGCTGCGGCATAGTTTTGCAACACACCTGTTAGACAACGGCGCGGATCTGCGCAGCGTTCAGGAACTGCTTGGGCATCAGAGCTTGTCAACGACACAGATTTATACGCACCTGACTTCGATGCGCTTGCGCACTGCGTACGACCAGGCGCACCCGCGGGCGGTGTGAACTTTCCGTCGAGGTGTGCGTATCAACTATCGGCCGAACCCTCCGAAATCACGGCGGTTCACCAGCTAGAAGCCCGGATGATGCGCGTGTTACCGATCGCGGTCATTCGGGCTTTACGTTTAAGCAGGGGAAGGTCGGTACGATGCTTTGCCTGTTCATCAGAGATAGGGAATTAAAGCTTTCTTATCTCGGCTAATAAACTCATCGAAACCATGAGCCAAACCGTTCCGACTCAGGTGAGTCCTGTCCGCGAAATCCGCGGGATTGTTTCTCACTTCCTCTATCTACTGGTCTCTGCCGTTCTCCTGGCTCTTGCGTTTCCCCGTCCCGGTATCTGGTACCTAGCTCACATCGCACTGGTGCCGATGTTTGTCCTGGCACTTAGATCAACCTCCGTACGGCGCTTGCTCTGGACCGGTTTTACAGTTGGATGGCTGTGGTGGCTCGTCATGATTCGCTGGATGATCCCCGTCACTACCGGCGGCTGGATCGCACTGGCTGGATACATGGCTATTTACATGCCGCTTGCCCTTATGCTGGTCCGCCTGCTTGAGCGCAAGGTACGACTTCCGATGACTTTCGCGCTGCCGCTGGTGTGGGTGAGCCTTGAGTACGTCCGCTGTCATGGGCTTGAGGGTGGGTTTGCATGGTTTGCTTTGGGACACAGTCAGGGGCCTGTTGGTCCATTCGCCTGGTCGATTCCGATTTGTCAGATTGCGGACCTCTTTGGTCAACATGGAGTAAGTTTTCTGGTTGCGATGAGTAATGGCCTGTTGGTTGATCTTGTTACGCGCCCGCTGTTTTCACGACACGCAAAAAAAAATCGACTGGCTCCGATTACAGCCGTTGCGGTCGCATCATGGCTCATTGCATTTCTGGGAGCCTGGATTTACGGACTAACCAGCATGGAGGCAAGCCATGCGTACTTCAAGCGGGCAACCGTGCGTCTCACCGCCAGCGTCGTACAAACGAATATTCCTCAAGACAACAAAGATCACGGCACGGACCAGCAGCGCAGGAACGATTGGGAACGGTTGCTCGAACTGACAGAGTTAGCTGCGAATGATTCATCCGTAGTGACCGGCAACCAAATCACCAGCAGACGACCATCACTGATCGTTTGGCCCGAAACCATGGTTCCGTTGGCGGTCAATCCTGAAGCGGTTGTGTATCAGAAGCCTGCCGAATCGAGCCACACCGCGATCTCCGCGTCTACCAGAGCATTGCATGTAGCTTTGTTGGTTGGCAGCAGTGCGCTTCTTGATTGGCGACCTTACACAGTCGATGGTGTCGAGTATGTCGAGCCGACGAGGAAATACAACTCAGCTTTTCTCTACCAGGCTGACGGAGTTCAGGATGCAAAAAGGTACGACAAAATCCATCGGGTACCATTCGGCGAATATATTCCGTGGACAGACGGCCGGCCTGCGCTGAAAAAAATGTTTCTCAAGTTCCTGAGTCCCTATGGGGATTTCGACTACACCATTGCCTCCGGTCGTTCACGCACGGTCTTTGAATTGCCGAGCGATGCCGCGGACAGCAAGGAACGGATTCGCTTTGCTACGCCGATCTGCTTTGAGGATGCGATGCCCCATCTTTGCCGGGAGATGATCTACAACGAACAGGGAGGAAAACGAGCGGACGTATTGATTAACCTGACAAACGATGGATGGTTTGCGGGATCTGATCAGCCGCTGCAACATCTTCAGATCGCAGCGTTTCGTTGCATCGAAAACCGTGTGTGCATGGCACGCAGCGTCAATACGGGTATCAGTGCGTTCATCGACACGAGTGGCCATATCACAGGCGTTGTGGAGCGGGATGGACGGTTTGAAAATATCGATGGATTTAAGAGCGGCGAACTCTGGGCTGATCCGCGTGTAACCCTGTTTGGTCGCATCGGGCACACCCCGATCCATGTGATGATGGCAGTCACCGCTATTCTTGTCATTTACTGCCTGCTTCCCCGCAAGAGGGCATAATGGATCAGGCTTGATGAATGATTTGTGCAGTGCGATGAAGAAATCACTCTGTAAGGTTCCTCGATCAGGAAGAAAGAAGCCATGATTAAGCGTCTGCTCATGCTGTTCATTGCGTCAGTGGCTTTCGGTTGTCAGACAACCCAATCCACATCAGAACCAGCTCCTGCCAGCGGTAGCTCCGCCACGCAACCATCATTGCGAGAACTGCACGACAAGGCTGTGGAACAGGTGCTTGCATCGTCGCAGAGCAGCGACCCGTTTTTACGGGCTAACGCCATCGAAGCAGCGCAGAATCTTCCCGATCGCGTTGTACCGCTCGTGCAGCTTGGCCTTAATGACCCGCACGGCGTCCCGCGTTTTGCGGCACTTGTAACCGTTGGAAAGCTGCGTCTTCGTTCATTGGCTTTGGATTTGTCACGCTTTGATAACGATCCGTCGCCATCCATTCGTGCAGCCGCGCTTTATGCCCGTCGCGCCAATGGACAGAAGGTGGACTTCAATCCGATGCGTGATTTTCTCGTGGCGCAGGAACCTGAAGTGCGCGGCAATGCTGCGATGTTATTGGGAATTCTCGGAGACAAAAGTGCGGTGCCGTTAATCAAGGAGCTTTCCAAAGTTCCGATGCCTCGCGCCAGTCCAACCAAGGCAGCGATCGTGCGCATCCAGCAGGCGGAGGCGCTGGTCCGATTGGGTGATGATGCATCCCTTGCGCCGCTCCGCGCGGGGGTTTACTCGCAGTTTGATGAGGTTCGCGTACTTTCAACGCAATTGATTGGTCGAGTCAATGACAAGGCGATGCAATGGGCAATGCTGAATTTACTGAAGGATCCACCGATTGAGCTCCAACTCGCTGCGGCGGAGGCTTTAGCGCGGTTTGGACATAACAACGGCCTCGACGTAGCGCTCACCGCTGCATCATCCGAATTGCCCACTGCACGAGGTCAGGCGGCGTTGACGCTGGGACTGTTTAACGATCCTCGTGCGACGTCAGCTTTGGCAAATCTGCTCAACGATCCCGAAGAGGGGGTACGGGTGGCGGCAGCGGCTGCGATTCTCGGCGGTAAGAAACGATAAAGAAATCTCAATCCCGACTCACGGATACGAAATAAATCATATATGCTGGTGTCCCTTCCATCAGGGAGTGATGCAATGACCACCTCTGCGTCCACTGATCCGATCCCCATGACTGATGAGCAAAAGTTTCTGTTTGATATGAAAGGCTGGTTATTGCTGCCAGCCGTACTCAAAGAGAACGAACTACCCGTTCTGCGTGAGCATGTCCGCTTGCTCCGCGAAAATCCACAATCACTTCCCGCGCATGAGCGGTTTTCATTGGCGGGACCGTCGAACTACCTTCTTGACCATCCTGCGATCGTCGGCATTCTCAATACGATTCTGAATACCTCCGATGTCGGACCGGCGTATGGCTTTCGGTGTGACGGCAGTTACCCGCAATATCGCCCAACAGGAAGCCCTGGACTTAAGCCTCACGGCGGCGGGCCCAGCGTCTCACCTATCTTTGGCTATCGGTGCAAAAACCAAAACATTTACTCCGGATTAACGCGAGTGGTCTGGGAGCTTAACGAGGTTGAGCGTGGCAAAGGCGGTACGCTCTTGATGTCGGGCAGTCACAAAGCAAACTTCAACGTACCGCAGGAGCATCTTGTTCAGGAGTCGTGGCTTTACGAAACTTATTCCTGCCCGCCGGGATCCGTACTTTTCTTCACCGAAAATCTCTGTCACGCAGGTGATACTTGGCGGATGCCGCACCATCGCGCAGCCGTTTTTAACAGCTACATCCATTCAGGTTCTCAGTTTCATAAGCTAAATCTGCCTGCCGAGGTCATCGAACGGATGCCGCCGAAGCGGCAATCGCTGTTTCGCGGAACATGGCAGGCGGACTTTACAACAGAACCGGCGATTCTCAATGAATCGTTTAGTCGTGAGAATCGTTCGTGGTGATGCGGTGCGCTATGAGTAGATGGGATTCGCGGCTATCCGACATGGGCCTATTCAGTTCAGGTTCACGCCATCTGGACAATCCTTGGGGCGAAAGTTCTGTGCCAATTTCAAAGTGTGTCGTGTCTGTCTGAGTAGTTTTTCCAACCACTCGGCACGTGCGAGGACGTCCGGCTCCGCTAGCAGCGAGTAGCGTTGCTCGGTGCTTTCACACATGGTCATGGTAGCCAAGTCAATCAAAGCTGATGTCGGAATTTCAGAAGTCAACCAGTTGTGAATCGCGTTGACACTGGTCAATTCTTTGAGCAGGGGGTCGGCCAGCAATGCTTCAAGCGACTCACGCTGATCGACCAGATCGATTTCCAGGAGCGGTGGTCGTCGTTCCGTTGGCTCGATCAAAGCCTGACGATAGAGCGTATCGGCCTCAATTTCCTTTGTGATTCGCGCCCGGCAGACTCCCTGGAGAAGGATGTTGTATTTACCACCCGTCAGCGATTCGTGACGGATGATATATCCCAGACAGATATGCTCGCGCAGAGTGGGCGAGCCGTCATACAGGGACTTCCAGTCCTTATTGTCGAAAGAAGCCATCGCGATCAAGCCGCGCGAGTCTAGTGCATCTTTGACCATCTGACGATAGCGAGGTTCAAAGATATGCAGTGGTATCGTGGCGTGCGGCAGCAGCACGCATTGCGGCAACGGAAAGAGCGGGACCGGCACCGAAAAATCAATCGTAAGCGTCTCTGCCATGGCGCGAAATCATAGGCAGGGTACTGTTGAGGAAATAAGAAAATTTCCATCAAAGGATGGTGACGGTTCCAAGCGAGCTGACTTATAAGCGGACGGTTGCAGGCCGCCTATTCGTGACCTTTGTATCGCGTTACAACTGAAAATCAGAATCAGTTTCCACGTCGTTCTTACGTGTTTTACCCGGCTTCTGGCTGACTTTGAGTACGGGTGGCTCCATTGCGACCGTATGGCCGGCGGGTACGGATCGCGTGACAAATACTCCGCCGTTGATCGTTGCACCGGCTCCGATGATCGTCTCACCGCCAAGAATGGTGGCGTTGGCATAAATCGTCACATCATCTTCGATGGTGGGGTGTCGCTTGCGGCCGCGCCATGATTGGCCGCCCTTGGTTGAGAGGGCACCGAGGGTCACGCTCTGGTAAATCTTGACGCGGTTTCCAATGTGCGTTGTTTCACCAATGACGACACCCGTACCGTGATCGATGAAGAATGACTCGCCAATCGTGGCGCCGGGGTGAATGTCGATGCCGGTCTCGTTGTGCGCGTATTCGCTCATGATGCGCGGCAACAGCGGCACCTTGAGCTTGTAAAATTCATGCGCAACGCGATGGATGAAAATTGCATCGAGACCGGGATAGCAGAAAATAATCTCGTCCGTGCTTTCTGCCGCAGGGTCTCCGTCAAATCCAGCTTTGACGTCCAGTGCCAGCAGTCGCCGCAATTCCGGGATGCGCTCGAGAAACTCCTGTGTGATGCGGTCAGCTTCCTGATCGCACGCCTCGCCTTCGTCACCTTTCCCCTGGCTTCGTTGTTGGCTTTCCCGATACCGCAATGACTGGCGGACCTGCTCGTATAGCCCTTCACGGATTTTCTCAACGAGGTCGCCGACGTGGTAATGAATCGTTTCCGGCTTGAGCTTCTGGTCCTCAAACAAGCCGGGAAAAAATAACTGCCGCAGCAATTCGATTACGTGGATCGTCCTGACCCTGTTGGGGAGGAAAGTGGAGTTGAAGTGAGTGATTCGCTTCTGCGACTCGTAGCTTTCAACGATGCGCGTTACCAGCAGGCTGGAACGCAGCTCCTTGCCTGAGCGTGCGGATTTGTCGAGTTTATCTTTCGGAGACATACGGAAATGTTACGGCATTTCCAGCCTGTTTGTGACAAGACATGGAGAATAGTCGAGAAAGGACGGCGCACAAAACAAAAACGGCCCGCCTGAGCGGACCGCTTTGAAGATTCGATTGTCTCCCGTCCACCTGGGTCGTCCGATGGTTTTACTCGAACCCCAATTGCACGTGGGTGCGTCGCCAGGCTATCCCGATCTTCCACTCGTGGGTGGCTTGATCTTCGCGCCCAGACCGGCTCCCTTGGGGTTCTGAAAGGTTCGAGCAAAAAATCTGACATCGTTGCGCGAACCCCGCAGGCGGAAGCAATCTTCACTTGTTCTTCGATACTAACACCGAGTTTCGCCAGAGCAACTCATAGTCGCATCAAATTTTGAAAACAAAAAAGTAAAGAACGCTTTATGTTGTCCGTTCGTTACATGAATTGTGATACGTGTGCGATCGCCTTCCGTACGTCACCTACGCGATCCTGTCCCGCTTCACGCTCGATAACCAGGTGACCTTGGAAATCACCTTCAGAGAGCACCTGAATAAATGATTTCCAATCGACCTGTCCTTCTCCGATTGGCACCTCGGTTCCCCATGTACCGGGAGTCTTTGTACGCACTGCGTCTTTGATGTGTACCTGTTTCACACGAGGCATGAGTTTTTTCAATGATGCGATGGGGTCGCCTTTGTCGTAGAGAATCATGTTTGCCGGATCAAAATTTACACCCGTGTTGCTGGCACCGTTTTGATCTAATGCTTGAAGGAATTGCCACAGGGTGTCAGCGGTCTCTTGGCCGGTCTCAAAGAGCATCGTGATGCCGTGCTGGCCAAGGTGCTTTGCGACCTGTGAGATACGATCGACGAGCTTATTGAAGTTTGGATCTTTTTTGTCGTCAGGTAGAAACCCGGAGTGTGTGCTGATGAGCTTGAGGCCCATAGCCGCAGCAACTTTCGTATTATCCTGAACAGCCTTCCAGTTAGCTTCCCAATGTTTGTCGGGAATGAATCCGCCAGTCAGACGAATTGTCTCAAGCGTCGAGTAGTCTTCTCCCGTGGTTCCGAACATTCCAGAAATAATCTCGATGCCTTCTTTTCGCAGATCGCTCTGAACATTGCCCCATACCGCGGGGTCGGCGTATGCAAGAGCAAGGTGCATCTGAATCTTATTCAGGCCGATTTCCTTGACACGTGCGGCCAGTTCCGCGGGAGTTTTAGCGTGAGTAGCCCAGGAAACGAGGGCAAACTGTGATGGTTTCTGCGGTGTCATTTTGATATCCATTGAAGTCGCTGATAAAAGCCGATGGCACACCGAGTATGGTTAGCTGCTGGTTAACGGATCAGCCTTTCCACTTGACAAAGCCCTCGATCGCCTCGTACTCCGCGAGGCCGAGTTTGTCATAAAGCTTCGCGGTTTTCCTGTTTCGATCCTCCGCCCGCTGCCAGAACTCACGGCTATCGCTGCCGGGGAAAAGAGCGCGGTCCTTTTGCGATTCGTGTTTGAAGATTGCGATGCGTTTACGCATCACTTCGATCGGCGAAAGCGGTACCGCCATCTCGATCTCATGGACGCCCCACTCCTGCCATGCACCGCGGTAGAGCCATAGATCGCAGGTCTTGCGCCAATCGGCGGTTTTCAATCGATCCATGGCTGCGAAAATCGCAGCAAGGCAGACCCGGTGTGTGCCGTGCGGATCGGAAAGATCACCTGCTGCATAGATCTGGTGCGGTTTGATTTCCTGAAGCAGGTCAACAATCAACTGAATATCACCCTCGCCGATTGGTTTCTTACGCACACGGCCGGTTTCATAAAACGGCATGTCCAGGAAGTGGACTCCACGATCAGGTATGCCGCAGTAGCGACAGGCCGCACGAGCTTCGCCGCGACGGATCAGACCTTTGATCTTCTGGACTTCTTCGCTGTCCACTTGTCCGGGTTTTTTGTTGCGAAGGAATTCTTCAATGTGCGCCTCGATCTGCGATGCCTTACGCTCGGCGATGCCGAACATCTGATTAAACTCTGCCGCGAAGTCAGCGAAGCGCAGGGCCGCCGCATCGAATACCGCGATATTTCCACTGGTCTGGTAGGCGACATGAACCTCGTGTCCCTGATCCACCAGTCGGATGAGTGTGCCACCCATTGAGATTACGTCGTCGTCGGGATGTGGGGAGAAAATGACGACACGCTTGGGGAAAATGTCATCTCCCTCGCGGCGGCGATCCCCCGGCCTCTGCACCTTGGGAGGTTTACCGCCAGGCCAGCCTGTGATTGTGTCCTGTTGGGCACGGAAGACTTCGATATTGATGTCGTAAGCAAGACCATGCTTGGCCAGCAAATCCTGCAATCCTGCCTCGTTGTAGTCCTCGTCGGTCAATTTGAGGATTGGTTTTTCATGCTCAAGAGCGAGCCAGGTAACCGCTTTGCGGATCGTCGGACGATCCCAGTCGATCGGGCCTAACAGCCAGGGGCTTTTGAACCTTGTAAGCTCCGCAGCTGCTGCTCGATCGAGAATGATCTGGGCGTTGGGGTGCTCCTGTAGGAAGCTGGCGGCGATGGTGCTGGTGATCTCTCCCTCGATAGCTTGAGCGACCACCGGAGCTTTGTGTTCACCGTATGCCATCAGCAGAATGCGCTTGGCGCGGAGAATCGTGCCGACGCCCATCGTAATGGCGCGACGAGGGACATTTTCTTCGCCGAAGAAATCGCTGGCTGCGTCGAGTCGCGTCACCTTATCAAGTGTGATGAGGCGTGTTCGTGAATTACGGCCTGAACCCGGCTCGTTGAAGCCAACGTGTCCAGTCCGACCAATACCAAGGATTTGCAGGTCGATCCCGCCGGCATCGTCAATCGCTTTTTCATACGCCTGACACTGTGCGAATACCTCTTCCACCGGCACCGTACCGTCAGGAATGTGCACCTGTTTACGCGGGATATCGATATGGTCAAAAAGGTGTTCATTCATGAACCGAACATAGCTCTGAAGCTCGTTCGGTTGCATTGGAAAATACTCGTCAAGATTGAACGTAATGACGTTCTTAAAGGAGAGCTTCTCCTGTTTATGGAGCCGGACCAACTCGTTATAGACGTTGACAGGGGTTGACCCGGTCGCCAGTCCGAGGATAGCTTTTTGCTTTTTCTTGGCGCGGTCACGAATGAGTTTGGCGATCTCACCTGCAACGGCGATGCTGGCAGCCTTCGAGTCGTCGAAGACCTGTGCGGGTATTTTTTCGTACTGGGTCATGGCTGCGTCATCAGAACGAATCATTACAGACCTCCGTGGGCATTAACGGCCCGGTATGCTAGAGAAAATAGGGGCGGAGTCCAAGGTTCATGGGCCTGAGAAGGCAATAAATCGCGTGCGCGACCTGAAAACAGTACCCCACAAGCCAAGGCAGTTCCGGATCGAACTTACCAGAACTCCCAAGCATGATCTAAAGGCATTGTCTGGATCACAGGAGAAGTTCGTGGAAGTCGAAGGATCTTAGGTGTCAGTTACGCTTTTCTTCACGTTCTTCTTTGCGCCGAGGCTCCGCGTTGCCGCGATTTTCTTCATCTGTGGATGCTTTTGCCGTGACGTTTTTCTGTGGGGCGTTGGCGTCCGCGCAGGCCTTGAGGAATCGCGTGTATTCGATGATGGCGGACTTGGTGTCGTATTGCGGTGACCACTTCAGGCCGGCTTTGGTCTGTGACAGATCCGCACAGGTGTAGTCCTGATAAAACTTATAGGGATTGTCGAGGTACTCCGTGTCAAACCGAGTTCCCAGCGACTCATTCAGGCAGGCAATGATCTGGTTGAAGGTTGTCGCCTTACCTGTTCCGACGTTGTAGATACCGCTGCGTGCGCGATCATCCGCCGCCGCAATAGTCGCATTAACGACATCCTTGACGTAAACATGGTCACGGGCCTGCTCTCCATCGCGGAAGATGCGCGGCCGCTGACCGGCGAGCATCTGCTGGGCAAGCTGATAGATCATGCTCGACATGTGTTTCTTGTTTTCTTCACCCGGACCGAAGACGTTGAAGTAACGCAGGCCGACGATATGAGCCTCTGGATTTTCAGCCAATGCGGATCGGTGGAGATTTTCCATGATCCACTTGGAAAAACCATAGACATTGGCAGGCTGGCCTGCGTCCTGAAGCTCGAACGGGCGACGCTGTTGCGTGGCACCATTGGCGCGTGTCCCGTAAGTCGCAGCACTGGACGCCCAGACAAGCTTAACCCCCATCTCGATGGCGATATTGAGCAAGACCTCGAATGGCTCAACATTCTCCGCGATCATCCGTTGCTGATCGGTCACGGTGGTGTCCGTGATCGATGCTTCGTGGAAGATCACTTCGGGGTTGTAGTCCTCGACAATGCCAAACATGTCGAGCTCTAGCAATGATCGGGCGATGACTTCACCTCGGAAGCTCCATCCTTGTTCGCCTTCACTAGCGAGATTGGAGAAACTGCCGACGCGAAAGTCGTCGATCACGAGAATCAAAGCATCGGGATGCTCATCCTGAAGTTGGCGGACGAGGTTGGAGCCGACAAAGCCAGCCCCGCCAGTGACGAGAATACGATCCATGAGGCAGAGTATAGCGGGAGCGAGTAGTCACCTGCACGCTTGGACGGGGATTGGGCGCGAATCACCTACCGATACCCGTTCCAGTTTGATTCAAACCGATTCCCCAGGAAGCTTCGGTACACAGCTGAACGGCGACTTCGGCTTCGTATTTTTGACGTATAAACTGATGCCGAGGAGTTCGACTATCGGCTTGATTTAGCGGGAATAGTCAGCTTCACCCCGTCCGGTAGGCGGTCGGGATTGCGAAGGACGTCACGGTTGGCGTTATAGATTTTCTTCCACTGGCCGCGATCGCCGTAGTATTGGTAGGCCAGCGTGGAAAGTGTCTCGCCGAATTTAACTTTGTGAGTGATGCCCGTTGGCTTGACGGTGGTGACAGCACTATCGGTTGCGCGAGCGGCGACACGGCGGGGAGGCTCGACGGAGGCGTCAGATACAGCACTGGTCGCACTTGGAAGTTTGATGACCTGGCCGATCTTGAGCTTAGTAGGCTCGACGAATGGATTGGCTTTACCGATATCGCGCCAACGGCTGGCGGAACCCAGATGTTTCGCTGCGATAGATTGGAACGTGTCGCCCGCCTTAATCGTGTAAGTAGAACTTGCGGTGGAAGCGGCCGTATCTTCAGTATCGTTGGAGAAAAGATCCACAGAGCGTTCGGGGATCTGTGTATCCACGGGTCGTAGATCAGTTCCACTGGTACGAAGGTCGGTACCAACAGTATTTTCAGCCGGTCGAGTAGTGGGGGGGAACGCATCGACAGCTTCGGCACTGGGACGGGTCGTTGGCGTTTCACCGAGTACGAGTTGACTGGTGGTGCCATCGGTAGGCGGGGCGGACTGAGTTCGCATCCTTGCAGCGATGTCGTCGGTCGAAGGGGGCAGGCTCACGGTCGTGTTGCTGTTATCAGTTGCGGGAGGCAGGCTGGGGACCGCGCTGTCATTGGAGGTGATCGTGGTGACTTCAGGGGTTTCCGCAGGGGCTCGCTGAGGCTTCTCGATTTTTAGGTAGTAGGCAAAAATGACTACCAGCAAAATCACCGCAGTGACGATCGCGATCTTATAGCCGCTCTTCATAATCCGTTCCTTGGAGTAAAACCAGTGTAGAAAAGTTCGTACACCCCTGCCATGTTATCGGTCGCTTTGGGGGAAAATCTTCATCTTCGTTGGAAGAATCAACGGTTTATCGGTCTGAACCCGCTAAGGGAAATAAAGTTATCCAGCAGAATCGGTACCCCGGAGTGGTGTCATACGGTTGGTTAATTGATCCGGCTGGATTTATCCTTTGACATATGGATGCCAAACGGCGAAAGCGTATTCTTCGACAGCACCTGTTGACGGATCATCTGATGGGGGTACGGACGGTACCAATTGGAACGCGCAGCAATACCCTCACGGAAGGTCTCTCACAACCGAATGACGTCCCCAATTCTCCCTCGACGCACTCTGCGGGATTAAAGACCTCGACTCCACGATCTTCTGCATCATCCAACCAAGTCGTCACACCAATTCAGGCGTCACCGGAAGTACCATTGCAGCCGGGGCTGTACAAACAACTCGACTCTGCGACAAAGATTCGTATTCTCACAGAGCTTCGACAAACCGAGGTGGAAGGGTGTACCAAGTGCATACTCTGCGAAAGACGGACACAGACGGTGTTCGGCGAGGGTGATCCTGATGCCAAGCTGATGTTTATCGGCGAAGGGCCGGGTGAGACAGAGGATAAGACGGGGCGTCCATTTGTCGGCCGCGCGGGAGAATTGCTCGACAAGATGATTGTGGCAATGGGTTACAAGCGGGAGGATGTTTACATTGCGAATGTGGTCAAATGCCGTCCGCCGGGGAATCGCGCGCCAACGCCTGTGGAGGTGGAGGCTTGCTGGGGTTACCTCAAACGTCAATTGATGACCATCCAGCCGCGTGCGATCGTCACCCTTGGCGGTCCAGCCGCAAAACTTATTCTCAGCACTGATCGCAACATCTCCTCGATTCGCGGGCAGTGGGATACGTTTCGAGGGCTGTCGCCGGAAGGGCCTTACATCCCGGTCATGCCCACGTTTCATCCAGCCTATGTATTGAGAAATTACAACGAAGAAACACGTCGCAAGGTGTGGTCGGATCTCAAACGGGTCAAGTCATTTCTTGACAGTGACGCCGCGACACCGTCATGATCCCGGCGAGAATGGCAAACCACAGGAATTCAGCAGAATTCAAGGGGCTTTCAGTACCTGTAGTTGACGCCGTGAGTTAATGCCGAGCTTACGATAAATATTTTTGACGTGAACGTGAACGGTATGGGGTGAACGGTGGATTGACTGTGCAATTTGCCGTTCGGTTGCGGGGGTGAAGAGGTACTGCAGGATGTGTCGCTCCGTGCGACTGAGGCGGGTGATCATTTCATCGGTGCCGAGATGTGGCGGAGACGTGCCGCCGTTTTGCGCGATGGCTTGCTGAGTCAATCGTAACTGGCAGTTGTAGCCGTTGCGGATCGTGCGAGTGATGGCCGGCTTGATCTGTTCCAGCAGTTGCATCTCATCCGGCGAAAATGCGGCACTATTCCCACAACGCAGATACGCGAACATCGCCCAAGTGTGATCATTTAGCGGGAAGGTGAGGCAGAAACAGTCAACAATCTTGCATCGCGTGTCAGTCAGTCCCAGGTATCGCTCTCCATTGAGTGAGGAGTCTTCCAGCCATTTCTGGGGGCGAAATGTGCTGTTGGTTAATTGAGCCTGCCGCGAGAACTCAAATACCGAATCCGGTTTGCGAGGCCACTCTTGAAGGGTTTGTTCCACACTGGGTGACAGCCCAAGTCGTCGTGCATCCACATAGGCGCAGTCAGCTTCACCCGAATCAAAAACTCTGGCGGCGCACACATCGCAGGAAACGGTAAGCGATGTTACACCTACTGCTGCGACGACCGAATTAAAAATCGGCGAGTCCAATCGTGAATACACGTTTAGATTGTTTGGAATCACTTGTTATGCACCTTGGGTAAGCAATGGGAACATTGCAAGCAGAGCACCCGCTTCACGACAAAAAAGTGAAATATACCCAACAATGTCCACTAATCATTATGCGCTGGTTATCTTAGAATCGTGCAGTATTTTTCCACAGTTAGATACGTTTAACTGCTGTAATCACGTCCAACTCAGCATAGGTACGTCAGTTAACGTAATAATCTAAATCGTGTGCGTCCAATTCGTGCAAATCGTACATCCATAATTCGATCGCATGCGGTCATGTAGCGAAAGCACGTCTAGAGAAGTGATGCCGAAAAGCTAGCTACGCAGGAATTGTACATATTCAAGCGCCAAGACGGAATATCTGTGACTGACGAAGTGATTTTACGTATGTAAAGCTGCCGGTTATGAGCCTCAAGTGCCCCTTGCGCAAGGGACGATAAGAAGTTAGCTCCATGAGAGGCTGTCTGAGGAGGCGGTTCCGTCATGGTAGGCAGGATATTGCTATGGGTACGATTTCTAGCTCTGTCGGCCTCATCAGCGGTATCAATACCGCGGACTTGATCGATAAGTTGATCGCGATTGAGGCACGGCCAAAGGCGATTATTGAGCAGAGAAACTCGGTTCTTAACGCACAGACTGTCGCTTATCAGGAAATCAACGCCAAACTTTTAGCCCTGAAACTCGATTCGGCTGGATTTGTCGCTTCGTCCACGTTCAAATCGACGTCCACCTCATCCTCGAATGAGTCAGTTATCAAGGCATCGAGCGGATCATCAGCCACGCCGGGAACCTATAGCTTTTCGGTAAACCGGCTGGTCAGTACGCAACAGGTCATCACTCGCGGCTATGCAGACTCTGACAGTACCGCCATCGGTGCAGGCACGCTGACCTTTGAGTTTGGTAACGGGCGACTCGACAGCGACACAGCACTTTCAACGCTCAACGGCGGTGCCGGTGTGACGCGCGGCAAGATTCGTATCACTGATCGTTCCGGTGCATCGGCGGTCGTTGATCTCTCACGTGCGTTGACGATTAACGATGTGCTTAATGAAATCAACAACACATCGGGAATCAATGTTACGGCCAGCATTAACGATGACGGCCTTCAGATCGTGGATAACACCGGGGCGGTCACGACCAGCCTCGCCGTCGCCAATGTTGGAACGAACAATACCGCTACCAGCCTCGGACTGAATGTCGCCTCAGTGGGTACGACGTTAACCGGCACACAGATCAACCGAATCGGTTCATCCACCTTGCTAGCCACGTTGAACGACGGCAATGGTGTGCGAAATAAAGGCGCATTATCTGATTTCGAAATCACACGACGCGATGGGACAACATTTTCCGTAAGTCTCAATGGTGCAACGACGCTCGGCCAGGTGATCGACAAAATCAATACCGGGTCGGGTGGTAATGTCACCGCGAGCATCAATGCTGCCGGTACGGGTCTTCAACTCGTGGATGGTACCTCAGGCGGCGCGACGTTTGGTGTGACAGCTCTCAACGGATCCGGTGCTGCTGATGACTTGGGGCTTACCGCGGCTTCCGTAGGGGACACGATCACGACTCGGCGGCTTGTTTCAACACTTAATTCACGCCTCATCGGCAACCTGAAGGGCGGCGCTGGCGCAAATCTTGGCACCATCAATATCACTAACCGCGCGGGTGTCTCATTTGCCGTCGATCTTTCTACGGCGACAAGTGTCCAGCAGGCGATCGACCTGATTAACTCTGCCGGCGCAGCCAACAGCATTTCGGCATCCCTCAATCAGGCGAGTAACGGCATCCAGCTCACCGACAGCACGGGGGCGACAGCCTCGAACCTGATCGTGGCCGACACGACAGGAACAGGAGCTGCGGATCTGGGTCTTGCGCAGAGTGTCGCGGCTGCTACCCTTAATTCAGGAAATCTACAGTTTCGTTACATCACTGAAGCAACTCGCCGTGACAATCTGAACGGTGGCGGGGGAGTGGCCAAGGGTAAGTTCACCATTACCGATTCCAACGGCCTGTCATCTGAGGTCGATCTTTCACAGGGCAATGAGGCGACCGTAGGAGACATCATTGCGGAAATCAACAGCAAAGGCCTCGCCATAACAGCGCGGATCAATGACAACGGCGACGGCATCCTGCTGGAGGATACCGGCAGTGGTGCGTCGGCAATCAAGGTTGAAGAAGCCGGTTCGACCACCGCCCGCGATCTGGGGCTGCTTGGTGAAGCTGCATCTGCTGGAGCGGATCTTGATGGCAGCTTTGAAAAGACGGTCACTATCACAGCCAGTGACACGCTTTCGGATGTCATGGAGAAGATCAACGAACTGGGCTTGCCGGTGCAGGCTTCGATCCTGAATGACGGCTCGCCGGCCGATCCCTACCGCCTCAGTTTCCTGAGCACGCGCTCCGGCAAAGCTGGCGCATTTGTCTTTGATGATGGTGGGACTGGACTGGGCGGCAGCACACTTGTTGAGGCTCGTGATGCGGTCGTCTTTTTCGGTGCCTCTGATCCTGCCAAGGCCATCGCGATCACTTCCACAACAAACACGCTGACATCTGTGATCCCCGGCGCGACCGTGAATCTGCTTTCCGCCAGCAGTTCGCCGGTATCTGTCAGCATCAGCCGTGACGATTCCGCGATCACCAAGGCGATCCAAAAATTCGTTACTGACTTTAATGGCGTGATTACCACGCTCGACAAGTACGACCGCTATGACACAGCTACTAAGCAGCGTGGTCTGTTGTTGGGTGATCCGACCATCGCTCGAGTACGTTCGTCGCTGTTTCGCCTGATCAATAACCGTAATGAGGATCTGAGCACGCAGTACAAGTCGCTCGCACAGATCGGTCTGACCGTTGGGACGGGGGCAACGCTCAAGTTCGATGAGTCAAAGTTTACCGCTGCCCTATCCGCGGACCGAAATGCGGTCGAGCAGCTCTTTACCTACAAGACCACCACGACTAATTCGAATGGTGAAACGGTCACCGCAACTGCCGGTGTCGGCGTGCGGATCGACGAACTGCTTAAGAGCCTGACAGATACTGATGGCGCGGTTCAGGGTCAGATTGACAACGTAGGCAGATTACTCGAACTCAATAAACAACAAATAGAGCGCATCGATCTGAAGCTTGCCGCCAAACGCGAACTGCTCCAGAACCAATTTAATGCAATGGAAAAAGCCCTGGCGTCGCTACAGGCGCAGGGTTCCTCACTGACCAATTTTGCCAGTCAGGTGGCGTCACAGAAGTAGTACCCGTTAATCGATGGCATCCATCCGAAGCCGGATGATCAGGTTGTTGGACAGCTCGTGCCTGATGCCTAACGAAACCATTGACAATTACCGATAAAAGAAAGTCGAATCGGCCGCCACGTATGCGGCTATCTAGGCGGGTTATTTGCTTATGACTGCTAAGCCGGCCAATCCCTATCTCAAGACCAAGATCATGACCGCCAGTCCGGAAGAGCTGCGGTTGATGCTTTATGAGGGAGCCATCAAGTTCAGCGTGCAGAGTCGTGACGCGCTGGCCAGAGACGACCGTGAGACCAGCTATCACTCGCTCATGCGGGCGCAGAAGATCGTTCTCGAACTTTCGACCAGCCTGAATCATCAAGTCGCACCGGAGCTCTGTGAAAAGCTCAGCGCGTTATATACCTACATCTATCGCCTGCTCGTCGATGCCAACCTTCAACATAAAAGCGCACCGATCGACGAAGCGATCCAGCTTCTCGAGTTTGAGAAGCAGACCTGGCAGATGCTGATGAAAAAAATTGCTACGGAAGGCAAACCCAGTGCTGCGGCCGCAGATGTAACCCACGTACAGCAAACTGCGATCAGCAGTCTCGTTGTCAATGGGTGATAGCGCGCATTCTGCCGATTCCCAGTCCTGCCACCTCGTCACGAACGCACTCAAATATCCAGGTCTTGATCGATGATGATCGGCAAGCGGCGATTATTGCCGTACACTGTGCCGCCATGTCCACCGTTAAATCGAAACCTCGCATCCTCACCGGCGATACGCCGACGGGACGGCTGCATCTGGGCCACTATGTCGGTTCAATCGAAAATCGTCTTGCGATGCAGGACAGCTTCGATTGTTTCTTTATCATCGCTAACGTCCATGCTCTGACGACCCGTGCGGAAGAACCCGCCGCTGTCAGCGAGGATGTCAGACAGATTGTCATTGACTATCTTGCGACTGGCATCGATCCCGCGAAGTCCACCATCTTTCTTCAGAGTGAAGTCCCCGCCATCGCGGAGCTTACCTGGTACTTCGCCATGCTGCTGGGTTTTGGTCGGCTCATGCGCAATCCCACCGTCAAAGATGAAATCGTTGTCAAAAATCTTGGTGACAATTATTCCTTCGGTTTCCTCATGTACCCGGTCGGTCAGGTAGCGGATATCCTCGCCTTCCGACCTAAATACGTGCCCGTTGGTGAAGATCAGGTTCCTCATATCGAGATGTGCCGCGAACTTGCTCGGCGGTTTAACGTCGCTTACTGCGGCGTTGATCCCAAAGGCGGTGATGATGCACACGCCCAGGCGGTCTTTCCCGTACCTGAGGTGAAAGTCGGCAGAATTGCCCGACTCATCGGCACCGATGGAAAAAATAAAATGAGCAAGTCGCTGGGTAATGCCATCCTTCTCTCTGACGATACGAAAACCGTTCAGAAAAAGTGCAACAAGATTTTTACCGGCCGGATGAACCCTACCGATCCGGGTGACGTGTCCGACAAGAACCCGCTGTGGCAGTACCACGATGCTTTCAATCCGAATAAAGAAGAAGTCGTAGAACTCAAGGCGAAGTATGCGGAAGGAAAAATTGGCGATGGCGATTGCAAAAAACGATTAGCGGAGGTGCTCAACACTTTTCTGGAGCCTATTCGTCAACGCCGTGCAGCTCTTGAGGCCGATCCGTTTCGCGTGACTAAAGTACTCGAGGAGGGAACCGCCCGTGCGAATGCCGTCGCGGAGGAAACCCTGTGGATGGCCAAGCGAGCGATGAAATATGACTTTTTCCCGCGAAGACTTTCAATATGATGCTGAAAAGCGATCTGAGCCTGAAACAGTGGAGTAAAGTAAGACGGCTGCTTTCAGGCGGAATCCGCCTTACGGATCGCATCGCAGAAATCGCGGATCAGATGGACATCCTTGACGCCGCGTGATGATTCGACGCCGCTTGAAACATCCACGCCGTAGGGGTTGAGCAAGCGAACGACTTTCGACACGTTGACGGGTGTGAGGCCGCCGGCGATGACGAGTCGGAGACGCGCAGGCGGAGGAGTGCGTTTCAGATCACGGGCAAGGTCTTCCCATGAAAACGCTTCTCCGCTGCCGCCATTGAGCAAGCCTCGCGGAGGACTGTCGATGAGAATGGTACGAACGCCAGCATCGAGCCAAGGTGATAATTCGCTGATAAGTCCTTCGCGGTAGTGCAATGCCTTGAATACACGCAGCGGGGCGAGAGCTGCCGCGAAGTCAACGGTTTCCCGGCCGTGAAGCTGGACAGTTCGGATGTCCGTCGTCTCGCATGTCCTGCGAATCTCGTCGGTCGAGGCATCTACAAAGAGCGCAACAGGCTCAATATTTCCCGGCAATGCTTTAACGATTTCCCTGGCTGCTTCGGCGGTGACTTGGCGTGGTGAGCCGTTGGCAAATACCAAGCCGATCGCATGGGCTCCTGCTTCCGCTGCCTCCATTGCGATCTGTGGAGTCCGAATACCGCAGATTTTGACCCACGTTGCCATGATGAATGGAATTGTAGGTGAACTGGATGAAGCAACATGACTTGAGCAGTTAGCTCACGTCTGGATGATCAAACGCGCTGAAGATTTGCGTATTGGAGGATCAAGGTTTTAACTCCAGACGTATTGAACGCGATCTGTGCCCTCGTCTGCGTGCCGTAAGCATTAACCGTTAACACGCGACCGAGCCCAAACTGCGGGTGACGGACCAACGTTCCCGGCGGGTATTCAGCCGTTTCCTGCTGAGCGCTTTGACGCAGCCGGGAAATACCGGGGAATCGATCTTCACCCGCGGTCCATGAGTCTTGATTGGAAACGTCTTCCGTCTTGATGTTGCCACTGGGAAACTCGTTGAGAAATCGGCTTGGAATCGTTGGCGTGGTCTGGCCGAAAATCGTGCGGAACCGCGCGTGTGTAATGAGCAGCATCCTTTGTGCTCGTGTGATGCCGACGAAACAAAGGCGGCGTTCTTCCTCCATCTCAGTAGGGCTGGCATGCGACCGGACATGTGGGAGCAGGCCGTCCTCTACTCCGATGAGTGCGACGAGAGGGAACTCCAGACCTTTGGCTGCGTGCAAGGTCATGAGTGTGACCGCACCTTTCTCCGGGTTCACATCATCCACATCACTTACGAGGCTGATTTGCTCAAGATACGCTCCAAGCCGCTCCGCCAGGCTGGGTAGATCGCCATCGACCGCAGCAAGATCCACTTCGAACTGTTGGGCCGAACTGACAAGCTCGCCGAGGTTCGCTAGTCGTTCTCCATCCGGATCGGTCTTGTCATCACGGTAATATTGATGCAGTCCTGAATCCGTCAATACACGCTCGACCAGTGCACGGAGTGAGATTTCGATATCAGCCTTGTTTGTGCCAATGTTTTGTTCAGGGGAACGATCCGGGATACCGGGGGATGTTTCCAATCCCGCGATGTGCCGCCATGTTTCGATCATGTTCGTGAATTTCTGCACGGCCGCCACAGCACGCGGAGCAAGGTTGGTTACGGAAGCTACACGGCAGATTGTTTCATAGAGTGACCAGCCATTGACCACCGCAAATGCTTGCAAACCTTTGATCGTTGCTTCACTGATTCCACGAGCAGGCGTATTGAGGATGCGGGCTAGATTTGTCTCATCCGACGGATTGGCTATGACGCGGAGATAGGCAACGGCATCTTTGATTTCTTTTCGTTCATAAAACGCTGTGCCTCGGGCGATCTGGTATGGAATACCTGATGCACGCAGAGCGTCCTCGACGACACGGCTGAGCGAGTTGGTTCTGTAAAAAACAGCCATCCCACCCCAGGGCAGCTTCTTTTCATCGTGCCACTCCCGCATCTGGCTGACGATCCACTCCGCTTCCTTACGTTCGTCGTAGCAGGTTACGACGCTCACCGCTTCGCCGGCCTCGTTCTCCGTCCAGAGAGATTTGTGCTTGCGCTGTTTGTTGTTCCGGATCAATGCGTCGGCCACCGCGAGGATATTTTTAGTTGAGCGGTAGTTCTGTTCGAGTCTGACCACTTTCGCTTCTGGGTAGTGGCTTTCAAATTCGAGAATATTGCGGATGTTCGCGCCGCGCCATCCATAAATGGATTGATCGGGGTCACCGGTTGCACAGACGTTGCGATGCTCGCTGCCAAGAGCATGGGCGATGATGAATTGAGCGTGGTTCGTGTCCTGGTACTCGTCGATGAGCAGGTAAGTGAATCGTTGCCGCAACTCCGCAAGGGCGTTCGGGTGATTCCGCATCAAGTCCGCTGTTTTCATCAGCAGGTCGTCAAAATCCAGAGCCTTATTTCGAGCAAGGATCTGCTGATACTTTGAGTAGATTTTCGCAACACTCTTGGAATAAAAATCATTCGCATTGGATGCGTATGCAGCAGCGTCGATCAATTCGTTTTTGGCCGAGCTGATCGTGCTGAGTACCTTGCCAGGCGGGAAATTATTGACGTTGATTTGCAGTGCCTCGAGCGCGGTTTTGATTGCGCGGGTCTGATCGGCAGTGTCATAAATGGAAAACCCCGGCGGCAGGTCGAGCTTTGATGCGTACTGTCGGATGATCCTCGCGCAGAGACTGTGAAAGGTGCAGACGGAAATCGCTCGTGCTTGTCGTTCGCTGACGAGCTTAGCTACACGGTCTCGCATTTCACCGGCGGCTTTATTGGTGAACGTGATAGCCAGAATATTCCACGGAGGAATACCGACACGCAGCACCAGATGAGCAATGCGCCTCGTGATAACGCGAGTCTTACCAGAACCTGCGCCAGCCAGTACCAGCAATGGCCCATTAACGTGCGTGACCGCTTCGCGCTGCGGCTCGGTCAGATCAGCCAACAACGGATCGGTTTGGGTATCAACAGGAGTGATGGGGTCTTCCGGCATCCGTGCCTCAGTCTAACAAGACAGAGCGTGACATTTTGATCGTGACGGAGCAGCTATTTATGGATTCACGTTGGAAACCTGCCCAGCGGAAGTAAGCATCGATTCCTCTTCCCGCAGGCCGATGTCATCGTATTTCATTGCATAAAATTCCAGGGGGTTGTCCAACAAAATCGCCCGCGCGGTTTTTTTGGCGACATCCAAACCGAAATAACCTCTCTCGATTTTTTCGAGCAGGACAGCGCCTAATTCACTGCGCAGGTGGCGAACCGTGCCGAGCATCGACTCCGCGGAGCCGCAATCTGTGCCGGTAAGAATTTTATTTTTCGGCAACATGTCGATGCACTGGCTCAGGATCTGTCGGCCGAGATCAGCGGAGAGCATCGGGGTCCAGCAGAGATTGAAGTAACACGTGCGGTAACTGCGGGCCATAATCATTCCTCCGCCGTGATGTGGCCAACCGCTGTGGCACAGATCCACGTTGAGGCCGCGCACGCGCGGATTTTTGAACAGATTGTGCATATTTTCCGGATCGCCCCAGTGAGTCGGCCAGGAATAGCCGCAGTGAACGATCAACGGTAATCCTCGATCCCGAGCCATTTCCAGCATGTGCCAGCACAGATTGTCCTGTAACCGCTGAAACTCTCCGGGGGTCAATCTAGGTGGAGCAGGATTATCAGGGTGTTTTGCAAAGAGTGATGCTGCTTCCGTATCAGTTACCTCGCTGTCAAAAAAAAGCGTTCGATGATAGTTGATGAGCAGTTTTACGCTCGCTCCGCCGCGCGATTTGAAAAGATCCAAAACCCTACCCATGAAGTCGAGATATTCCGCATGAGTTTTCGGTTCGCAGTTGAGTAATTCCTTGCTCCGTTCTCGTCCGGGCTTGCCTGATGCGAATCCGGAGAACAAGTAACCGTCAAGGATTAGACTCGGCAGGAGAAACGCCTTTTGCTGCTGTCGCTCATCGGGTGGCAGAGTGTCCCAGTGATCAGTGACGTAGGGAAGGGTTGCCATCTGGTTTTGGCGAATAACATTTGCTCGCCGAATTGCCATGCGGTACCACTCGCGCTCGCCGTACTCCTGGTACGCCGCAACTATTTGTTCGTTGAGGTGATGCCAGTTGGCTTCCGTGATGTCCTCTTCCTTGAAGGGAAACAGCTCGCGGATTCCTTCACGCAACACCTTCCACGTGGTCAGAGCACGATACTGGTCGAGTACGGGTAACAAACCCTCGAAATAGGTTGGTGCAGACTCCAGCGTCCAGCTGCCGTTTTTCTGAGGAGGTATCGGCACATCCGCACAACTACCAGCGAGGTAGGAGAGATAATCATTCATAATCAGCGCGGGCAGGCTCTTTCCCTGTTTGTCATCCAAGGGTGTGCCTGTGTCGAACCCTGCTGCGTGACTATGTGTGTCAAAAAACGGAATTTGCTCGATGTAATCGCGCAATTCGCTGGCGGTGCTCATGCGTGTCTCCGGAAAGGGGTCGCCTCCCATTCAGAGGTAGAACGGGGCGGCGCCTGTTGCATCCAAGCCATCATTGTAGGTCAATCATCCGCGATGATAACAGTCGAATTAATCAAGGCCTCACATTGTTGAGATAGGATGCGGCAGAGCAGGGAAAGTATCCGCGATGCGCGATTATGACTGCACATCGGGTACTCCAGCGTAGAAACCTGCTAAAGCGGGCTTGATTGTCCAACGCGATCAAACGTCCTAGCTTGTTGTTACATCTGGAACGAGAAATATCCATGAGCAATGCGATGAATGAAGCAACTATTCTGCCGTTTCGCGTGGTGTCGAATTATGTCTGCGGCATCTGTCAGCAGGTCGAAGGAGCGAGCCGCTATGACAAACATCCCGTACGCATAAGTGTGCCCGTTCAGCGCAGCGTGTGGAAGGCTGAGCAGGCGATGGAAGTCGCTGACGAGCATGGCCGGGTAATACCCGCGATGGTCAAACCCTTTCTCAAATGGTCGGACGGATCGGTGCGATCATACGAAGTATGGTTGCCATTGAATCTCGCACGAAAAGCGGAAAAGAGCTTTACTTTACGCCGCGCGACAGGAGTAAAACCCGATGTCCTACCTGTTGCATCATTAGACGTTCCAACGCGGTTTAATGTTTCAGTGCTTCTTCAGGATGGTTCACGCATATCGCAGCAGGTGGAGTTTCCACTTCCTGAACACACTTCCGATTTTTGGGTTGACCAGGCTGAGCAGGAATTCACGATTGCTCAACCTGACAATCAACCCGCGTTTTACGGTGCGATCACTCGACGGTTGTGGAGTTGGTATGCGGGCGGCGATTTTGCTATTCGTCTGATTAACCATTTGCCTGGCGAAAATACGCCGGTGCGTGCAGTGAGGTTGGAGCTAGAGCTTCCCGTTAAACCCACACGGCATCTGATTCGGCAAACTTGCATCATGGTCGATCATCCGAGGTTGATTGAATCGTCAAACCCCTTGACGGTGGTCGCCGACGCCGGAGGCGTGCGAGTAACTGATCCAGCGCAGCTTCATGAGAACGCGGCTGACTATCCGGTTTACGAGGTTGAAGGATTGACTACGGTTTCAAACTGGATAGCTGCAGGAGACGGTGAAGCGACTTGGTTGTTGGTGATGCCTGAAGCAGCGCAACGGTTTCCCAAGGCCTGGCGATTTGAAGGTTCACGGGTCGTCATTGATTTGCATCCTCCGGATGCGTCGCCACTCGACTGGCAACGCGGGATGGCACTTTTCCAGCGATTCCAACTGGTGAAGTTGCCTGCCGGCGCGACCGCAGCGGAATGCGAAGACGTGGGCTGGAGCTGGCTACGTAAACCAATTGTCAAAGTCGATGCGGATCAATATCGTGCCGGTGGCTGGCGTATTCCATTCCGCTTTGAGCCAGCGAGATTTCCACGTACTGAAATTCAATACCGCCAGACATATGGCTTCAGTTGGCGGCGGGGTACATTCGACTGGGGTGACGATTCGTTTGACGGACTGTCGGCACGTCTGGCTTCATTGCAGCCGGACCAGCGATGGAGGACCGTCATGCGAAACAACGAATACGATTTCATCGCCAGCAGCGCCAAGGAGTTTGCCCGTACCGGACAGCAGGCTGTTTTTGAAAAGTGCAGGCAGGCTGCCGAACACCTGATGCATACAGATTTTGTCGCGGTTTCAGACGATCCGTGGCGGGAGGGCGGAGTGCCAGCCCACTGCATCATGCACACTCGCGGGGCTGCATATCCAAGCCATATGTGGATCGAAGGGCTTTCACTTTACTACCAACTCACGGGCGAACCCTATGCACTGCAGGTCGCTCGCAGGATTGGTGACTTTTTCCTTAAGTATCTGGATCAGCGTTGGGAGGTACTCAATGGTACCGCGAGGGAAGGCGGCTGGGCACTAATTGCGATTACTGTCATCTACGACCTGACTGGTAATCCACGATACCTGCGCGGGCTTGAGAAATTAGTAGATTTTTACCTCACTCATTCGCCGACAAGTTTTTACCCCTACGACGCGGTATTCACCATTGGTGTGGCGTTGATCGGACTGGATCGGGCGCGTCATTTCCACCGCGATAACGAAGTAAAAAATTTCATGTTGAATGTGATAGACTGGTGTATTGATCATCGCCGAACGCCTGACGGGTTGTTCGATTATCACTTCGATTCTGAAGTCGAAGGTGTGTATTACGTTCAATCCAAATTGCCCGATGCAATCAATACCTGCTACCTGCTCAGTGGAGACGAAAAATATCTTCGAGTCGCCTGGCGTCAATATCAGGCTGCCCAACATGTCCCCTTGACGGTGCAGGAGTGGGGACGTTACGAATCAGGATATGCAGCAGCGGCACATTTGAGCTGGATGGGTTGCCTTGCTTCATTTGCTGCAAAAGGTTGGCTCGACACGATGCAATACAGCGAGCCGTGGCGGGCATCGGCAGTAAAGTGAATGTGCCTTAAACAGCCAGTGAAAACTGGCAAACATCCAGGTGCCCGCTGCGGAAGTACCGCGCGCAGCCGAGAAGGTATTTCATATACCGATCGAAAACCTCCTGCGATGTTGTAGCGATAGCGCGGTCACGCTCCCGCTCAAGATTGGCCGCCCAGCAGTCCAGTGTTCGGGCGTAATGCAGCCGGAGCGATTGCACTAGCTCAACCTTAAAGCCTGCTGCCTGGGCGAACTGCTCGGCAACTTTTCTCTGCGTGAGCTGCCCGCCGGGGAATATTTCTTTCTGGATGAACTTTGCGAAAAGTATGTGCTCATGCGTAGCCAGTGTTTCGCCGGGTTGAAGGGTTCTCTCATCGCCCAGCAGAATTGTGTGAAGCATCATGCGGGCATCTGGCGTCCTGGCCATGATCTGTCGGCAACGGGTGAAGAACGCAGCGAATCGTTCTCTGCGGAAATGTTCGAATGCCCCGATGCTGATGATCCGATCCGCGGAGTCGTCAAACTCCTCCCAACCCTGAAGCCGGAACTGCACACGATCTGCCAGACCATGCATGCGGGCACGATCGGTTGCCTTCGACTGCTGGTTTTTCGAGAGTGTCAGGCCGATAGCCTTGACACCGAATCGCTGTGCCGCCCGCATGGCAGTCGATCCCCAGCCGCATCCGATATCCAACAGAGTCAATCCCGGTTTCAGATCGCACTTCCCCAGTGAAAGATCAACCTTGGCAGCTTGGGCTTCCTCGAGTGACATACCGTCACGCTCGAAATAGGCACAGCTATAGGTCATCGACGGATCAAGAAACAGTGAGTAGAAATCGTCGGAAAGGTCGTAATGAGCCTGAACATTTTCGTAAAAGGGGCGAGTTGTGGGCATCACGGAATCCTTGGATTACTGAAGTATCGCCGGAATCGCCGAAAATTGTTGGAACAGTGTGAAAATTTCGGATCCTCTGCGAAAACGAGGCCGTGTGTGCGAGCATGATCGATACATATTGTCTATGATTCACTTAATGAATCGAATTGCCGCGGAGCGCTTATAGCGAGGCTTCGTCGCTGGCTGGATCAGCATGACACAAGCCGTCAATTCCATGCCGGTTCTCACGGAAGCGGAACCTGACTCGATAGGGGGGAATATCGCGCCGCCGGTTACTCATGCGTGGAAGCCGGTTCGTCTGCAACGTCCCGTCAAGTCCATTCCTAACCGTCTTGTCTGGCACTACGTCATTCCTATCACGCTGATGCACGTGCTGGCACTGGCTGCAGTCATTCCGTTTTTCTGGAGTTGGACCGGCTTCTGGGTGATGTTCGTCGGCCTGTGGGTGTACGGCAGTTTCGGTATCAATCTCTGCTATCACCGACTATTGGCGCATCGTGCATTCAAATGCCCTCGCTGGGTGGAACGAACATTGGTTTTCATTGCGCTGTGCTGTCTGGAGGATGCCCCCGGGCGATGGGTGGCCACGCATCGTCTTCATCACAAGGTTTCCGACGAACAGGAAGACCCGCACAGTCCGTTCGTAAGCTTCTGGTGGAGCCACGTAGGCTGGTTGATGGTTGAGAACCGGGGCTTGCACAATGTTTCTTCGTACGAGCGCTATGCACGAGATATTCTGCGTGATCCGTTCTACCTTAAACTCGAGCGTCGCCTGCTGCCTATCTGGATTTATCTCACTCACGCGCTGGCGCATGTCGTAGTGGGTTACGTGATTGGCTGGGCGATGGATGGTCATGCTGCTGGAGTACAGCTTGGTCTGAGCCTGCTCGTCTGGGGCGTGTTTGTGCGTACCGTCATGGTGTGGCACATCACTTGGTCAGTCAATTCACTGACGCACCTTTTTGGATACCGCTCCCATGAGACAGGCGAGGGCAGCAGGAACAACTGGTTCGTAGCCTTAATTTCTAACGGCGAAGGCTGGCACAACAATCATCACCATCAGCCCGCCAGTGCATGCAATCGCAACCGCTGGTGGGAGTACGACGGGGTGTACATGATTGTGCTGGTGCTGGAAAAGCTAGGATTGGCGTGGAACGTGGTCAGACCTAAACAGGGTAAGTGATCTTTATTTGCCTCTGGTCTTCGATCCTGTCTTTGTAATACTTTTCCGCTGCAACAGACGATTCAATTTTAATCGGGGTGGAGAGATTTGAACTCTCGACCTCCTGACCCCCAGTCAGGCGCGCTAACCAAGCTGCGCTACACCCCGCGAGGACTCGCAAAGTGTCAACTTTATCCGCGAATCGGTGAGCGATCAAACAGCGGGCTACCTGTGCAAGAAACAGGACGAACGAGGTTTTCGGACGCTAAACGACAACGGGTGAAGGCTGTCTCATGCCGATAGTCTTTCCATGACGCACCATTAGACCTTGAAATATCCGGCGGGGCCGGGCTGGAGACGGACACGGCTTGGGACGTGGAGCGCGGCAAAACGACGAAGCACATCTGGCAGGTTACCGACGTGCTGATCTGGCGCGACTTCCGGGTGATGCAGATCATCATCTCGACCACGAAGTCATCTTCGGCACACGCTGGACCATTCTGCCTATCTCACTTTTTCTTTGCGTCTTTCAATCCGTTCTCTGGATTGCCGCGAGTAATCTCCGCTATGCAGGTCTGGCGGGAACGCTCATCCCGGTACTGGGGTTTCCGCTGTTGGTGATCGCAGTGCTTGGGGTGAATCCCATCCTTCGCTTTGTTCATCGTCATTGGGGCGGGCCCAGACCGCTGGGGCGGGCGGAATTAACCGTTCTGTTCGTCTCAATGCTCATTACCGCGGGAATATCCACATATGGCCTTGTCGAACAACTCGTCCCGCTGATTGCAGCTCCTTTCAACCCCGATTGGAATACACCGCAGCGAGGGTGGAACCAGCAACTCATTCCTTCCCTGAATCGTCATCTATACATCACTGATCCGAGCGTTATTGCGCAATTCCGTGAAGGTATCGGCCCGGCGCCGAATCCGACCGACAGCGTGTGGGTACATGCTGCGTTTTATCTTCATGTCATCGTTCATATTCCGTGGCTTGAGTGGCTCAAACCGATTGCCTGGTGGATGCTTTACATTGTTCCGTCCTATCTGCTTTTTTACAGCTTGACGTATGTCGTTCTGCCGTTCTGGTCGCGCCGCGAGAAAATTACATTCCCACTCGCCAAACTTCCCGAAAGCCTGCTTCCCGACCACGATACGGACCGTGTACTTCCGCCGATTTTCCGAACCCACGCCTTCTGGATCGGCTTTGCAATCACGTTTGTCATTACCGCATGGAACGCATCGGTGCAGGCGTACTGGCTGGGGCCGGGCGTAGGTCAGATTCTCACGGGTATGAGTGCGTGGCGGCTCGACCCCATTCTTCAGGGCACATTTCTCGAAGGGATGTCGCACTCTATCGCGGTCTTTTTCATTTTCACAGCCGTGGGGCTGGCGTTTCTATTGCCTGCGGAGATGAGTTTCTCCATCTGGTTTTATTACCTCTTGGGGCGGTTGATGATTTTGATTGCGACCTGGCTTGGGTATGGACGCACGGCTGCGGACTTTCCAAGCAATTTTCTCTGGGATACCAATTTTGTCTCCGCCCAAGGGGGTGGCGGAATGATGATGTTCTCCGCAATCAGTCTGTATCGTTGCGTGCGACGTTATCACGAGTTGGCAATCCGTCGGCCGTTCAGGGAGCGATTTTTGTTAACGCTGCCGGTAATCGGCCTGTTTTTCAGCATCACCGTTCTGACCTTTTGGTTCCGGTGGAATCACCTTCCTCTGGGATGGTCACTGATTTTCGTGCTTGTGCTGACGCTGCTGACGTTGGGATTGATGCGGATCGTGGCTGAGGGTGGTATCTACTGGTTCCAGACCCACACCGGCTTTTTTCACATTTACAAAATGACTGGGCTGGGCAAGCTGCTCAGCGGCGCAACCCTCGCACCGATCCTGCCGATCTACAGCCTGTTTTTCTTTGACCCCAAAGCCTTCATCGCGCCGAGCATGCTCAACGGTGCCAAGATGTGTGAAGACGCCGGTGCCAATCGCATCCGGTACCACGTCACGGTCATCTCCAGCGTCGTTGCCAGTGTGATTGCAGGTCTCTTTTTCGCGCTGGTACTTGCGTATAGCCGTGGCGCTGACCGCATGCATTATTGGTTTTACGGCATCATGCCACGCGATCAAATCCTTGAGACTGCGATGAATGTCATCCGCCAGCCGCCGACGATGAATGTCGTCAACACGACCTGGTTGGGAGCGGGAGGACTGTGGGTGGCACTATCTCTTTACCTGCGTCAGACCGTTTTCTGGTTTCCGCATCCGATTGGCTACATCATGTTGATCAATCCGTTGATGGACCAGCTCTGGTTGAGCTTTTTTATCGCATGGATGCTCAAGCGGTTAGTAATCCGCTACGGCGGGAAAGCTACTTTTGACCATGCGAGGCTTGTCGCTATTGGTGTCATTACAGGCGAATTGATGGCCATTGCCATCTGGAGCGGCATTGCTCTGGTCAGTGGTGTACCGATCGGCAACATCGATCTGAACCGGTACGGGCCTTGAGCCGCGGCAACATGCGTAGTCGTGAGTATGCGTGACGGCCCCGTTCGGGAATAAAAAACGGCACGGCGCTTTCGCGCCGTGCCGTTCTGTATTTTTCAGACATCTGAAGATGCGCGACTCGTAGAGTCGCACCGCTTCTTACTCGTAGAAGTTCGTCGCTTCGGTCTCTTCCACGTCACGGCTGAGCTGATCGCTCTTCATCGTGGTCTTGAAGCGAACGTCGCCAGCCTTGATGGCCTTAACCACAACATTGAACGTGGCCTTCTCGCGAGGCGCGAGCTTCGGAATGGCGGCAAAGGTGATGGTCTTGCCCGCCACGGTGCCCTTGGTCGGGCCATCGGACGAGACATACTCCATCGAGTCTTCCAGCGAGCTGGTGATCACGATGTTGGTGCCGTCAGCCGAACCCTGGTTGGTCACGGTGATGGTGTAGGTCGTGGTGCCGCCGACCTTCACCGGGTCAGTGTCAACCACTTCGAGCAGAATCGCCGGGATACCCACGATCTCGGTCTCGGCCGAGGCAGTGACAGCCTGGGCGCAGGTCGCCGAAGCCGTAGCGGTGTCCTTGATCGTTCCCATGGCGTTGCCGGTACGAGAAACGGTGACCGTCTTGGACTGACCGGCTTCGAGTGTACCGAGGCTCCAGGTAACGCCGGTAGCGTCAATCCTGCCGCCGTCAGACGCGGCACTGGCGGTGCCATTGCCGGTGTCCTTGATGGTCAGGTTCTTCGCGGGAGCGTCGCCGGTGTTCTTGACCGTGATCGTGTACTGCACGGCACGACCGATGAACTCCTTCTTGGCTCCGGTCTTGGTGATGGTGAGGACCGGCTCGGTGACGGTGGTAGTCGCCGAGGCATCGGCGGTCAGGCCGTTGTCACCAGTGGCCTTGGCGTTGTTGGTGAACTTGCCACGCTTGGTGGGACGGAGGGTGGCGGTATACTCACGGGTCTGACCCGCAGCCACATCACCGACGTTGATCACCACTTCACCCGAACGATCACCGGCTACGAGTCCGTCAGGAAGCGTATCGACGATCTTCACGTTGCGGGCGGTACCCGTACCGGTGTTTGTCACCGCGAGCTTGACCGGAATGTTCTCGCAGAGCAGAACGTTTTCCGGCGCGGTCTTGGTGAGCTTCAGAGCCGGCGAGACGACGTTGACCGCCAGGCAGGCCGACAGGTTGTAAGTCACCGAGATGCAGTTCTCGAGCGTGCCCTGAGCAGCGGCGGAACCAGTGACCGTGATGGTCTTGGTTTCGTGTGGGGCGAGTTTGTCGAAGGTCCATCCGTCACGACCGCCCATTTCCGGGGTGGCCTTGCTGACCTTGAAGCCTGCGGGCATCTGCTCGACAACCCGGACTTCCGAAAGAGTCATGTTGGTCAGGTTCGTCACGCGGATCGTGTAATCGAACTCCTGGCCTGCGACGACCTGTGAAGGAGCGCACTTCTCGACCCAGAGGGCGGAAGTTTCGCGGTTACCAGTCGGGTACGCGAGGGTAGCGCAGTTGACGCTGGGACGCGGCGCGGGAGCCGGCTCAGCCTTGCGCTCTACCTTCTTGGGTGCTGGAGGCGGAGGAGCCTCTGCCTCGGTGGGCCGTTGGACCATCGTGCCCGCTCGACCATGCGAAGAATCCGCAGCAGGACCGCTGGCTTTCGGTGAGGCAGGTGCCTCGGTCGGGCGGCGGACCATCGTCTCGGCCGCACCGTCGTCGGCGGTACCTCCCTTATCCCACGTTTCACATCCTGTCAGCGCCATCCCTGCCGTGAGCAGGCATGCCGCTGTACCGACTGACAACCACTTTTTCCAATTCATTTGAGACCCCTTAATAGAAACATTCCCCTGAAGAGAGTGACGCCCCCTTCAAAAAATCAGGGAACAGACGAATCCCGGCGTCACGCGACGCCGCGGTAAGATTACCAGATCAGCAAGACTGGGTAGTCCCCGAAATGTTCCGACGGATACGCATGCCGGGTTATCCGGCCATACCCGACATTTTCCCTGGATCCCCATCTCGTTATCCTCGTTGAAGCCCACATCCCCCGGCTCTGAGTATTTAGCCGCTTCCGTTACCTTCTGGGTTCATCATAGCAACCAATTTGATGTTCTGCGCGCTATTTGGTTGAACTGACCGATCCGGGGGCGAATGGCCGTGGTCGTTCTAAAGGTTTTACGGTCTCTTTCGAAGCGGTATTCGCAGGTGCTGGTTGATTGCCAAAGCAGTATTTACTGATAGTTACATTCGTTGTGCCGGGATCTGAGTGACCGTAATACTCACCATAGTAATAGAAAGTTTCTTCCGCCTTTTTTTCGAACCATTCTCGACTGCGCGGTTGCTTGGTGATCGGATTGGCATAGACAGCGAGGATCGTTGTCGCGTTACGCTCAAGTCGTCGCGAAATAGGCCCCCGCATACCTGCTTCATAGATGCAGGGGTTGAGTGCTTCATTGAAGTGGTCGGACACAAACCACTGAAAAAAGTTCGAAGATTCCGTCATCTGCGTATTGAGCTGCCATAGATCCCCGTTTTTTACGACCATAGGCGGTCGCACCACACCTTTGAGCCGCTCTGGTTCTGTCAGATTTCGGTAAAACTTGAAACCTACGAAGTTGGCAGCAAGGTCCGCATTGGAATAAACGCCGGTTGCGAATGATCCGATTGCACCGCGTTCGGAAATTGGGCCGTTTACGAAGGCGTTAAGCGTAGATTTTTCTGCTTCTTCAGGCGACAAACCGTTGGTGATTGCGGATAGATACTGCTTGTAGTAGATGTGCCCCAAGTCGTGAAAGTGAGAAATTTTATCCACTCCCATGTACGTGCCGTAGAGTTTGACGGTTGAAGACTGGAAAAGAAGCACCGCTTTGCGTGGGTCGATGGGTAGATGCGTATCGGAATAGATCCATTGGCGGGTTTTGTAAGCCAGTAATTTGCCAGGAAAATTTGCCTGATTCCGTTTGGCGTGCAGGACCCCCTCAAGGTCCATCATGTCGAAGAACCCGGGCTTGTACTGATTACGGATTTCGTCCGCCAGCATGCCGGGTGACTGGAGACGTGCCAGCGTCTCCTTGCGGATGACGGGATCCTTCGTTTTTAGAGCGGTTGTAATCTTCCGGTTAACTTCATCCACCGCATTTTTGATTACCCGGTAGTGAACAACGGAGAAATAATGGCCCAAGTCCACAAACTCTTTATCCGCAGGGAGAGTGAACTGGTCGGTTTCATTGGCACGCAATGGATTTGCGATGATTAAAACAGCGAACAGTAGAACACCCGTTGCTAACAGTTTCATGGCTTTGATCCCCACAAGAACAATTTCAATCTGTACCGACCGCCCCCGCGTGGCACACGAGATGACAGTAGATCGCACCCATCTATGCTACGTCTAAATCGTGTAAATCTCAAGCTTTTGTGAACTTTACATGCCTGTCCATCGTCTATGTTGCTGACTATGCGAGATCAGTAAATAGGTAAAAATGGGGTAGATGCGAAGACTGACACGATTTATCCGATACAGCACGTGAAGTAAACTTCATCTGTGTCACACGGTGATCAGTGAATGCTGTTGCAACATTCTCTTTACATTAAGGCCTGCCTTTGTTGAAACTTCTTGCCTCTACCGTGATCAGCGTTAGCTTGACCGCCTCTGTCTCTGCGCAGTTATCCGGCTGGCAGGGGATGCGCGTTATTAACCAGGAAGGCATGCCTTTTCGCGTGCTGGCTGCCGATCTGAATAACGACGGCCGGGATGAATTGGTCGTGATCAACACGCGCCAATCCCGCCTCGATATCTACCGTTGGCAGCCCGTTGGTAAACGCGATCAGCCGGCCAAGCCCGATCCCGATCGTGTCAACGAGTTACCCATGGCTCCAGAGTGGACCAAGGAAGAAGTAGCACTGGACGACCTGCCTGCGGATGCAATCGCCGAAGATCTTGACGGTGATAAATTGAAGGAGTTGATCGTTCTTGGTATGCCCGCCAACCGAGTGCTGGTTTACAAAAGCGAGGCGAAAGACAACGCCAAAACAGCTTGGAAAAAATCACAATCTTGGGATTTGCTGGCAGGCACGATTAGCGGCCGGGAGAAAACGCTATTGTTCCGCAATACTCCGGCTGGTCAGCCTGAGCTGCTGATGAGCTACGACCAGGGAGTTCAGACGCTCCTACTCGAAGCGGGTAGCCGACCAGCATGGATGATGCCTCGTGAGCAGCGAGGTCGGTTTTACTGGCGACTGCTCGATCTCGACGGTGACGGTGACCTTGATCTCGTCGAATGGTCGCCGGTGAACAAGCAGACCGTGCGATGGTATGAGTGTGTCGCCGGAAAACTTTTACCTGCACAGGTCTTGTTCGATCAGCCTATTCAAGGCCTCGAATCTCTGGCGATTAAAGGAAAACCCGCGGAGCTTCTCTTGCTCGGCGGAACACAGGAAGGTCTCGTCCGCCGTTATGCAATGGGTAAGGGTAAAGTGAATCCGCTGGGAAAGGTCGAAGCATTACCGATGCCAGCAGGGGCCAAAGCAGTGTGGACCGGGATTACTCTCGATGGCAAGCCCAATATCGTTGCTGTCGATCCTGCGCAGCCGCGTCTCCGTGTCGCGCCACTGGGTGAGACCGGATGGCTGAATGAGCAGAGTTTCCCGATAGTCGGCAATGTACGCGGAATGGCAGCACCGCAGGGCGCACCCGGCACATTGCTGCTGTGGGCAAAAGATGCCGCGGATCTTCACATCAGCAAATGGGAGGGTGGCCGATTTTCCTATCCGCAGCCAATGCCCCAGTCTGCGGATGTGGTGGATCGACGCATTCTCGCTCTCGACACAACCGGTACGACCACTTGGTGGGCGCAGCGAGTCGGAGACAATCTCGACCTCTATGTATGGGAAGCCGGCCAGAAAGAACCGAAGGCCACTCGGTTCACTGGTGTCGGGGCTAAGGCGGAGCGTGTGTTATGGACGGGTGGTGACCGTCTGCTCGTGCAACAGAGCTACTCAACCGGTGCCAAACTCGCCGTCATCAAGGACGGCAAGACCGTGACGACTGAACCTGCTCATTTAGCGAAGATCGACCTGGGTGAGTTTCAATTGATTACGCAGGCAGGCAAGCTGCGGCTTGCACGATTGACCGATGGTGTGCTTCAGTGGCTGGGTGATGATCTTCAACCCACCGATCAGATCATGCTCACGGACGGTCAACGTCTCTCCAGTTACGTGCCAATATCAGACAAGGAAGCGTGGGCACTGGAGCAGGGGGGCGGTTTCGTGCATCGACTTCGGGCTGACGAATCCGGAGTGCTGCGCGTGGTCGAGAGTATTAAACTTCCCGGCGGAACCGCACTGCTTTCCGATAACGTGCTGGGCATGATGCTCATTGATAATGATCGCGTGCTGCGTCTGACTCGTGGTGAGCCGTGGGAGTTGAAGTTGATCGACAGTATTGACAGCCGTGTCGGGCGGCCGAGCGGGGTGCGTGAGGCGACGATTCACCGGATGTTCATCACCGACGCGACCGGTGACGGGCAGGAAGATGTGATTTTTTCCGACGATCGTCGCCATCAGTTGAGTCTGCTGGTGCGAACGGATAAGGAACTGAAATCAGAGCTGTCCTGGCCAGTATTTGAAAATCAGGCGTACCCCTATGGCGATGGCGGACGTGGAGGACAGGTTGCCGAGCCGCGTGCGGTAGTGGGTCTTGATGCGGATGGTGATGGCGGGCGCGATCTGGCGATGCTTTGTCAGGATCGCCTCATCATCTACTTAGCCAAGGACTCTAAATGAAAGAATCAGTCGTTATTACTCGTATCCGCAAGGGAGAGGGTCGATCAATTACTCGATACATACCGATCCACACGCTTGCCGTCGCTACGGTATTTTCTCTTGCGGGTTTCACCAATGCTCAGCCTGCCACGCAACCAGCACCTGCTGCCGATGCCTCGGCTGTGATTCCGGCTGGTGTAAGAGTCACGGTAACCATCGTCGGCGGGGCAAAGGTCTCCGCCACGTTGCTTCGTGAAAGTACTCAGGGTGTGGTGCTCGATCTGGGGCAGCAGGCAATCACAATTCCATCCGATCAGGTGCTTGACCTGGTGCGGGCGGATAAAAAAGCCAGCGATGAAGAAGTGCGCAGCGAGGGCGTGTTTGTCACCGGGCGGCTCGAAGCGGCACCAGTTTCTGAGCTGGTCAAGCGACATGGCGACGCGGTGGTGATGGTCCGGACGCCGATCGGGTTGGGAAGCGGTTTCGTCATCTCTGACAAGGGACACGTCGTTACCAACTACCATGTGGTCGAAGGGCAGACCAAAGTCTTGCTGACGCTCTTTCGACCCGGAGAGCAGGGCTATCAGAAAAAGGAACTGAAAAAAGTTCGGATCGTTGCGCTGCATCCATTGCGCGATCTGGCACTGCTTCAGATGGATCTGACCGAGCTGGATGGTGATCCTCCCCGGCCGGTGACGATTGACGATCGAGACGATGTAAACGTAGGCGATCTGGTTTTTGCAGTGGGTAATCCTCTGGGATTGGAGCGATCGGTTACTCAGGGCATCATCAGCTCGACAACACGCACGATCGGCCACCTGCGACTTCTTCAGACTGATGCGTCTATCAACCCCGGCAATAGTGGTGGTCCGCTCTTTAACGCGCGGGGTGAAGTAGTCGGCGTCGTCTGTGCCGGTGCCACCTCATTTCAAGGATTGGCATTCGGTATTCCATCCAATGAACTGGTGGACTTCTTGATTCACCGCGATAGTTACCTGTACGATGCTTCTCAGCCACAGAACGGAGTGACGTACCTCGAACCTCCTTTCAAGGATCCCAAAGCTGCGGCGCAGGCTGCGCCAAAGACCGGCAACAACCCCACGCCTACCAAGGATTCCAAGCCATGAAATTGTTGACCTCTCCTTTGAAGTTGTCTGCCGCGCTCTGTCTTGCCGTGCTGACTACCCCGACGTTTGCGGCCGACTTGGCTCCGTCACACACCGCACTGCCGGCGGAAACCATCGCCATTGTTCATGTGCCAAACGGCAATGAATTCCTCAACACGCTCCGTAAAAACACCAAGCTCGGTGCTGTCGGCCTCAGTGAGGAACGAATCGCCAAAGCAATGGCCCTGGTACGTGACTCCAGCGAGGGGGAGTGGGAACAACTCGTCAAAGACATGGGCAAGTACAACCTCAAACCTGAGGACTGGAACGAAGTCCTCGCGGGCGATGCTGGCTTCGGGTTAGTCATGCTGCCTCAAGATGGTGCAGCGACTCCGCTGTCCGTCGGTCTGACGTGGGTTGAACCCGGCGGCGATCTGGCGGAGCGTGTCGTTAAAGCGATCGAGCAGGCTGTCGAGGAAAATAAAGACAAGCCTCACCCTGTCAAGCGTCTGGACACGGAACTCTCAGGTTTCAAGGTCATGCACCTGATCGTCCCGGAAGTGGTCACGGATTTTCATCCCGTCATTCCCGACAACTATTACGAAATGACGCCTGAGGAGCAGGAAAATTTCACTAAGGAGCAAGACGAAAAACGGCGCAACGCACCGAAGATCGTTGTGGATCAGACTCACCTGTTGATTGTGCGCGACGGACGACGACTTCTGATCGGCAATACTTTCCCGCAATCACAGGAACAGGTACGAGAAAAGTTGGCCGCAGGCGACGCAAAGGTTGACTTTGCCGCGATTACCCGCATCGAGGAGGCCAAAGGCGTATTCGCCCGCTTCCTTATGGCGCATAAAACCAAGGATCCTCGTAACGCGTTTGACGTCCTTCAGACGACTCCCGGATTGGCGACCTCATTGCCTTCTGGTCTGGTACTCATGGATGTGTTCTTTGATCCGCGGCCCGTTTTTCAATGGCTCCAGAAATCGGGAAAGGATCCGAAAGCTGCAAAGGCTCTCCAAACCTTTGGGGTGACTCACTTGGGGCCGATAGCCATGCGAAGCTCGTTTGAGAACAACAAATTGCTCAATTCGGTCTTTGCATCAGCACCCGCGCCACGTCCCGGTCTGGTGGCACTGCTGGATCAACCGCCGCTTCCTGCTGAACCACCCGCATGGGTTCCCTCTGCTGCGATTGGTTATACACACGTCAGCTTTGACCTTGGCAAGGCATACACGTTGATCAAAACTCTTTCCATTCAGGAGTTCGGTCAGGAAGCTTCACAAGGGTTTGACCAGATCGAACAATCTGTTGGTCAGCAGTTGGGTACCGACATGGCCAGCTTGCTCTCTGCCTTTGGTCAGCAGCACTCATTGGTTTCGTATCTTCCTGAACTACAGGCGGCGGAGGCGGGTGGAGGCGGGGCGAACGCGGAGCCTAAGCCTGCTGATCTAAACAAGATGGCTTTTGTCTGGACCACGCAGAATGACGACATCTGGAACCGTGTCTTTGCGCTCATCGGTCAATTCGCTCCGATGATGGGTGATGCGGTTGCGCCAGCCGAAGAACAGGGCTTCACCGGTTATCGTGCGACTGATCCAAACGGAAACTTTGAGGGCGGACTCTTTAAGGGTAAGGGTTTTCTCGCTCTGTCCATCGGTCGCGGCGTAGTGGAGACGACACTCAACACCCTCGGCGCGCCCCCAGAGGGCGAAGCTGCGATGCGTGGGGCAGCCTATTTCCGTCGTGCCAAGGAGCTGCTGCCGCTGAAGCCCGGTTTGTGGTTGCAAATCAACGACATGAATCGCTACTCGAAGGTACTCCGTGAATTGTTTATCGGTGAAATGACACGAGAGTTCGAGCGGCAAACCGGGATGCCTGATCTCGATAGCGGCAATAATGCTGCGAGCCGCGAATCGAAGAAAGCTCTCTTTGAGGGGTTCAAGGCGCTGATCCCCAGCGATGTGGAGCTTGACGGCATGACCGGTGTGAGCGTCACCCAGTCTCTCGTCGGGGATCACGGCCTCGTGATTCAGTCGGCAATGGAACTGCCCCCGGTGAAGTAACTCACCAGTTACTCATCGCGGCCGTTTGTTCCGTTTTTTCGAGTTGGCAGCGCGGCTTGCTGCGGTTTAATCCGTCACGTTTCTTCGATCAATGTTTGCTTGATCGCGATTTCCGCCAAGCGTACTGTCGCGTGATCCATTGCCGTCAGCGCATTGGCGAAAGCGTCCGGATCGGGCTTGGCCGCTTCCATGAATCCGCGTACCGCAGCGATTTTGGTTTCGATCTCCGTGCGGTAGGCATCGTCAATCTGGTCGCCTACCTTTTTGAGTTGCCGCTCAATGGCACGGATGTCATTTTGCGCATGGAGCCGTAGATCGATCAGCCGGTGTGCGGTCATATCCTCTCGCGCATGGAGCACGCTCTGTGCTTCCATTCGTGCGACTTCTTCGCGTGACAGACCGTGGTTCGGCACGATCTGGATGCTCGCGGCTTTCTCGCTGCGTTTTTCAACGGCTGAAACATTCAGAATTCCGTTAGCATCGACGAGGAATGTCACCTCAATTTTCGGAAGCCCGGCAGGCATTGGCGGAATGCCGCGAAGATCGAACTGGCCCAGCGAACGGCAATCCTGAACCAGTTCGCGTTCTCCCTGAACCACATGGATTTTCACGTTCGTCTGGCCATCGACATAAGTTGAAAACATCTCCGTCGCTCGCGCGGGAATCGTCGTGTTGGCGGTGATGAGCTTGGCCATCGCACCGCCCATCGTTTCGATCCCCAGTGACAGCGGAATCACATCCAGCAGTAACACACCGCGGTTAATGCCTGCGATGATTGACGCCTGCACCGCGGCACCCAGCGCGACAACTTCATCGGGATTCAGCGCGGTGTAAGGCTCGGTCTGGAAAAATTCCGCAACGCGCCTTCGCACCAGCGGAATGCGTGTCGAGCCACCAACCATCACCACTCGATCGATATCTTCGACAGTCAGCTTTGCTTTGCGCAATGCATCTCGACATTTGCTGATCGCACGCTCAACCCACGGGGAGATCATCTTTTCAAACTCGTACTGTGTTATCGTGCGCTGGTGTGTTCGCCCCTGTCCCAGGTTGAGCTCGAAAGTTGTCTGCGGTTCATTGGACAATCGGACTTTGTTGGTTTCTGCGAGTGTTCGCAGTGCTTGCAGTGTTGATGGCGGAAAGGTCAGGTTGCCGTATTTGGCCCGCAGCTCTGTCTGTACGAGGTCGATGAGCATGCGATCGACGTCATCACCACCCAGGTGTGTATCACCATCGGTGGCGAGAACCTGATCCACCGAGCCTGCCCCGTCATCAAGATGCTGTAGCCGCAGGATGGACAGATCAAAAGTCCCGCCGCCAAGGTCAAAGACCGCGACCGTTGCATCTTGATGTCGCTGGCCGAGGTTGTACGCCAATGCTGCGGCCGTCGGTTCGTTGACGATGCGCAGCACTTCGAGGCCGGCAATTCGTCCAGCGTCGCGCGTCGCCTGTCGCTGAGCGTCATCGAAATAGGCGGGCACGGTGATCACCGCTTTGCGAACCGAGCAACCGAGATGCTTTTCCGCGATCTCTCGCAGCCGTCGGAGGGTTACAGCGCTGATTTCCTGCGGGCTGAGTAGTTTTTCTCCGATTTTGACTCGTGCGGTGTTGTGCTCGCCCGCAGCCACTTCATAGGGGAGGGCAGCCAGATCCTCACGCACGTCATCGAGGCCTCTCCCCATCAGTCGCTTGATGCTGAAAACAGTTTGGTGGGGGAACTCCACCGCGTGTAACCGAGCTTCCTCGCCTACCGCTTCGACCGCAGCAGTCCGAGGGTTGAATCGGACGACGCTGCGCAACATGCGGCGCCCCTGCTCGTCAGGGATGATGCGGGGGCCGGTTTCGTCGCACCATGCGACGAGGCTGTTGGTCGTGCCCAGGTCGATGCCGATAATGGGGTCGTTAGACACGGAGTACGTATCCTTCTCCGGAAGAATGTTGTGTATGGATTTGCGTTGTGCCGTTCATCACGTGAAAGTCTAGGTGAACACTCCGCCGACTCCAACCTGTGAGCCAAATATGTATGAGATCACGATTGCCAAGACCTTTGCCGCCGCCCATGCGATCCGCCTGCCCGATGGCTCGCTGGAACCGATTCATGGCCATAACTGGCCGGTAGAGGTCACGGTGCAGTCGCACCAGCTTGACACCATCGAGACGGTGATGGATTTTCACATATTGGAAAAGACGATCGACGGCCTGATCGCGTGCATCCATAATCGTCATCTCAACGAGGTCGAGCCATTTGTTGACTGCAAGGTTAATCCCACGGCTGAGCGAGTAGCCTGGTGGTTTGCTACGGAAGTAGCAAGGACACTACCCAAAGGTGTCAGCTTGGTGAGCGTGCGTGTTGGCGAGGCACCGGGATGTTTCGCCACATGGAGACCTTGAACGGAATCCCATTGCGAACATCCGCCGATTCGTGCATTTCAACCTATTTCACGGACTGCCTTGAATCGACTCGTGCATAGATGTCGGCGTGATCGCTGCGCGTGTATCTCGTTCCAGGACGCCCGATAACCGATTGAGAAGATTTGGCGTTTTGGCATCCTGTTGGCCGATAAAGTCGAAACCGTAGCATCCGTCAAGCTGTGAGGGAGCAGGTCATGGGTTGGTTTTTGTCCGGTAAATCCGGCCAGACAAAGAGAAAAACAAGGAAGACCGCCAAGACAGCCAAACCTGTCAAAGGGTGGGATCCACGCCGCACACTGGCGGCCCTTCAGATATTGGCATTGATGGCATTGGTACTCGGCGGCTGGGCGGGCTGGCGCAAAGCCGAAGCCTCGCTGACCGGGTACGTCAAAGAACATCAAATGCGCAATATTGGTATCAAGGACGTGGTTCTTGCTGATAAACCGCGATGGCTCAGTGCCAAACTCAGTCAGGATTTGGCCGCCATCGTTGCTGCGCACGTCACTGGCGATCCGCTGGATCATGCGAGTCTTGATAAAGCTGCGATGGCGTTGAATTCCAATCCGTGGGTAAGGCGTGTCGCGCGAGTTCAGCGATTTACCGACGGCAAGATTCACGTGTGGGCGCAGTACCGTGAGCCGATCGCAATGGTCGAGACGGACGATGGCTGCCGACTCGTGGATGCGGAGGGGGTCCGCCTTCCGGGACTGTATAAAACTGGTCAGGCACAGCAAATCGGTCTGCCCACGATTGTCGGAGTCAGCAGCCCGCCACAGCGTGAAGGCTATCACTGGCCGGGAGAGGACCTCAAGGCGGGTCTGAGCCTTGTGCAGCTTCTTCAGGGTGAGCCGTATCTTTCACAGATTCGTGCCTTTGATGTAAGCGGACGCGACCAGCGCGGCCGCATTCGTCTTGTGTTAAAGACGCGCAATGGGATGGTTCGCTGGGGCCTGCCGCCGGGTCAGGAAAAACCGATCGAACCCGAAGCCGAAACAAAAAAAGAGTGGCTTACGACCGTTTACAAGCGGCAAGGATTGATCGATGCGGGTGGAAAAACGGTTGATGTTTATGGCGCAGCGGTCTTTATCCATCAGCCCGAAGGTGAAGAACCGGATATTCCCGTTGGCTACCATTGGTAGAAGTGAACGGATCACCCCATCCTCAGTCCGATGATGCCGACACCACGGCATTTGATGCGCTGCAACCTCATTCAGCGTCCGAGTCTGTTCCTGCATCGGAACATTTTGTAAGCGATGAGCAAGACGGCCAGAGTATCCGAGCTCAATACTCATCTTTCCATGATCTAGCCTCACGAGGCCTTGTGCTGGGTTGGTGCATCTGGCTGCTGGGCAGTTGGTCATCAACGCTTCTAATCGAATCTCCCGTACCCGCTGCACGATGGATGATATTTGCGAGCCTGATCGGCTTGATGCTTCTCTGGCCGGTGATTCGGTTAAGTCAGGAACTGGCGGTCGGCGGAAGAAACAGCGCGGAAGTCGCACCCCTCGGCGGGCCGGCAATGCTCCGTCGTTATCCATCACAGCGACTTCTGAGTGGTCCAGGACTAGCTCTTGCTGATTGGCTTGCACTAATGATCGTCTTTCAAGCAGTCATCTGGCCTCTGCGTCTATCGGCTGGTTGGTCGATTGTGCAGTCAATCTGGCTCGATGCGGCGATTGCGGCGTGGAGTCTGCTGGTTGCTGCGATCATTGCGGTGGGAAGTTTGGCACGTCAAGGCACATACCGCGCGCTGGCGATGCTGCTGTGTGTGCTGCTGATGTTTGCGGAACCGACGGTGATGGTTCTGATGCGTCGTGCTCAGATCAACGTGGCGTGGCAGATGCACGTCAGCCCGATTCAAGCTATCTGGGGTCTGTCCACGTCGCCGGTACTCTGGCAGCCGGATCCCTGGCGATTTCAGATCATCGCTGTCGCATTGGGGGCCGTGGTTGCCTGGCTGGGCGCGATCCTGATCTCCGGGCGGATACGCGAAAATCTGACTGCGGAATTAGTAAGGTGAGCGTGCACGAGTCTCGCGCTGCTCCATCTTTGAGTTCCGCATTTGGTTTGCTCGGATTAACCGGCTAAGCTTTCAATTTGGTGCTGTGATGGTCGGACATCTCGGCCATGCGCGCTTGAGGAGTATTGATATGGAGTTCATCACCGCGGAAGAAAAACAGCAGCTTGAGTCCAAGCTCGAAGATCTCAAGGCCAAGCGACCCGTGCTGAGCAAGCGCATCGCCGAAGCCCGTGCTTTGGGTGATCTGAAGGAAAATGCCGACTATCACGCCGCCCGCGAAGATCAGGGCCTCAACGAAGCGGAAATCCGCCGACTCGAAGAACGTCTCCGAACTGCAAAGGTAGCGGATACTTCCGCTGTGCCGCAGGACATGGTTTTTCTTGGTGCGACGGTAAAGCTCAAAGACGCCTCCACGGGAAGCGAGGATCTTTACAAACTCGTAGGGGAGGCGACCGGGAAGTTCGACAGTGACGAAATTGAAGTCACGGTATCCAGCCCCATGGGTGAAGCACTGCTTAAAGCCCGCATCGGCGATGTGGTCAAGGTGGACCTACCCCGCGGAACCCGTCGATTTGAAGTTGTCGAGATACTTTGATCGATCTTTTATGGGGGAGTTCAGATTGGTGAACGAGGCAGCTTCCCGCTCAGTGCGGAATGCTTGTTATTTGGCAGCAGCGAACCGCATATATCTCTACAGCTAAGGGTTCCCTAGAATAATGCAGGTGGATCCCATGAAAACGGCAACCCGAACGATACACACCGCGGCCTATTGCCTCATGCTGACTTTGGGCAGCATTTCGTCGGCACAAGTACCCGCAGGGCAGAACCCTAACGGTGCCGGAGACGGACGCCTGCTTGATCGCAACCTTCAGGTGGGAACCGGAGGTATCAACGCTCCTCAGCAACAGATCGATTACGCAGCACGAAATAACCTCATCACCGGCAATGTGACCGGACTGGGATATTTCCACGGTCGCGTCGGGTACACCGCGCCGGGTGAGTTCCGGGGTTCTTCCTCGGATGACTCCCTCTTTCGTTTTCGGGCACAGAGTTGGTCGCCGGGATTGCCGAGCATTAATGCCGGCCAACCTTACGCAGGCGGAGTTGTACCGATCTACCGCTACACCGCTGGAACGACTTCCGGCCAGGTATTGAACAACAGCGGACCAGGACTGATTCAGCCGTTTACAGGGTCGTATCAGTCCAACATCGCGTATAGCAACGCGCTGCTGGCCGCACAGAATGCGGCGGGTACTCCCCGGCTGGGTGTGATCCGTCAACCGGATGGGAAATTACTTGAGGTCAGCGCAACGCCATTCCTTGGTGTACGCAAGATTCCGCTGACTTCTCCAAACACGCTTGCCAATCCGTTGGAGGAATCAAATGTTGGGACATCATCCGCGGGATCATCCGACGGCGATAAGGCCGCATCCTCCAATCAAATAACCGCAATGCCGGCTTACTCGACTTCAACATCATTGACGGATCGCGGTTCGGGCGGCACCTCAGCGGAAAATAACCGTACCACTCAGCGCAACTGGAAGCCATCGCTGCTGATCGGTGAGCAGATTCAAAACATGATCCAGCCTGGACGGATGACGGCTGATGGTTCGTTAACGACAGAGAAGCGAATTCAGGATGTTCAGGCGGCAATATTCGAGCCAATCAAATCTTCTCAGGTAAAACCCGGAGAAGACCCGTACCTGGATCTCCTGGCCCGGTTGCGCAGCGGAACCCCCAAAGCTGGTAAACCGGCTGTTAAACCAAGCGCTGAAGACGAGGAAGCTCTTGCCGACCCGCTGCCCAACGATGCAGCCAAAGCGAAAGCAGACCGTGAAGCAGCAGTCAAGCAGGCGTATGGACTGCTGCCGTCTGATGCCGCAAAAATGAACGGAGGACAGCAGACGGACGCTCCTGATCCGAATCGTGCGAAAGTTGATATCGCCATGGCGAAGTTTCTCGATTCGCTCAAGACGGATGAGAAACTGACTCGATTCTCCGGCACCCGTGAAGATCGGATCAGCAAGACGATGCGAGCGGGCGAGATTGCACTGGGATCAGGCAAGTATCTCGATGCGGAAAATTATTTCCGTGAAGTGATTGATCTCAATATGAATCAGCCGTTGGCGGTATCAGGGTTGATCCACGCCCAGGCTGGCGCGGGGTTGATCCGTACGGCGGCATTCAACCTTCGGCGTCACCTCGAAATGCACCCCGAACTCGTCGGCGTCCGTTATGACGCTAAGCTGTTGCCCAGTCGTGCGCGGCTCAGTTGGGTGCGGGCACAGATCGAGCCAATGCTCAAGTATCCGCAGCAGGGTGATGTGGCGATCCTGCTCGCGTATCTGGGATTTCAGCTCGATCAGCCGACTCTGGTGGAGTACGGTCTGGACAAGGCTCAGGCCGCCGCACCACTTGATCCGTTGATTCTGGTATTACGTCGAGTGTGGACCAGCACTGATACGGGTGCGACAACTCAGCCGACTCCAAAGCCATGATGCGATAGATTTCCCTGTCCTCCGGATTGATGAAGTGACCCCTACGTCTTCGACTACAACGAATACTCCGGCCAGCGCAGTGCCGGCAGCGCCGGTGTCCTTGACATCCGACCCGACAGCGGTGGGTGCGTCATGCCCGGTTACACGGCTGACACTGGTTCATTTTCTTGATCTCAAGACGCTTCAGGAATTGCAGGACAGTTTTACTGCCCTGACCGGGTTGAAGACGGAGATCGTTGATCCAACGGGAAAACCGCTGACAGTTCCGACTCAATCGGGTGAGCCGGTGCGCACTCATTCGGCAAGCGAATCGACCACGGGATCAAAAATCGTTGACTCGAATGAGCCTATTGCAGCACCGATCGTTGTAGAAGGGCAGGAATTAGGCTCGGTACGTATCGAGAGCCGGGCGGAGCGATCAGACGCGACGGTTAATCGACAAAAGCTTGTCAACTTATTGACGACATTTGGTGTACCGACTGAAAAGGTTGGCAGCATGCTCGATGCGGCAGAGCATGTATTCGCTCCTCCACGGGCGGCTGCGGTACAGGCGATTTTTCTTTTAGCCAATCACCTTGCGAGGCTCTGCTATCAGGAGCACCAGCTCCGTGAACGTGTGGGTGAACTGGCAGCAATTAACAAGCTCAGTGCTCTGCTCGCTGGAGCTCGTGATGTACAGCAGATTCTGGATACAGCCGTCCTCACCGCGGCTCAGGTGCTCGGTGCCAAAGCAGCGACTATTCGACTGCTGAACGAGGAAACACGCGAGCTGGCCATCAAAGCGGTGTACGGACTGTCGGAGGGTTACTTGAACAAAGGTCCGGTCCATGCCGACAGTGCCGCGATTGCTCGAAGCGCATTCGCTGGTGAAGTTGTGTATGTGGAAGACATGACGACGGACCCGCGCGTGATCTATCCCGAAGATGCCGAACGTGAGGGACTCGTCTCGTTTCTGGTATCGGGAATTATTTATCACAGCAGGCCGATCGGACTTTTCCAGATTTACAGTGCGACCAAACAGAAATTCGGACGCTTCGACATCAATCTGCTCCAGTCGATTTCACAGATCACCGCGACTGCTATCGAAAGCGCTCGCCTGGCGGTGGCTCGTCAGGAGGGCGAGAAAGTGCAGAGGCAGGTGCGATTGGCGGCGGACGTACAGCGCCGGATGCTTCCGGGAACGATGCCTCAGATCAAGGCATTTGATATCGGCGCCCGGTATGTACCAAGTTTTGAACTCGGCGGGGACTTCTATGACTTCATAGACCTCGACGGTCATCTGGGTGTGGCAGTGTGCGATGTAGTGGGCAAGGGTATCGCTGCCAGTCTGCTGATGGCCAGTGTGCGGGCGAGTCTGCGGGCGTATGCGCAGGATGTGTATGACATCGACGAAATTATTTCGCGCGTGAACATCTCCCTTTCCCGCGACACCCGCAGCGATGAGTTTGCCACGCTCTTTTATGGTGTCCTCGATCCTTCTACGCGAAGAATGACCTATTGCAATGCCGGCCACGAGCCGCCGTTGCTTTTGCGCGATGGTCGATTCACACGACTCGATGTCGGCGGTACGGTTGTCGGTATTGACAGAGAGCAGACTTACGAAAAGAGCATCGTTCAGCTTGAACCGGGTGACTTCCTGCTCTTTTACACAGATGGTCTGACAGACGCGCAGAACTTCAACAATGAAAAATTCGGCAGGACGCGAATCCTCAAGGCGATGCGCGATACTGAAAAAGCGCCAGCTCAGGAGGCAGTCAATCACCTGCTTTGGGAAATGCGCCGTTTCATCGGACTAAAACCGGCGATTGATGACACCACGATCGTTGCGGTAAAAGTCAACCCAAGGTCATAACGACGCATCCTGTTGAAGATTAGGTGGAATACCCCGCCGGTTCGCACCAATGCGGTTATGCGCTTTGATCTTCAAACCGTCAGGAATTTCTCGTCGGGCTGCTGGTTTCTATGATGATCCAGCCCATTCTTCGGGTATGGAGCTACTCATGAGATGGATATTGTTCGCGTTGGTTGCCTTGTGTCTGATCGCGTCCTTAGCACAGGCTGAGGATTTCAAGGATCCGGTCTTTGATCTCAACGCTATTACTTCCACGCCGCTCAATGCCAAGGTGCTCAAAGGGCCTTACGAAAAAGACGGCGTGATGGTGGAAGAGGTGCAGTTCCATTCTGAAATGGATGGCTCAACCAGCGTCGATATTTTCGGGATATTTGCATATCCCAAAGGCGCAAAAGCTCTGCCTGCGTTTATCTGGAATCAGGGAGGGCTGGCTCAAGCGAGCGACTATTTTCCGATCCTCGGCGCCAAGCGAGGATATGCAGCACTGTGCATTGATTTCCCTATCAAGGGGTATCGTTCGACAGGCGGCTATCTGATCAATAGCGGTCTCTCCTCCGCTAATGATCCCAGGACCGCGCCGATTTATCACGGGGCGGTAGCGATGCTTAAGGCGGTGAGCTATCTCGAATCACGGCCGGAAGTAGATCGAAACAAGATCGGCATGTGCGGCAGTTCGTGGGGAGGGTTTTATACAACTTTGATGGTCGGCATCGATCCACGGCTAAAGGTTGGCTCGGCAATGTTCGGCTGCGGGTTCCTTGATCTGGGTAACGCATGGTGGGGTTATCCGGGCAAGCAGGGCTTTCCCAGCCAGGAAGCAGTCAAGCAGTGGATGGCTACGCTTGATCCAGGGCCGCGATTGGCGCATCGAAAAACACCAATCGGGTGGTTCACAGGCACCGCTGACATGTTTTACTGGATGCCGTCTGTGATGAAGAGTTACGCAGCAGCTGCGGGTCCAAAGCATCTGACGCTCTTTCCAAACTGGGCACACGGTCTGCCCTCTGAGGGAGACGAGCAGGTCTTTGTGTTTCTTGATATTTACCTCAAAGGTGCTCCCGCCTTTTGTGAGGTGTCACCTATCAATATCGAGGAGCGCGATGGCGGTCAGGTCGCGACTTGGACATTCAAAGGTACACGCAAGGTGGTATCGGCAGACTTGATTCTCAGTCCGGGAGACGAAGGCAATTGGCTCTCACGGTATTGGCTGACCTTGCCGGCGCAGATCGAAGGCAACACGGCGAGCGTCGTCCTGCCGCCGTCGAGTCGTCCGTATCTGATCAGCGGCGCGGTGGTTGACAGCGACCACTTCCGCAGTTCGACGCCGATTCTTCGCATCGTCAAGCCGCCGTCGGGAGGTGAATTGACGTACAACGGCGCATCGATGTGGGGTGATTTTGAAGAAGACGGCGTGGATTGGTCGAGGCGGCACGCTTTCATGAACATCGTGCCCAGCACCGACGCGAAGGCGGGCAAGCAGTCGTACAAGCTGTCAACGGGAAAGAACAGACTCTATCCGCTCTATTTCGCAGCAGATCAGACTCATCGGTTTACCGCATGGGTCAAGTCGGACAAGCCCTGTGCGATCACGCTTCGGTTTGACGGCGGATTGCCTGCGGACAATCACAAGACGTTCAGCGTGACGGATCAGTGGACGCGGATTGAATGTGAAATCAAAACCATGAATATCCCCACAGCGACACTGGATGCACAGATCGAAGTCCCCGCCGGCGCGACGGTGCTGATCGATGATGTGAAGCTCGAGCCGGTCAGCGAGGGCGTGCGCTAAGGTGGGGGAGTCTTCTGATCAATCTGGTTCGGGCAAAGAGGTAAAGCACGACCCGTACGCCGCTATGCGCTGGCGCGACTACCGGCTGTATCTGGCCGGTACGGTCATCGCAAATATCGGTCTGAATATGCAGACCACGGCTGTCGCATGGGACCTCTATAACCTTACCGGCAGCGCGCTGTCACTGGGACTGGTGGGTCTCGTGCAAGTGGTGCCGGTCTTTGCATTGACACTACCCGCGGGGCACGTCGCCGATCATCACGACCGCCGGCGTGTATTGCTGACGGCTGAGTTGTTTCTGGGGCTGGCGACGCTCTCACTGGCGATGGTCTCGCATTTCCAATGGCCGGTGTGGATGATTTATGCCTGTCTGTTCTGCAGCGGAATCGGTCGTGCGTTCCAGTCACCGGCTCGACAATCCTTCATGCCGCAACTGGTCCCGCGAGAAGATTTCAGTAATGCGGTGACCTGGAGCAGTGCGGGTTGGCAGATTTCGAGTGTGGCGGGGCCTTCTCTTGCGGGTGCGCTGATCGCGCTGGCAAAAAGTACGACGATCGTTTACGTGCTCGATTTCTGCGCGATCATGTTTCTTTTCTACGCGATTCTGGCGATTAAACCTCGGCCATTTGTTGGTAAGTCCGCAGCGATGTCCATGGAGTCGCTGGTCGCCGGAACGAAGTTTGTCTGGAAGACGAAGATCGTTCTTGCTGCGATCACGCTTGATTTATTCGCTGTGCTGTTCGGTGCAGCCATTGCGCTTTTGCCCATCTATGCCAAAGATATTCTAAATGTGGGTAAGGTCGGCTTTGGGTGGATGCGGGCGGCACCAGCCATCGGTGCACTGGTAATGGGTCTGTATATCGCTCGTCGCCCGCCGATGAAAAGTGCCGGTAAGGCTCTGCTCTGGGCGGTTGCCGGTTTTGGTGCAGCGACGATCGTCTTCGGATTTTCCCGCTGGTACTGGCTTTCGCTGCTGATGCTCATGCTCACAGGTGTTTTCGACAACATCAGCGTCGTGATCCGTCACACACTGGTGCAAATGATGACGCCTGATGAAATGCGCGGCCGGGTGTCCGCGGTGAACAGCCTGTTCATTGGCTTGTCGAACGAACTGGGCGATTTTGAGTCGGGCTTTGCCGCCTGGTACTTCATCACAAGTCTTGGAATGGGTACGGAACGCGGAGCCACGGCTGCGGTCGTCACGGGTGGGATCGGCACCTTGATCGTGGTCATTGCGACTGCGGCAATCTGGCCGGAGGTACGTCGTTTCGGAGCGCTGCCGGGAGGTTCCAGATGACGAGTCGTTCTGTACCGACCGGACGAATGCCGCTGGTTCGATTCGTTGTGATGGATACTTTCGTCTATCATGGGACCGTATCCTCTGGACTTGAGCCATTGGACCAGCCTGGATCGATGGCTTAGCAGGACGCGGCGTGCGTCCGGCAATTCGTCTGGGCGACCGGATTCTCTCCGGGCTTTCGCCGCAAACTCCGGAAACTCTGGAAACGGCAATCCCGGCTGCACCCCGATGGCGGTGAGCCGGCTTTTTGGAAATGGCTGTGAACTTCAACGATCTCAGGCTTTCAGAGCCTCTTCTTCGCGCACTGGCGACCGAGGGCTACACCACGCCTACGCCGATTCAGGCACAGGCTATTCCGCACGTTCTGGCGGGGAAAGATATTCTCGGCATCGCACAGACCGGCACGGGCAAAACAGCCGCATTCGCACTGCCGATCCTCGATCGCTTATCGCAAAAGAGGCACAACCCCTCGCCATCAACAACAGACGCATTGCCGACAAGTGAGGATTCGAACAGACACGGCAGCAGGCGGGTGCAGCCGCAGAGTCACTCCTTCCGCGGCAGGACGGCTTCGCCGGATCGTTCGTATCCACAAGCGACGTCTCACCTCGCTTATGGCAGGTCAGCGCACAGCCCGTCTTCGCGGGATCATGGCCGCCATATTCGTGCCCTGATTCTGGCTCCCACCCGTGAGCTTGCCGCACAGATCGGCGACAGCTTCCGCGCCTATGGCAGGCATACTTCGTTGCGTCACGCGGTAATTTTTGGCGGTGTCAACCAAAACCCTCAGACCCGCGCGGTACGCGAGGGCATCGACATCCTCGTGGCGACCCCTGGAAGATTGCTTGACCTGGTGAATCAGCAGCACATTGACCTCCGCCATATCGAAGTCTTTGTGCTTGATGAAGCTGATCGCATGCTTGACATGGGTTTCATTCACGACATCCGCAAAGTCGCTGCGCTGCTTCCCCGCACGCCGCACCCGCAGACGCTGCTCTTTTCCGCAACGATGCCGGCAGATATACGACAACTGGCTGCGACGCTGCTGCGCGATCCGGTGAGCGTGCAGGTCGCAGCGGTCTCCGCGACAGCTGATCGCATCGATCAATCGGTCTATTTCGTGGACAAGCGAAATAAGCCGTACCTTTTAACGCATCTTCTTTTGAACACCTCATTCACCCGCGCGCTGGTGTTTACTCGTACCAAACACGGTGCTGATCGCGTTGTGCGGAAGCTATATCAGGCTGGGATTCAAGCGGCGGCGATCCACGGTAACAAGTCGCAATCACAGCGGCTCCGCGCGATGGAGGGGTTCCGTTCCGGGCGTATTCCGGTGCTTATCGCCAGTGACATCGCGTCACGAGGCATTGATATCGATGAAATCTCGCATGTCATCAACTACGACTTGCCGAATGTTCCCGAGACATATGTCCATCGCATCGGTCGGACAGCCCGTGCCGGTGCGGAAGGTGCTGCGATCGCGTTCTGCGATCACGAAGAAAAACCGTACCTGAAGGATATAGAGAAGCTGACCCGCATCCCGATACCTGTGCGGAACGATCATCCTCCATACCCGTCGCGTGCTGAGCATGAGGCGACGCTTCGCGCTGAAGGTGTGACACCGCGACATCAGCACCCGCATTCAGGAGGCAGCACGTCCGGTCGCGGTGGTCAGCGGCAAAATACTCGTGGAGGACAGCATCGCAGCCCTCGTTCGGGCAGCGGTGACCACACACAAAGTCGTGGTCAACGCCGACGGCACTGGTGAGTGATCCGACTCACATCCTCTGGGGACGTTTAGCGATTCATGCTGGAACGAGAAAACGCAAGGAAATGCGGTGAGATGATGAGGCGAATGCTTCGACCGCTGGCGGCATAAAAACGGCTTGGCTATAATCCGCGTCCCACAACCCCGCCCGGGTGGTGAAATTGGCAGACACGCCAGCTTGAGGTGCTGGTGGGAGTAAAATCCCTTGCAGGTTCGACTCCTGTCCCGGGCATTTCAATACTTCCCCTCGACTGCATCAACCTTTCCCGTCTTGACCTGCTTGGTATGTCGCTTCATCGGTGTCGCAGAGAGCGGCCTTGTGCCATGTTATTGAAGTGCGTCATCGCTCTGGCAATCGCAAACTCCAGGTCCGGGCAGAGATCTTCAAGATCAACTCGCCTCGCAATACCCATGGCATCGAGCTGGCGGTAGTGATGTGGCGTCACGCCGGAAATAACCAATCGGCTCCCGCGCTCGTTCAAGGACTGCGCAGCCGCTTGAAGATCGAGCACTGCGTTATTGGTGAAGCGCATCGACGATGGAATGGCAAGGATCACCACTTTCCATCGGCGGGGAATGTGATTAAGCCAGAGCTGGAAATTAGGAGGCCGATGTGTGCGACCCTGCGGTCCGGTGATGCGATAAATGCCCAATTCAGGCGGAAGCAAATCCTTGATGATACCGAAGGCACGTAATTCAGGATCGCTGAGAAGATCAAGCTCTTTTACGTCAGCGATGGGAGTACGCCAATCAATAAAGATGATCCATAACAAGAAAATGATGGGAAGCAGCAGACTTATAGCCCCGTAGCTGTCAAAGAGAAAGGTCCCGATGATCGCGCCCAGCAGGAACGAACCAAAGATGCTCGCCAGGAGCAGGAGCCTCAGAGCGGTGGGGTGCCGCTGCGAGATGCGAAGCACCCGACCGGCACGAGCCCATCGCCTGCCGCGGAGCTTTTCCATCCACCAGTAAAAAAATTGTACGCTCTCAAAGCCGAAGTCAGTGATGACGCCGGTGACGTGCGTCGTTCGGATCTCGGACCCGGAGATTTTGGTGATCGTCGCGTTTTGCAGGCCCATCGCCAGTGCCGCCAGACCGGTGAGCCACCAGAGATGTTCCTGAGTGGGTTCAACCGTGTGACCGCCCGGCTGGATGTTCGTGTATTTGAGTCCTATTGCGATGACAGCCAGCAACACCGCTTCGACCGTCATGGGCAGGACATATTTGGAGATATTGCCGCGCAGACGTGCGCCCTCCGTCATCAAAGCCGAGAGCATGCCCCCGATAAGGAACATCAAAACCAGAAACGCGTAGAGCAGCGATACAGAGTGCCGCTCCATGGCATGACGAGCGATCAGTGTCGTATTGCCCGACATGTGCGAAATGGGGACAACGAAAGTGATGAGCATCACCGCATTGGTGAATCCGCCGATCCAGGAAAGTGAAATGGCAAGGCGCGACTTCTGGCGGAAGGAATAAGCTCGCGCGGAAAGCATCTCGATCGGATCCGTGAATCAGAACGATGAAGGATTTTATCGACCGGTTACCTTTAGGGAATTGAGTCAGAACCATTGGCAGGCACGGAACCATCGCTATGGTCTCGCAATCTCCCCGGAAGATTCGTGGCTTTCGACAAATTTCAAGGGGGCTTGGCTACGTACGGAGGAGTACTGAGTTTTTGCAGATGCCGAAATTACACAGCAGGGAGGGTGAGGCTCTGCCGAACCGTAACTCTTTCGCAAATGTCAAAGTCACACAGCAGGGAGAGTGAGGCTCCGCCGAACCTTATCTCTTTCGCAGATGCCGAAATTACACAACAGGAAGGGTGAGGCTCCGCCGAACCATATCTGGAAGTTGTCGAAAAACGCCAGAGGTTACGGGGTAGAGAGTAACTTGGTCGAGATCGCTTCTGCGTCGTACACGCAGCCGCCCCACGTACCGCCGCTGGCACTTTGTAGCGCAGCCCATAACCGTGTATCTGCCGGGAGATCGGAATCCGGCTTGAGGTCTGAGCGCAGCGGTCGCTGAGCGAGCAGCCGGGCACCGACCGCGGCATCTTGAGCTTTACCGTTTTCACCGACGAGATTGATTGAGCCTTCAAGTCGATTGCGGTCGATCACGATTTGAATCATGTCGCCGTCAAGAACTTTGCCCACCGGCCCGCCTGCCAGAGCTTCCGGGCCGATGTGACCGATGCACGCTCCGGTTGAGACGCCGGAAAACCGAGCGTCCGTGATGACCGCGACATGTTTACCAAAGTCAAGGTGCTTCAGCGCGGTCGTGACCTGCGCTATCTCTTCCATGCCCGATCCCATAGGGCCGCGACAGATGAGCACCATCACATCGCCGACGCGAATGTGACCGCTTTTGATAGCCGCCATCGCCGCCTTCTCAGTGGTGAATACTCGTGCCGGTCCTGTTTTGCGGTACACGCCATCAGCTCCGACCACGCTGGGATCGATCGACGTACTCTTGATGACCGAGCCTTGCGGCGCGAGATTACCCAGTGGAAAGGTCACGGTGCTGGTAAGTCCACGCGAAGCAGCACGTGAAGGTGACATGATTACATCATCGGGATCGATGCCGTCCTGTTTTCGTAGCTCATCACGCAAGCGGCTGCGACGCGGCGAGGTTTCCCACCATTCCAGCACACGGCCAAGTGTTTCTCCGCTTGCGGTCAGGCATGACAGATCGAGCAACCCAAGCTGTCGCAGGTGGAGCATGACTTCCGGCACACCGCCTGCGAGGAAAACGCGGACAGTCACGTGACCCACCGGGCCGTTCGGTAAGGCATCGACCAATCGCGGCACCTGTCGATTCAACTCGATCCAATCCTGCACGGCCGGACGAGTCAGGCCGGCCGCATGTGCGATCGCCGGGATGTGGAGCAGGAGATTGGTCGAACCGCCAAATGCTGCATGAACAGCCATCGCATTTTTGATGGACGCGGGTGTGAGGATGCGATTGACCCCGATATTTTGTGATGTGAGGTTCATCAGTGCCCGGGCTGAACGTGTCGCCATGTCGAGCCAGATCGGTTGGCCCGATGGTGCTAATGCCGAGTGCGGCAGCGAGAGTCCCAGAGCCTCACCGACAACCTGTGAAGTCGCAGCGGTGCCGAGAAACTGACAACCGCCTCCCGGCGAACCGCAAGCACGGCAACCCATTTCGGCGGCTTCTTCCAGACTGATAACCCCAAGCGAAAACCTCGCATTGATGGATTGAATTTTTCCCGCGTCTTCCGCTCCCCGTGCCGGTAGCGTTACTCCGCCGGGGACGAGTACGACGGGCAGATCGCCGCAGCCCGCGAGTGCCATCATCATCGCCGGCAATCCTTTGTCACAGGTTGCAACTCCCATGACACCTGCGCGGCGGGGTAACGATCGGATCAGACGACGCAGCACAATGGCAGCATCATTGCGGTAGGGCAGGCTGTCCATCATGCCTCGCGTGCCCTGCGAGCGGCCGTCGCATGGATCGGTGACATAGCCCGCAAAGGGAATCGCGCCGCGATCCCGCAACTCACGGGCCGCGACTCGCATCAACAGCCCGACTTCCCAGTGGCCGGTGTGATAACCCAGCGCGATGGGTGAGCCATCGTCCGCACGGATACCTCCCGATGTCGAAAGAATCAGAAACTCCGGCCTCGTCAGCTCCGTTGGCCTCCAGCCCATCCCGGCATTCTGCGTCATGCCGAAGAGGTCTCCGCTGGCCCAGTTGCGGAGCATTTCCTCGGTCAGCGGCAGTGATCCCGCAGGACCGGCTCCGCTTGTACGCAACTCATACACGCTCTGATCGGTTGGTTCAACGATATTGGAAAATGAGGTCGGCATCATTTGAGGATATTCCGATTGCAGATGGCGTCCACAACTGCTCAGCGGTTATCTCGATAGTGACTCAGCGGCTGGCAGATGATGTTGATGTTGCATCATCAGCGATGATTCGGCCATCCTCCATCGTGACCACTCGCCGCGCTTTATGTGCTAACGCCTGATCGTGCGTGACCATCACGATGGTCTGACCGCGATCCGCGATTTGATGGAAAATGTCCGCGACCAGTTCGCTGTTGCGCTTGTCGAGGTTACCGGTCGGCTCATCGGCCAGCAGTACCGCGGGATGATTTGATAATGCCCGGGCGATGGCGACACGCTGCTGCTCGCCGCCGCTGAGACGATTGGCGGGCCGCCTGATCTTGTTACTCAAGCCAAGGTCAGTGAGCAGAGAGGCAGCCCGTTCCATAGCCTCTGCACGGTGCAGACGGCCGAGTTTGAACATTGGCAACGCCACGTTTTCCTGTGCTGTGAATTCTTTGAGCAAGTAGTGAAATTGGAAAACAAAACCAATTTTTTCATTCCGCAGACTGGCTAGCTGCGGATCATTTAGCTCAAGGGTGTTATGTCCGTCAATGAACACGCAGCTCGGCGGATCGCAGGGTAAACGGTTTCGTTTTTCATCAAGCGTAAAGGTGCTGGGTCGATCCAGACCACCCAGGAGATACAGAAGCGTACTCTTACCCGAACCGCTGGCCCCGACGATCGACACGTACTCGTTGCGGCCGATAGTCATGTCCACACCGCGCAGCACGACGGTGGCCGCGTCGTCCTCCCCCAGGACACGGTGGACATTTTGAGTACGCAATAAGACATTTGCCTGTGTGGCGGGACTGCTGCAGTTCGCATCGACTTGTTGCGGATTGCTGGTCATCAATGCGCTCCCCGGATCACATCCACCGGGTCGTAACCAGCCGCCCGCCGTGCCGGATATGCCGCCGCCAGCAGAACGATAATCATTGACGCAATGAACGCAGTCACGTAATCGCTGCGATGTTCGCTCATCAGCAGGCCTTCAGTTTTAACAAGCCCTTCCATCTGGATCGGCAGCCGCCGGAGTATTTCAATCGTTACCTTTCCCAGTGCCAGTCCCAGACTGGAACCAATCAGGCCGATGACCAGACCCTGAAAGAGATAAATCTGTGTGATGTCGGAGCGTGAGAGGCCGATGCTTTTGAGGATTGCGATATCGTTGACGCGCTCCAGTACCGCCATGATGAGAATGTTAAGCACTCCGAACGCAGCCACGATGAGCAACGAGGCTGTGATGATGTAGGTGATAACCGTCTGGATGCGGAAAATCTTGAGGAAGTTTGCGTTTGATTCCTGCCAGCTTTCCGTGCGGTAGCCCGCGATTGACTCGATCTGGGCTGCGTAATCCTGCGCCTTGGTGTAGTCGTCGGTGCGCAGGACGATTTCATTGATGATGTTTTTTTTATCCACCAGCGTTTGCGCGTTGTTGATCATCATGTAGGCGCGGCCGTAATCGACCGGGGTGACGCCGGTCTGAAAAATGCCGACGATTTTGGCGACGGTCTTACCGCCGGTAGGACTGGTCAGAACGATGGTGTCGTCGAGTTTAGCCCCCAGCAGGTCTGCCACGCCGCTGCCGACGACCACGCCGTTACCCGCGGTTTTGAGTCGGCCAAAGTCGCCGGCGATGAGTTTGTCGCCGATGGTCGTCACGCGAATCTGCTGTTCGGGTTCGATGCCGAAAATACCCAGATTCATCGTCTTGGTGCCGTAGGTCGCGATGACGTCACCTGTGACCACCGGCGCAGCAGCAACGATGCCGGGCATCCGCCGGAGTTTGGCGAGCAGACCTGTCGAGTTCTTGATTTTTCTAATTTTGTCCTGCGGCTTGGTGCCATCAACCAGTAGCAGGGCGTTGGGATCCTTATATGCACGCTGGAGTATCGGCGTCTGAGTCTCGCGGAACTCGTCCTTGATCGTGATGTGGCCGGACGACTCGACCGTCTCGATGATGAACTTATCAGTGAATCCACCCATCATCGCGGACATGGCGATGAACATCATCACACTGATCGTCACACCAGCGATACACACCAGTGATTGGCGCTTGTGGGAAAGGAAATATCGGATGGAAATAAACCAACGCATGCGAGTGATCCAGCGGACATCCGGTCAATTAGCCGGACTTAACGGAACCCCTTGAACCCGTCCGCATTCTTCACGTGCTTGTTCAGACCTGCCGCTTCACGCGGATCGACAAATTGCGTGCGCACGCGCTGGCCTTCTTCCAGGTTGCCGACCGCGCTGACGACAACCTGATCATCATCGCTCAGACCGGATAGCACTTCGGTCCGCTCGATGCTGGTCAGGCCGAGTTTGACTTCCGCACGTTTGAGTCTGCCTTCGCGCACGATCCATACCGACCCGCCTTGCACAGCCTGAGAGGGCAGGATATTGGCTTTGGACTTTTCTTCGATCACAAACGCCAGTTCCCCTGTCATGCCCGGCGAGAGTTTGGCGCGATGCGGGTCGGACTCGTCGATCTGGATGTCCACCTCGAAAGTTCGACGGTCAGACTCGGCCTTGTCATAGATTTTGCTCACGCAGCCTGTGAGCACTTCACCGGGAAACGAATAGAGCGTCATCCGCACCACCTGGCCGGGTGTCACGCCGACCTTGTCCTCCTCATCGACCGCGGCCCGCATCACGAGTTTGCCCGGAGACACATCGGCTATCTGCATGAGGTGATCGTTGACCGCCACCCGTGTGCCTTGTGAGACGGGCCAGTCGAGCACGACGCCATTAATCGGACTGCGGATGGTCTGCTGGTCGTAGTTCCACTGCGCGATGCGTAGTGCTGCGCGTGCGACATCGACATCCTTATCAAGTTGAATCTTTCGTGTCGCTCGCTGCGCTCGATTGGAGGCAGCATCGCTGGCCGCGCGGCTGAGGCGGTCCAGCGAGCGATCCAGATCCTGATCGGTGGCAGAGTTTGACTTCACCAAAGTCTCTATCCGTTTATTTTCACGGCGAGCCAGCGCGAGCACTTCGTCGGCGGCAACAATCTTCGCGTCAATCTCGGCAAGGATCGGCGAGGTCTTGTCGTCAGCCAACTGCTCCTTTTCCTTCAACTCAGCCTTGGCCTGGTCGAGCTTGAAAGTGATGTCATCGCTGGTGATGACGACAACGGGTTGATCCTTTTTGACCGTATCGCCTTTATCCACGAGCCGCTCAGTGATGAGGCCTGCCACGTTAGCGCGGATCGGATATTCACGGTCGGGCGAGATCGTGCCGGTGGCATAAAACGCATGGACTACCGGAGCTTCGACAATCCGGGTGACGCTTACCACCGGATTCCAGTAGCGTTCATAAACGTAATAGGCAGCCGCGCCGAAAACGACGAGGAGCACAAAAAACACAAGCCAGCGAATACGAGCGAGGGCACGAAGTCGGCGGGTCATGAGGGAGGATTCTAAGGGGAATAGCTTCGCGAAGCAGAACTATATCCGAGACACTTATGTAAGCGGGGAACGATATACGACTTTCACACACTCGCCCTGAAAGGTTACTTCACCATTGCCCATTGCTGTTCAAGCCTTTTAGCCGACACCGGAACCGCGGTGCCCAACTCCTGGGCAAAGAGTGAGACGCGAAACTCCTCAAGCATCCAGCGATATTGTTCAAGGGCAGGATCGTACAGACCGCGAGCTCGATGAAGCTCAGCTCGTGCAACATATTGCTGCCAGAGCGGCGAAAGGTCGGCGGTGTGTCGCGCATCCCGATCGAGGCCTGCATTGGATAGTTTCTGGATTCGTAGCTGAACCGCTTTGAGATAGCGGGGGTATTGCTCAAGCCACGGGTAAGGAATGCGAAGCAGGAATCCTTCCGCCATCAGGCGACCAAGCTGCTGACGCATGTCATTGATTGCTGCGGTCCAGCTCGGTGCGATCCGTCCGCCGAGTTGAAATTGCACAGCCTGATATGCCGCGAGAATCTGTGTCACCAGAGCAACCGTTGACCGCAGTGATTCATCGATGCGATGCTGTCGCTCCCGCAACCGTACTTCAAACTCCATGTGGGTGCGCACTTCGGGGAGGTTTTCGAGAAACGTGCGGTCGATCGCCAGCTCGATCAGGTATGCCCGAAGTGCGGATACGCTGCCCAGCGGGGCGAATTGCACGCCAAGAGTATCAATGCCTCTGAGACCTCGCGTGAGGTATTTCATCTCATCGGCAAGGGCGATCAGGTACAGACGGCGCACGCCGGCGCGGTGGACTGCGCGGGCGGTATCCGCGCTATCAAACAGTCGCAGGGAGACGGAGGTCTGTTTGTCCACCAGTGCGGGATATCCCTGCATGGTTACGCCGGCACGGCGGACGGATACCCGTTCCGGCAAGTCGCCAACATCCCATTTTTTCAGGTCATCACGGGTGAAGTCGGAATCTGTTGCTGGCCCGGAAAAGCTGCCGGCTGCCATCGCACCGAGCCGCTCCTGCAGCTCCGTCAGATCACGGCTCATCGCCAGCGGGTGCCCCTTGTCATCGAGGACGCGGAAATTCATGCGGAGATAATCTTCGATACCAGACTCGTTGAAATCCTCGCGCCGGATCGCTCGACCGGAGATCTGCCCCAGATGGATCACGAGTTGATCGATGAGAGAGCTGCGAACGGTCGTATCGTCTCTTTTTTCCGCGTTTGATGAATGGCATTGTGCTGACGTGTGATTCAGGAGCGGCAGAATCGACGCGGCTGTCTGCGGCACGGGTACAAAGAGAACACGCAGGTGTTTGGGTAGCGATTTAATCATCGCTGTCACTTTTTCATCGAGCCAGCCGGGGACGAGCCATTCAAACGGGTCCGGACGCAACTGATTCAGCGCAGCCAGCGGGACAGACAGCGTCACGCCATCTGCCGGATCACCCGGTTCAAAGCGGTATTGCAATGGCAGTCGCATCTGGCCGACTGCGATTTCATCGGGAAACCGCTCGGTCGTGATCCCTTCCGGCAAGTGATCGACCAGATCACGCATCTCCATAAAAAGCAGTCGTGGCTGCGTGCGTTCCGCCTTTGCCCGCCACTGCTCAAAGAGCGGGCCGCTGAACACATCACGCGGTATGCAACGGTCGTAGAACGCGAAGACATCCTTTTCATCACGCAGCAGGTCGTGCCGCCGCTGCTTTGCTTCGAGAGTTTCTACCTGGGCTGCCAGTGAGCGATTATGCCGAGCGTATGGCGCATTGCTTGAGTATTCGCCTTCGACCAGCGCGTGGTGGATGAATATCTCCCGTGCCAAACGCGGATCGACAGGACCGAAGTGAACCTTTCGGCGAGGGATCACCACCAGGCCGTGTAGCGTCACTCGCTCCCACGCGCGGACGTGGGCTGTCTCCTTTTCCCAGTGCGGGTCAGAGTAGGAGCGTTTCATGAGATGCGGTGCCAGACGCTCGATCCACTCGACGTGGATCGGTGCAACGGTGCGTGCGTAGAGCCTGGTCGTCTCCACAATTTCAGCGGCCATCACCCAGCGCGGTGTCTTCCGAAAGAGTGACGATCCCGGAAAAATGCTGAACCGGCTACCGCGTGTGCCCTGGTATTCCGACGTTTCCCCGCGCAGACCGATATTGCCCAGCAGGCCGGTGAGTAACGCGCGATGGATATGCTCAGGCGGCGCGGGTCGGCGATTCGGTTCAGAACCCGCCTCTCGCACCAGCGAGAGCAACTGTTGGTGGATGTCCAGCCATTCACGCATCCGGACAGGAGAAAGAAAATGCTGCGAACACCACTTGCGAGCCTGACTGCGGGTGCCGCGGCGAATCTCGTCGTGGTATGCCTCCCAAAGTTTCAGATAACCGAGAAAGTCAGAGCTGTCGTCACGGAACTTCGCGTGCGATTCATCAGCGGCCTGTTGTCGATCCAGCGGTCGCTCACGCGGGTCCTGCACGGAGAGTGCAGCCGCGATGATGAGCACCTCGTGCAGAGCGTGTTCCTCGCGAGCAGCCAGAATCATCCGACCAATTCGCGGATCGATCGGCAGACGCGCCAGCTCGCGGCCGATCGGGGTCAATTCGTTTCGTTCATCCACCGCTCCTAATTCGTGCAAAGTGACGTAGCCATCACGGATCGTGCGTGGATCGGGTGATTCGAGGAAGGGAAACTCCTCGATGCGTCCAAGCCGCAGGGCTTTCATTTGCAGGATGACGCCGGCCAGGTTGGTCCGCAAAATCTCCGGCTGTGTGTAGGCGTCCCGCGATAAATAGTCATCTTCGGAGTAAAGACGGATGCAGATGCCTTCGCTGACTCGTCCGCAACGGCCTTTACGCTGATCCGCACTGGCACGCGAGATCGGTTCGATCGGCAGTCGCTGCACTTTCGACCGTGTGCTGTATCGGCTGATGCGTGCTGTACCCGGATCGATCACATACTTGATGCCGGGGACGGTGATCGAAGTTTCCGCCACGTTGGTCGCCAGTACGATGCGCGTGTTGGTGTGCTCCTGGAACACGCGGTTCTGCTCGCCGGTCGAGAGCCGTGCGTAAAGCGGCAGAACTTCGACGCCGCCTCGTGATGGAAAGTGTTTGCGCAAGGCGTCGGAGGTGTCACGGATATCACGTTCTCCGCTGAGAAAAATCAGCGTGTCACCTCTGGCACCGGCTTGCAATTCATCGACCGCGCTAACGATGGAGCCTAGCACATCGTGGTCCGTTTCTTCATCGTCCGGGGCATGCGGACGGTAGCGCACCTCGACGGGATAGGTTCGGCCTGATACCTCAATGATCGGCGCATCATCAAAATGGCGGCTGAATCGCTGGGGATCGATGGTCGCGGAAGTGATGATGACCTTCAGATCACGCCGCTTGGGCAGCAACTGCTTGAGATAACCCAGAAGAAAATCGATGTTGAGGCTGCGTTCGTGCGCTTCGTCAACGATGATCGTGTCATAGGCTTCGAGAAATCGGTCCTGCTGCGTTTCGGCGAGCAGGATGCCATCGGTCATCACCTTGATGTAATTCTGCGGGCTGGTCTTGTCATTGAACCGGACCTTGTAACCGACCGCACTACCCAGCGATGTGCGGAGTTCATGAGCGATGCGGGCCGCGACACTGCGGGCTGCGATTCGTCGCGGTTGCGTATGGCCGATCATTCCCGCGATGCCTCGTCCCAGATCGAGACAAATCTTGGGAAGTTGCGTGGTCTTACCTGATCCGGTCTCGCCGCAGAGGACGACAACCTGATGGGAAGAAATCGCTTTCGCAATTTCTTCCCGTCGCGCGACGATGGGTAATTCACCGGGGAATACAGGTCGTGGCAGTCCGCTGCGGCGTTGCTCTCCCCTGGTGATGGAAGCCTCGACATCAGAAGCCAGACGTGTGAGCGAAGCATCGGCCACGACATCATCCTGTCCCGGACCTCGCCCACGTAACGCATCTTCAATTCGCATCAGAGCGCGGCGAAAGCGGTGCTGGTCTCCCAGCATGGCTTGTCCAATGCGTTCGGTGATCGAGTCAATGCGTTCGCGCACGCGCTAAACCTCGCGTAAAAGGAGGCATTCTAGGAAATGAGACAGCAGACATAACGGGTCCGACAGCTCCTTGGCCAAATACAGAAGTCGAGCAGGGGAGCGTCATCCTGCCGGTGGTGTCGCAGGTCATAGGGGGTGAGTTCAGCCGCGGAAAGGGGCGTTTACCGGCAGCGGTGAGGTTCGTACTGTATTCGATACCTATGCCGATGATTGCCGTTGAAACGCTCGACGATCCCCGCCTCGATGTCTATCGCAATCTCAAGGACCGCGACGTAGCGCGACATGGTGACAGGTTCATCGCGGAAGGTGAGCATCTGGTGCGTCGGCTGCTTGCCAGCGACCACCGCGTGGATTCCGTGTTCATCGCTCAGCGGCGCGTCGAGGAACTGGCTTCACTCGTCCCCTCATCCGTGCCGTTGTATGTCGCGCCTGACTCCGTTCTCGAAGGCGTGATCGGCTTTGCTTTCCATTCCGGCGTGCTGGCGTGCGGCATCCGTCCGGTGGAGCACAGGCTCGACGATGTGCTGCCGCCACCCGCTGGTCCTGCTGTGCCCCTGACGCTGGTGATATGTCCTGAGATCATCAACGCAGACAATCTGGGATCGCTGATCCGCATCAGCGCAGCGATGGGTGCGGATGCCATGATCGTCGGTGAGCGATCATGTGATCCTTATTGGCGTCGGTCGGTTCGGGTGTCGATGGGTTCGATCTTCACGTTGCCGATCGTCCGTTCCGACGACCTGCTGCGTGATCTGTATCGTCTGCGGCAGGAGTGGGATGTAAATCTGCTGGCTTCGGTGCTTGATGATCGCGCTGCTCCGCTGGAATCCATCCGTCACCCTCGAACCCCCAATCGCGTGGGCATTCTTCTGGGTAGCGAGTCACAAGGCCTGCACACCCGCTGGCTGACCGCTTGCGATCAACTGGTGACGATTCCCATGCACCGAGGAACTGATTCACTGAACGTCGCGGTAGCAGCCGCGGTCTTTCTTTATCACATCACCCGTGTTGCTGGGAACGCCACGGGCGGAGCCGAGAAACTCTCCGAAAAATAAGCATCACCACTCGCGGAGTTCCCGCAGCAGCGTCTCCTGTGCCGAAGGGGAAGCCATGAGGTTTGGCACGCGGGCACCGGAGTATCGTTCGAGGTTAAAGGGGAAGACAGCCTTCCCCTGCGTGTCGGTGACCAGACCGCCTGCTTCGATGACCAGAGCAGCAGGGGCCACCACGTCCCAGAGTTTTCCGTGAATGGTGATGGCACCGTGAGCGATGCCGGCTGCTACGTGGGCACCATCGAGTGCCGCCGAACCGATGACGCGCATCTTCCAGGGCGTTCGGCCGAGCCAGCGCGCCGGCCAGGAGGGGGCGCGGCCATTGGCGTCGATGAGATTGCTTGACGACATGACGAATGAACTGTCAGAAAGCGGATCACCGTTTACCTGTGTGCGACGGTCATTAACCGACATGCCTTCGCCTCGCGCCGCGGCATACATCACATCTTCCATCACGTCATACACCACGCCCAGCACAGGCCGGCCGGCATCGAGCAGACCGATGCAGGTGGCGAAGTGTCCGAAGCCGGCAATGAAATTGTTGGTGCCGTCGATGGGATCGACGACCCAGACACGCCCCGCGGGGTTCGGAATCTCACTGGTGATAGCCAGTCCGGTGTCATTCTCCTCCCCGATGAAGCCGTCGCCGGGGAAGCGGGGGCGGATCGCCTCATAAATCAATTTTTGACAGGCGCGGTCAGCATCGGTGACCGCTTCGTCATTCCGCTTGGTGAGACGTTTGACCTTACCGTAATAATCGCGGGCAAGCTGGCCGGAACGTCGCGCCAGTGCGACGGCAAACTGGAGATCTTCCTTGAGCGTCATGTCGGGAGTATAGAGGCGCAGCCTCGGATTGACATTTTTTGCCGATGTGATGCTGTCAAAGGAACTGGTAACGGGCGCCACGGGTTATACTTGGCAAATTGTGAACATTGGTTGGGTCTCGTGCGTCTGAAAACGGACGAGCGAGCGGATCGAACCACTTGGGGATGCGTGATGCACCGACACAGCCAGCGACTCAGCCAGCGCGCCCGGTGCTTTACCGTTGCAGCCGTTGCGCTGACGGGTGTGCTGCCCATTCAAGGTTTCGCTAGAGAAATGGTCCAGATGAACATGAGGGCTGTCTTATCTATCAGCCCTCAAGGTGAGTCGGTTTCCAGCATGGCTGCCTTTCGTGTTCCCGGAGAGTCGCAGCAAACCACTGACGCCGTCGCCGACTTTGAGCAATTGCTGACCAATAAACAGTGGGACAAAGCCTTCCGTGCGATGGAGACTTTCCAATCGGCCAACCCTGTACCGATGGTTCGCACGGCGAACGATTTTGTCATGCCGGTGGACCTCTACGGTCGGCGACGATTGGCATCACTTCCGCCGGATGGTCGGCAGGCGTTTCGTGTGTTTTACGATGCACAGGCCAAAGCTCTGCTGGAGAAACCCGAAGGTTCTTCCGAAGAATTAGCCGCACTGGAGAAGGTGTACCAGAAGTATCTCATCTCCAGTTATGGCCCCGCCGCCGCCGATCGGCTTGGAGACACCTATTTTGAACGTGGTGATTTTTCTCAGGCCGCCAAATGTTGGGCGGACATCATCACCTACTGCCCGGATTCAACGATCTCGGTTGCCCGACTTTATGTGAAACAGGCGACGGCCCTGGCGCGAGCGGGTGATTGGACGCGGTTTGATCAGATTCAGCAGCGTGTTCAGACAAGATACCCCGAAGAGAAAGTCGTGATCGGCGGCGGCGAGGTCGCTGTGACCGAGTATCTGACCGCATTGGCGAAGGAACGCGCTTCGGATGCTGCCGACGCTGCCGGACTCGCTGCCGCATCAAACCCGGTGCCGGACAAAATTCCGCTTCCCAAGGCTGACGTCCCGGCGTGGAAGTATGAGTTCTTCAACGAAAATCTCCGACAACAGGTTGCCGTGGCGTTTCAGAACAGCGGCTATGGCAGCGGGATGATCGACAATCTGCGCCCCGAAGCAGTTAGCGATGAAACGCGGGTGTACGTCAATTGGTTTGGTTTGACGACCGCGATCGACGCCAAAACAGGCAAAGTAATCTGGCAATCAGAAAAACCCGAAGCGATCGCGCCACGTGTCCAGCAGATGGTCAATTACGGAATATTCAACAGCGGCGCGATGTTGCTTGATCGCGGCTTGATCTTCAGCACGGGTTACGAACAGAACCGTATGCCTTACTTGAGGATTGCCTGTTATGACGCTGCCTCTGGAAAGCTCAAATGGAACACGTCGGGTAACTCAGGGCTGGGGGAATACTTCTTCCTCGGTTCACCCGTGATCGAGGGTGACGTGGTCTATTGCACCGCGTTGAAACAGATGCGCGGCGAGCTGAGCCTGGTGGCGATGAGCCGGACCAGCGGCACAAAACTTTGGGAACTGGTGCTGGGAAACCCGACTCAAAACCCGCGAGGCGGGTACAACGTGGACCTGGAACCACAGATCGAAGCGACTGACAATCAGATCTTCGTGTTGACCAATGACGGTGCTCTGGTGGCGGTGGATCCCGTGGAAAAGCGAATAGCCTGGGCGTATATGTACGGTGAAGGTCGAAAAATGTTTTCCAATCGATCTCGCCGCCGCGGTGCGATGCCGTCGACTGGCGGTCGGCGCGGTGATCTGCCGATCGAGCATGGCATCCTTTATTTCAAGGACAAAGGACAGGAAGAATTACACGCAGTAAACATCAACGATCGCTCCCTCCTCTGGACCAAAGAAATCGGATCAACGGATGCACTGCTGGGCATCATTGATGGCGAGCTTTACGTACTCGGCGATGCGCTGACAACCTATAAGCCGAGTTCGTTGGAGCGACGCTGGTGGTCGGAGTTGTTCGGTAAAAATGTCGATGCTCCGCTATTTACCCAGTCACAGGTTTACCTCTACGGTACGGCTGGGCTTTTCGACATCGACCGCAAGACCGGCAAAATCACCCAGATGCTTACCGAGTTTGATACGGAACCCACTGGCGGGTCTGTGCTCGCCGTCGATCAAACGCTGATTCTCATCACCGACACGACAGTAGTCGGGTACCGGACAGCGGCACCATAAAGTAGCCAGCAGGTCATGCCTACGGCATGATGTGTCGGCTTATTCAGCAGAGTCAACAAAGGAACGCATCTCATGAACATCCATCTCCGCTTTCCCGCATTGCTTCTGATTCTTGGAATGCTCGCTTCGGCGGCTGACGCGCAGACGACACGTCCCGCGGATAGTGCGTCGAGTGGTCTGGTCACCTTCAATCTGATGGACGGATCCATCATCAGCGGCACGCTGGGTGTCAAGGAAATTCCGATTGATACAGATTTCGGAGCACTGGTTGTGCCGGTGTCCAAGATCATTTCGGTCACGCCGGGGCTGGACAGCCACACGGATTTTCAGGCGAACTTCGCAAAGCTGGTCGAGAAGCTCGGTTCACAGGAAGTCACCGAACGCGACGCCGCCCAGAAGGCTCTGATCCGCATGGGGCCGTCGCTCCGCAACGAGCTGGTGCGTTATCAGGCGACCGCCGACCCGGAGCGCAAGCTTCGCATCAATGCGATTCTTGAGGAGTTCAACGATGATGTGTCGGTCGATGAAGATGAGCCGCAGCCAGCTGCGGTCATCCGTCTGGACATGATCCAGACAGCGGATTTCACCATCGTCGGGCGGATCGTCCCCAAGTCATTTGCCGTCACAAGTAATTACGGTCAGTTGACGGTGAAGCTCAGCGATATCCGCAACGCTTCACGAAATATCAGCAAGGGCGTGGAGGAGATCAACAAGTCGCTCTCCGTGGACGGCTCTAACCTTGTGCAACTGCGATTCAAGGAATCGGGCATCAAGGTGAGCAAAGGCGATCGGATCACGGTCAAGGCTGACGGCACGCTGGTGATGACGCCCTGGGGCAGCGATGCTCAGTCCACGCCTGATGGTGCGCCGAACTACGGCTGGTACATCCAGAACCAGATTCCGATGGGGATGCTGATCGCGAAGATCGGCAAGAGTGGTTCGGTGTTCAAAGTCGGATCGAATAACACGTTCACCGCAGAGCAGAGCGGCGAGCTGCAATTTGCCATCGCCATGCACCAGGGGTATGCGTCCAACAGTTTCCCCGGCAAATACAACGTCAAAATCAAAGTCCGGCCGAAGTCAACCAATCCGTGATTAAAATCGCCGGTCGATGATGAAAAAGATCACGCCAACCAGCAAGCCCGGTGCCGCCATCGCAGCACTGGGCTTGTCTATTGAAAGCACCGCCAAAGCGCAAGCTGCGTGGGCAGCGGATTGGTCGAGATCGCAGCGGACCTATCGGGCCGGGCGAGTTCCTTTTCTGAAGCCCTCTGCGATCCGCTCGCTCTGTCAGCGGGTTGGAATGCAGCCGGATGCACGCGAAGCGATGGCTGGGGCAGCAGCAGGAATCGCGGATGATCCCACCCTTGAACGCATTGCCTGGCATTGCCATTGGATGACTTTTCATTCCGGCAGGCCGCAACAGATTCCCTCGTATTCCTGGCCGTCAATGGATGAGTGTTTGGGTGAGCCGGGGCGGCTGCTCTACGCTGTCGTGGTGCTGTCCGGGTTGCCTGATCTGGAAAGAGCCAACGCCAAACGAGGCATACCGGTCCGCATCACGCGAGAAACATTAGCGGATGTGGAAGTGTGGATGCGCGACCATCTCGCGCGGCATGGAGTCTGGGGTTTTACCCGCCAAGGGTGGCTGATGCTTCACCTCGCCGGGCGGAATCTGCGCCTCGGTCGCTTGCAGTTTGAGCCGACGACTTTCAATCAGAACATCGTCGTTTACCGTCACCGGCGCACCGGTCGGACTGTCGCATTGGTCGGACACGGCGCGAGGATGGATGCCCAGGGGCAGTTCGTCCCTGCCGATCAGCGACCAGGGCGCGGCGAGTGGACCGCGACCATTACTCGTCACAATCAGATCATCCGTGGATTCTGCATTACACCAAGGGGACAGGTGCAGCGACAGGCGATCAACCTGCGCTCCCGTGAGTGGAAGATCGTGCTCAAAAAAGGTGACCCCATGCTCGGCGTACACATTCCAGCAATGGGTCCGATGGATTTTGCTGAATGCGGAAAGTCTTTCGCTGCTGCGATGAGATGCTTTCCCCGCTGGTTTCCGCGTCATCGTTTTCGCGGTTTCTGCTCTGCCTCTTGGCTCTTTGACGATCAACTGGGCGATTATCTGCCGTCACAGAGCAACATCGTGCGCTTTCAGCGGGAGTTTTATCTGACACCCCTTGAGGGTACGAGTGATTTTCAGACGTGGGAACGAGTGTTCGGCAGCAAGCCGGACAACCTCGACACCGCCCCGCGTGACACCACGTTACGTCGTGTGATTCTCGATCATGTCAAACGCAAGGGTTGCTGGCGGTGCGGCGGCATGTTCCTGCTGCGCGAAGATCTCAAGTGGGGTCGACAGGTGTATCGCTCTGACTTTGACAGCCAGTGCGATCATGGTCGGCACCGCACTCCATAGCCGGTCCGTTATCGCTGGAACACCGTATCCGTCTCAGGTCGGGCTGCCACCTGTGTCGGCGGGAGCATCTTTTCACGTACCCGCGCGATTACCGCCTTCCGTTCCGCTGGCGTGATGCCGACGAGATTCAGGTCGTTGAAGAAGCCGTTGACTCGCTCGAAGTAAGCCAGCGCGTCGCGGTATTGCGTTTCTCTGGTCATGAAAGCGCGAAACGCTTTCGTGTCGGCAGGCCCGTCGGGTTGTTGATGGAACGCCTGCCACGCTTCACGGAGTGATGCCAGACCGGGGTTGACGCTGCCGTCGTCCCGCAACGCAAAAAGTTCGCTGTATTCAGCGATGAGCCGCATAGCCGTCTGCCGCCGAATGCGATGGATGGCAACATCGTGGCCAGCAGCGTTGGCATCCGGTTCGTCCGCACGCGGAGCACCCAGATCGTTATACAGCTCGCGTCCGCTGAGTACCTGCGCGACCTCGAAGCCACGGAGACTTCGCGTCGGCAGGGCTACTTCCTGCGACAACGAATATCGACCTGGAGGGCCAAGCAGAACATCACGCAGTACACGATCTACAAACGGAATCGGCCCCGAACTCCCCGGCAGCGAATCGGCGAGCCGCGATGTCGCCCCCGTTGGAGTCGGCGGCGGAACCGGCGGCGGATCAGACAGCGGGACTACTCTCAGGTCCAGCACCGTGCCGTTGTAGGTAAAGCGATCCGTCGTCAGCGGCGCGATTTTCGTCACCCCGATTCCGCTGAGCGTTCCAGACATATCGCCCGCCGCACCATCCGGTGAACCGATTCGCGGAACGCCGCCCGCGCCTGTTGTGGACGGTACGCTGCTGAAAAACAACCGACCTCCCGTGACGATATCCACGCCGGCATCGGTATCCATAGCTCCTGTGGAGTTCAGCAGTGTGCTTGCATTGCGGAGGCGCAGGAGAATGTTCGAAGCGTTAATCCGCATATCGCCGAGGCTGTTGAGGTCGCCGATGGTCGCAGTGGCACCCGTGCCGGGCAGGTCGATCGTCAACGCGCCGATGTTGGTGATTTTTTCATTGGGGCCGACCAGAAAATCGCCCGCATCGGAATGGATGAGCAGGTCACCGCTGGGGGCAGCGATCGTGGCGACGGTGGGAATCGCGCTTTTGCCGTCGCGGTTCATGATTATGTCACCCACAGCCTGCACGAGCGGGGCATCGATGGTGATTAACGGGCCGGCCGCCAGCTCGAGTGACGCGAGCTTCGTCGCGCCCCCGACCGTATCACCCAGCCGAATGTTGCCCAGTCGGGCAAAAACGCCCAGCGAGTAAGGACCGTCAATAGTCGAAGTGAAGCGGATATCGCCGCTGTTGCTAATCAGGGAGTTATCCCGGCCAAGCGTCACCGCACCGATGTAATCCTGATCGTCAACCGTGTGAACAAGTCCGCCGTTGAGATCGGTCGTGCCGGTGACGAAAACATTCTTGAGCAGCCGGGTTTCGCCGACCGTGCCGTCGAAGATGGCATTCCCCTCCACACGCAGGCCCTCAGCCCCGATGTCGCCGTTCACCGCATCACGAAAATGGATTGTCGTGCCGGTGAGGACCGTGTCATTACCGACCGTTGCTTCACGATAAGTCTGGGCGCCCAGTGTGGTGACGCGGCCGCCGTAGAAGTTGGCTGCGCCCTGAACCAATAGAGACGACAGCGGGGCCGTGTTGCCGACCGGACCGCCGAAGTAAGTGCTGGCGTTGACGGTCAGGGAGCGAGGCGTCACGTCGGAGTCGAGCCGATTTTCAAATCGCGTCCCCGTCGCGCTGAGCACGGTATCCGCACCGAGTGTCACATCGCCGATGAACTGCTGCGTCCGCCCAGTAGCAATCGTCGCGCCGTTGAGGAATATGCGGTTCCCCGAAAACAGAGCTGCCCGCCCGATGGATGTCAGCGCGACATTGATCGTCAGGTCGCCGTCCGCATTGCCGTCGCTGTCAGATCGTGCGGTGAAATTGCGTGCTCCATTGATCGGGGCATTGAGTGTCAGGTGGCGTCCCGCTTCGAGCGTTACGTCGTTGTTCTTTGTCAGGTCAACCGTTTGGTTAACCACCAGGTCCCGTGTCGCCTGAAGCGTGATCGATCCGGTGATCGCTTCCAGTGCTTCGTCGGAGACAGTCGTCAAGCTGGTGGTATCAGGTTCGGCAAAGTCGATTTGTCGATCGGCGAGCAGGGCGTCTTGCGATCCGGTATCGCCGATGATGAGGTCCAGCGGGTCGATCAAGAGCTGGCCTGCCGATGCGCCGTCACCGCCGCGCAGATCGATGAACCCATGAATCGCGAGTGCCTGTCCGGATACTTCGACACTTCCGCCCGCGCCCGTGGTTCCGCCGGAGGCATCGATCACCGCGCGTGGAGCGACGGATGTGGTGCCGTGGTAGCTGTGTACGAGCACCTCGCCGCCTGCCGCAGGGGTTTGCTTCCCGGCGGCGGAGATGCGGCTGCCGTCAAGCAGATAAGTGTGCGTATCGCTGGTGACCGCTACTCGTCCGGTTCGTGCGGCACCGTCCGAAGCATCGGCGGAAATCTCCCCGCCATTGACGACGGCCGGCCCCTGCACGATCACCTCACCTGAAGCCTGCGCGGTTGAGCCGGCTGCGATGCGACCATCATTGACCACCGCGCCGCCGGTTGCCGCGACGTTGATCGTTCCTCCGTCAGCCTGGAGGCTCCCTGAGTTGCGTACTGCCAGCGAGTACATGTCGCCCGCACCAAGCACGATTCTGCCTCGTCTGGCGCGAACGCTGCCGGTATTCTCCACCGCCGGATCGCCGCTGATGTTTGGTTTGGCACCGCCGCTGGCTGGTCGCGGCTGATCTGTGATCTCCCTGCCGTCCACCTTCACCGTAATGCGGCTGCCTTGCTCCTTGAGATACACCTCACCGCCAGCCACCATCGTGACCACGCCCGCATCGCTGACGATGGAACCACGATTGGCGACCGCGTTACCGACCAGATGTATCGCGCGTCCCTGGAGTGATCCTTCGTTGACGACCTGGCCGGCCAGATTGCGGAAGAAATTGTTGCCGGAAAGAAAATCAGCGTTGGAAAGATTCCCCGCCGCCGCGTACAGGCCGCCGACATTCACCGCCGAGCCTTGCAGAAAGTACACGCCGCGCGGATTGACGAGATAAACGATGCCGTTGGAACTAAGCGTGCCGGCGATTTGACTGGGGGACTGGCCGGTAACCCGGTTGAGCACGCGCGACTGGGCGGATGGCTGCACGAATCGCACCGTCTCATGCGGCGCGATGTTGAACTGCGAATACTGGATGATCGCGTTATTACCGGCCTGGATCGTGGTGACATTGCCCTGCTGGGCTACCGAGGCCGATCCGGCGACAACCTGCGCGTTTTGAGGTGCGGCCTTGACGTGGCCGGTCAGCAGACTGACCGCGCCGGCTCCGGCGAGCAGACGCTTGAACGTCCAAGCCGCTTTCTGACGCGAAGTTGCCCCGGCCATTCCTTGCTTGCTGCCGTTTCCTGAAGGCCGTCCCTGTTTCGAGTTTTTCCGTGCCATGCCCCCCGTTTATCGGTCAATAGAGGATCGTAGCAACAAAGTGCAGCCTGCTCGATCCAGCGTCGATCCCCAACTCATCCACATCCTTGAGAACAATGCCCCAGTCGAGCCGCAGGCTGAGGTTTCGCTTGATCGTCAGTTCCGCACCGATACCGCTGCCGACCAGCGTGGCGTTAAACTCCCCCAGACTCTCGCCATCATTGGTTTTCACGCGGCCGACATCCACAAAAGCACGTAAAAGCAAATCCCAGTCCGGCGTGCCATAGGGATATTGCGGCGCGTAGCGGAACGGCTTGCCAAAAAGTTTGCCCGGCTCCTCCTGCACCTTGAATGCACGAGGAACGTGATAACGGTACTCAGCCGTGCCGACAAACACCGAATCTCCCGCGACGGCTGACTCCGGGTAACCACGCACCGAATAAAACCCGCCGATGGCCTCCTCCTGTTGAGGGATCAGGCGGTAGTCAAAGGTATATTGCCCCCGGAAGGCGAAATAAACTTCATGTGCCAACGTCGCGTGCGGTGAGTTGGGGTCTTCCCACGTCTGATGAAACAGCAGCGGCTCAAGATAAACTGAATGAGACAGATCGACGCGCAGCACTGTCCAGCTTCGGTCGGGTAAGGGACGGCCGAGGTTGTCGATCTGATCTCTGCTGACACCAGTCGTACCGCCGTCCATCCACTCGGCAGTGATAGCGCCTCGCGTGGTATGCCACTCCGCTTGCTGGTCGAGGCGCAGGCCGACGTAAGGAAAGAGGAAGTCTTCCTCTCCCGAAACGGAACCGGGCAGACTGTTGGAGACTTTGACGTTTTCAAATCGCGCACCGGCCACGGCGTCGAGAAAGAGATCGCGATGCTGATAAAAGTTCCACGTCAGTTCACCGCCGGCATTCCAACTCTCACCCTCGAACGTGTCCGCGGCGAACCCGACATCGGTCGCGGTGAACTCACTCCACGCACCGAATAAACGGTAGCGGAATCGGCGGCTGTCACCGATCGGCGAGTCGTAGGACACCGTGACGCCCTGCGTATCCTCGAAGCCGGCCGTAACGTAGTCGATGCTGAGAATGTCATCGTTACCCGTGAGCTGGTTGTGAAACGCGCCGAACCGCTCGCGCCATCGGCTGGTCTCTTTCGTGCCGGTATTGGAGACCTGCGCGTACACCGACCAGGGCTTATTTTCCGTGACGAGGTAGTCGAGCGTCACACCGCCCGGCTCGGCCGAGGGCGATAGTGCCACGTCCGCACGCCGACCGGGATGACGGCTGAGCCAGTGAACGTAATCGTCAAGCCGGTCGCGGCGGAGCAGGTCGGTGCGTGTGGATTTGTTGTCGGCAGCGTCTTGACCCGGTTGGACCGGTTGGATGGGTGACTGCCTGCGTATCCGGGCGTGGGCTTTATTGTCCACCCGTTCGTCGGGATCGACCCGTGCGCCCGAAGCCAAGGTCCGTAATTGATTTACGATGCCAACGGTGATCACCAGCCGCAGCGATTGGTTGTCAGCAGGGCGGAGGTCCTGACCTTCCTGATTGATTTCGAAGGGGTCAGGTGCGACGAATACCCCCATGTAATTTTTCGCCAGATATTGATCGCGGATGGCTTCGAGGATAGTTTGCAACGCGCTGGCGCGGAATGAGTGCGGGCTGCCGTTCAAGTCACGCAATCGGATTTTTTCTGCGGAACCTTCTTTGGCAGGGGCCGTGAAAATGTCGCCGTCGCGTGACAGTCTGACGGTCGTATCCAGAACACTATCCGGATCAGGGAGCTGGGGATGATCGCGCAGGTATCGCGGAACGAAGCTGCTGACGACATAAACCATGTCGTCGGCTTCGTCGCGCCAGGGGGTCGCAGCGCCGGGAGATTCGGGAGGCGCTTTCGATTCAACTTTTGCAGAGAGCGGCGAACTGGCGACCGTAACGCCAACCAGCACCGCTCCCACCTGCGTTTTGAGCTTCATGGACCTCCTATGTCCAGCAGGGCTCATCCTTGCATCGGCAACCGAATTATCGCAGCGGGAAAAAACTGTTTCCCAAACTGCTCCGACTGCTTAACCAAGCAACCTAAGTCGTCGATAAGTCCGAAGTACGCAAATAGCCCAAACTATGGAACGGGAGCAAGTTGTGAATAAATTAATCGCAACCATCACGATGACGGGGCTCTCAACTCTCGCTTTTGGGTGCCAGTCCAACCCTGCCGCTCCCACAAGCAAGTCTTTGATGAACCACTCGTTCGACTCCAGCCGGGTCGCCACGCGGGAGATAATCCGTCTCGGCGCGGGTGACTCCCTGGGCCGCGAAGTGTTTGAGCAGGCGGTCACGGTAGCGCGTGCGGAGGCGAGCAAAATATGGCTGGCCTCGGCGAGCAGCCGTGCGATGCTCCCCGCCTTCACCTCCCATCAGGTCAACGCCGCACCCGTGGCGGCGAATGACGCCATGTGGGCGATGCTGGTTGAGCCTGCAGGCTCCAGCCGTGCCGCAGACGATCTGGAATGTCTGCTCGGCCAATGAGTGATCGAGACTTTTCTCCATCTGATTCTGCTCCCTCCGATTTTGAGTCACGAAGTTCACTTCGATGATCTGGGTCGTCGAAGCGCTGTCGCTGCTATCGCTGCCCCTGCTGCCAGCCATCCCGTCGTCGGCTCAGGGATGGTGGTGATGTGCAGCGACCATTGCTGAAGAGCGCCGATTGCAGCCGGTGCGCCATCCGCGATGTAAAGCGTCCACGTGCCGTTGGCGTTCTCTGTGTTGAAAGTGGCGAGCCGGTCGTTTCCCGCTCCGTCAGCATCGGGATAATAAACGCTGGGTGAGCCGTTCAACGGATTGCCGATGATATCGGTGTCGAGCAAACCCTGTCCCATGTCCTCCGCGCTGTCGCCTGCCGAGTCGTCGTAAGTGATGGCGAAGCTCGCGCTGAGATTGGATGCGTCGCCTCCGGTTTGAGAGCCGTCATCCGGCGTAAACAGACCGGGACGATTCAGCAGTGTCACCAACGTCCCCGCGGGGGACTGGAGCTTGATAGTCAGATCGCCTGCGTAAGTGTGATCGAGCGCGATTGTCACATCCACATCAACGATGATCTGCTCACTTCCTGCCACAATCACCGTGATGGTGCTGGGTGTCATCGATGCCAGGGCGCCTGTGTAGGTGTCGTCGGGAATGGCGAGATTAAGTCCCGCAATAGTCGAGGCATCGGTGATCGTGGCTGCGTGGGTCACCTGGCTGCCATCAAGCAGGACACCCAAACCGGCAATGACAAAAAGACCCGTTGAAAAAAGACGTTTCATGCGAACCCTCGCTTGTGTCCGTGCGCGATCAACCATGCGCGAAATATGGCTTAGGCCGTTAAATCGACCGTTTGACCTGAAATGGATCAAAATCCGACGATTTACGGCTTATAGGACGTTTCGGCTGTATTGCGGAACGTGGTTCGAGATGAGGTTTTGTTCACTGTTCCCGCCTTGCCGGGTAGGATGTCCTGAGCATTTGAGGAGTTAAATGACATGACATCGGGTATCAGTGCGCAGCAGTGGGCCGAGTACGAGCGAGATGGCGTCATCCGTCTGGGGAAAGTCCTTTCTGATGAGGGTCTGGCAAAGCTCCAGAAGCGGATCGACCAGATCATGCTCGGACAGGCGAAGGTGAACTACGACCGGATGCTGATGCAGCTTGACAGCACGACCGGCGCATACGAGGACGCGGGGGTGCAGAGTCGCGGCCACAAAGGGGCGCGGCTGGATTACCGCAAAATTCAGGAATTGGAATTCGACCCGCTGTTCCTGGAGTACATGCAACTGCCGATTTTCCGCGAAATCTGCCGCCACGTGTACGGCGATGTGTCGATCGCCTGCTTCCGAGCGATGTTCTTCAACAAGCCCTCCAATCGCGGCACGATGCTGCCCTGGCATCAGGACCGCTGGAACTACCTCGATAAGGATCCGCTGATCACCGTCTGGTCCGCGCTGGATCCGAGCACGAAAGAGAATGGCTGCGTCCAGTACATCCCCGGCAGCCATCGGCGGCTGATCAACCCATCGCACCTCTCAGGGTTTCTCACGCCGGAGCAGGCAGCGGTGGAATGTCCCGATGAAAAGGCT
>JADZCR010000002.1 GCA_020851465.1 Phycisphaeraceae bacterium | reverse complement strand
TCAATCCATGTTTGATGTTTGATGCCGTGATGGATTACGGATCGTGTCTGGCTGTCCTGGCCTCAGCCTCAACTTCTCCTCGCCACTTTCCGTCATCGGTTGTTGCGAGGATGTGGCAGGTTCGTTCGATCAATGCTCCGACAGGTTTGCCGTTGAGAATCCGTCGATCGAACGCGACCGTGAGATAGACCGTCGGTGAGGCGACGATCTGGCCATCGCGTACGACAGGGCGTTCTTTGACAGATCCAAACCCGAACTGGATCGGCGTAGTCAGCGGCATAACCAGTTGCGTATCAACCCCGAACTTGCCAACAGTCGTGAGTGAGAAGGTGCCGCGGTACTTGCGGTGTAACGACTCCGAGTTGGCGCCGATTTTAAGCATCACACGCTGTACAAAACCAGGCTTACGATAAAGAGCCTGACACGCTTGATAGTCTTCGAGCTCGTTCGCAGGCTTGGTCGCTGCGGCGTGTAGTTCGTTGGTGATTCTGAAGAGGCTCATCGTTTGAGGGGCTGCCAAAATACGAACGAAGATTCGGTCCGTACCTTCTTCCTCACGAGATACCGCCACGCCAGCTGCGATACCCTGGAATGGTTTAAGCCAATGGAACCACAGGCATCGTCCGACCATCGCATTGAGCTCCGGATACTGTCCCTGGAGGTCGCTGATGGCCATGGCTGCAGCCTTGACGACACAAGCGGTATAAGACGGTTTGCCAATGCCGATAGCGGCAGCGTGTTCGCGGAGTTGGACCAGCTCAGTCAGATCGACCAGATTGGTGAAGCTGATCTGCCATCGCTGGCGTACCTCGCCATGCAGGATCTGAACAGCGCGATGAAAGCCGGTGTAACGCATAGGTATTGAATATAGGATGGAATTTATATCGGACTTGTCATCTCATGCCTTAAACTCAGCGAGGGTGTAGCAGATTACCCTTTCCAGTGGTGTGGTTTAGGGTGCGCCAAGGTCCGTTGCATCGGAAGTACCAGATGGAAAACGCCGACAAAAAGTATTGACGGGTCATGCTTGAGTGTGGGCTAATGTTGCCCTTTGCGGAGCCGCTGTGACCGTGGTTATCACACTTGCTGCTGTTCTGGTTGTCCTGCTCGTAATCGCGAGCTGTTCTGCGGTGGTGCATCTTCGGCACTACGCAGGGAGCTTCGCTGTTACCAGCCGAGATCATGCGGAATTACCGCCAACCAGTGTCGTGATTCCATGTAAAGGTGATGATGGCACCCTTTTCGATAATCTCACGTCCGTCGTCGATCAGGATCATCCTGACATCGAGTTTGTGCTGGTTACTGCAACCGCGGATGATCTTGCACAGGAGGCTTTTCGTCGCCTGATAGCTGCCCATCCTGAAAAACGAATCAAGAGTGTCGTAGCGGGTATTCCGCAGCATTGTTCGCAGCAGAATAACAACCAAGTCGCAGGTATCGCGGCCAGCGACCCGCGAAGCCATGTCATTGTGATCATGGATTCCGACGGCCAGGCGGACATGCGATTTGTGGCGAAACTCGTTGCTCCGCTCACGGATCCGAAAGTTGGTGCCACGACCGGCTATCGCTGGTACGACCCTCGCTGGCATTCGCTTGCGGACGTTCTTCGTACAGCATGGAATGCCGGCGGATATGTTTTCCTGATTAACCCGCAGACACGTTTTGTCTGGGGCGGTGCGATGGCCTTCCGTCGGACTACCTATCAACAGGCTGGCATTGCCCAAGTCTGGTCCAACGCGCTCAGCGATGACCACACACTCAGCCATTGGGTCAAAAAGCAGGGACTCGAATTGGCGTTTGTGCCTGAGTGCATCGTCATCAGTCGTCAACCCGACACCATGAACTCCGTCATTCACTGGACAAATCGTCAAACGCTGGTGACAAGGTTTTATAACCCAGCCTTCTGGATCACAGCCGCCATTTTTCACGTTCTGGGAAATGTCCTGGGTTGGGGACTTCTGCTGGGTGGGTTGCTCCATTTGCTGATCCGTGGATCGGAAGTCATCGGCTGGGTCGCCCTGGCAGCTGGTGCCGTCTGGGTTGCTCACCTTTGGGTGTATGCTTTGTTGATGGTTGGTCCGTTGAATCGCCTGCTTGTACCCAGAGGCGTAGAGCTTGGGTCACGCCGCTGGTTGCTCGTATTGGTTGCGCCGCTGGCGAGTCTGCTTCAGGGGCTTAACAGCATCAATTCGTGCCTAACTCGACGGATTCGTTGGGCGGGTATCACGTACCAGATTGACAGCCCGCAGAGGATGCACGTGGTATGAACGTCAGCCCGCCCACATCTTCGGTTGATTGTCGTCCGAGCCAGCGATCGGCTGTTGTTCGCAACGCGGATGATCACATCCATCGCAAACGAGCTGCCTTTTTTACGGAGAGGCTTTCGCGTTACATCGAGCCCGGTTCAAGTCTGCTCGACGTCGGAGCAGGGGATGGCTTGCTTGCAGCCAATCTGTCAAGCAAGCTGAACCTCAAAGCACGGGCGTTTGATGTTGAAGCTCGCGGGTTGGGGCCGTTCCCGGTTGAAGTTTATGACGGCAAGCATATACCGCTGGCTGACAGTGCAGTTGAGATCACCATCTGCGTGGCTGTATTGCACCATTGCGATGATTTGTCACAGGTGCTCCGTGAGATTCGACGGGTGACTCGCCGACGATTCCTGCTCGTGGACGATCGTTACGACACATTCTGGCAGCGCGTTGGAGTTGTGGGATTTCACCACTATCTGAATTGGATCGAGTCAATGCCGTTCCACAAGAGCGGCTTCGCTAGCACGCAGGGCTGGACTCAACGGCTGGCGGATGCGGGTTTCAAGGTCGTCCAAGTCCAGCCGTTGGGTAAACCAATTCGGTGGTTCCCGGTTTCGAATACGCTGTTCGTGGCTGAGTAATTCCAGCCATCATTTCAACTTTGTGCGGAGCTGCGGCAAAGGACCAAAATCAGCCCGCATTGAGACTAGCCATGACGTTCTGGTCTTGCTTCTCGCGGAGGTAGTTACTGATGCGGGTTGGTGAGGCTGCCATTTCACGCGGGTTGAAATCGCAGCGATCTGCAAAGGTTTCAGCCGAAACCGGATGGTTGATGCAGTAGTCCAGTGCGTGAGGTAAAGGACTTCGATGCAGGCATTGCTGGAGATTGGCATGCAATAGAACGACAGGGCGGTGATTGACCGTTGGGCAAGTACGGAGCGGGCCGTACTGCTCGAATCCAAAAGACCGATTGTAAAACCTCGCATGTCGCGGATGAACGCCCACGATAAAGTCGGTGCTGTTGCTCGATAGAGCGAAGTAAAATGCCAAACGCATCAGGTTTATCACAGATGCATGGACACGTGCGAACGATGATGCTGAACCTGGGCATGATGATTCGTTCAGAATTGGCGGCTCAGCATCAGTGATTTGACGGACGTGCGCAAAAAGACCGTATTCGGTGATCCGTCGCCCCTGAAGCCGAAGCTCGTCAAGCTCGCGTTGATACACGCTGTCCATGGGAAGACCCAGAGGGCCATCAACGACAGCCGTCAGCGTCGCCTCAACCTCGCCATGGCGTGTGCTCTGAAGGACAGCAGTGTTGGCACTGACGTGATGAGGAGTTGTGTGGACGAGATATGGGTTGGGGTGGATCAGGCCGGATTTGAGATAAACCTCATACACCATACGCCAGGAAGCCGCGACTTCAGCCAGTGTCTGCGCGACACGAAACCGGGGTAGTCGGTCAAGCTGTGAACGTATCTCGCGGAGGTCGTTGAGGGTTCCGCCAGCCGTGATCGTCATGGATCACTCCTTCTGAAAGCAGGTGCGATCCCGACATGAATAACCATCGTCTTGATGACGAAATTTGAGCGTATCGATTTATTCATGGTCGTGCTGCGCGGGGCCGGAAGAATGAGTAGATCATCGACCGGGCGGGTCAGGGCAGCATGAAGTTTCGTGAGGAAAATTTCGAGACAAAAAATCAGAAACGACAGGGCGGGCGAAGGAGCGAGTAACAACGATGACAAATTCCCATAGCGCAGGCAGGAAGAAAATGGGAGCATCTGAGCTTTTCGCTTACCTTGCGGCCCGACGACAGCATCTGGTATTAACTTGGTCAGCAGGCGTGGCGGCTTCAAGGGAATGATTCCTGATAACAACCTTGACTGACGACTCCTTACTTTCGATTAGGCACGCATAACGACGCATTCAGGTCGTGGGGCGGGTAGCAGGGGAGCGGCTGAGTTTTTCTGGTGACTGCAGTTACTCACTCAATGCGGTTACAGCGATACCCGATCGCAGCACCTGATTGCTGCATCCGTAACACGGCTGACGCGCCTCGTTGGGTTACTCTCCTCTCCCACAAATTCAGGCAGGTTAATTTGTCATATCGCCATCGTATTGACGAATCAGCCAATCAGACGTATCAAGCTGCCCATTATCGGAACCATGCTAACAATGCGGTTTTCTGTGACAAGATAGTTTTCCCTCAAATCGCAAAAAATATTGGCCTGAATGATGCCGATTTTGGCTTATTAAATCTATTAAATTTGATCGCTGAAATCCCAGAAGATCTCTCCGAAGTGAGCAGGGATATGGACCGATGATTCTCATAACCCGTCCCTTGGCGGTATCATGAGAGTACACCTCTCGACTCAGGGCCAATCAGGAAATGTTGCTCGCTTCTACACAAGTTCCGTTATTAGCCTCAGTTGCCGAAATACTGCTGGCCTTGGTTGCATGGACAGCCTGCGTGGTTGGCGTTGCAGCTTCGGGGGTGGTTCCGTCCTATGTTCAACGAAAGCTGCTATCGCGCCAAGGCATTCCCAGCAAGCTCCTCTGGCCGGTGACCCCGTTGTGCATCATTGGCGGCATCTTGATGGCGTTGGTAATTCCCAGCAGCATGGCCTACATCCTCGCACGGGATACGGTGGCTGCGATCGCCAGCGACCGTCGGTTGATGATGGCCGCACAGTTCTCTGCCGCGTTGGGTGCAGGGATCGCAGCGATGTTAATTTCGGTGGCGTGGTGGGATGCCGCCAGGACGGTTGGTATCAAGCGGGCACCCCGGTATCTGGCACGTGTGGTACCCGCTGCGGGCGCGTACCTGGTGGTGGCTGGGATCCTGTTTGCAATTCTTCAACGTCGTGGGATCTCCCATGAAAAATTCTTTTCGATCGGGGCCTGGTGCGTGCTGGGGGTATTGATCATCATCGGACTTAATGCGGGCGGCATCGCGCGGGCACTGGCGAACCGTGGACTCGACCGCTTCGCATCGCTGGCGGTGGCAGCATTTCCCACCGTGATTCTTCTTCTGTTTTCCTGGTTTGTCTTCGTCAAACCAACCATCGCGCCGGAACGACTGGTCTCCATACGTGAGATCAACATGGAGGGTGCAACCACCGCGGAAATATCTCTAGGAGTCTTCACCTTCTTTTATCTGGCACTTGTTCTCTCGCTTGGAGTTGGCGGCTGGATCGGTATTCGACTAGCTCCCACGCCACGGATGCGCGATATGCGCAACCGCATCGACCCTCGCCTACGGGAAGCAGAGTTCGCTTCCGTTGCAGTGCTCCGGGAAAACAGAAATGAGGCGGCCAGCGGAGATGACACGCCGCGTTTGCGCCTAGTCGGTTCACCCAACACCCAGCCTGCTGCCACATCAGGCGGTTCATCGGATAATACGCCGGGCTGAAAATAATCCTGAGGCCAAACGCAGGTGCAACTTCCGGCGAAATAGTGCGGACGAGTCATCTCCAATTCAACGTATCGCTTTGTCGTGCCGCTTCACCATGCAATATTCGTGATCGCGTTTTGATCTGATATTCAGATACGTACCGTTGCTGCAGGTTTGGTGAGGTCAGGCATGAGTGGTGCGCTGCGTGACTCGAGAATCAGCGGGATCACCAACGTAAATGTTGCGCCTTTGCCGACATCGCTTTCCAGCAGAATCTCACCTTGAAGCAAGTGTGACAACTCACGGCTGATCGTTAATCCCAGCCCTGTGCCGCCGTACTCTTTGGTGACCGTTGAGTCGAGTTGGGTGAATTTCTCGAAGATCCGCTCATGTTTGTCAGGCGGTATTCCCGGTCCGGTATCGGTGACGCTTACCGCGAGCTTACGAGATGGCTCTGTACCCAGGAGTATAGCCGAGAGCGTGACCACGCCGCCCGGCGGTGTGAACTTGGCCGCGTTTGCGAGGAAGTTAAAGATCACCTGCTGGAACTTCGTCGCATCGGTCTGTACCGGCGGGATATTCGGCTCAACTTTGAGACGCAATTCGACGTTTCGCTTATCCGCCACCGGGCGGATGAGGTTGATCAGGCCTTCGCAGACATCTTCAACACTCATCGGTGCGACGCGCACGTCGATGCGGCCAGCCTCGATCTTGGTCAGATCGAGCAGATCATTGATCAGGTCAAGCAGGCGGCGACTCGATGTAATAATGTTCGCTGCGTATCTCTTCCGCTTCTCATCCACCGGGCCGGTGCGATCTTTAAGCGTTTCCTCGAGCACTTCCGCGAAGCCGATGATCGAATTAAGCGGCGTACGCAGTTCGTGGCTGACATTGGCGAGGAATTCACCCTTGATCTTATTGGCGGTGAAAAGATTGACATTGGTTTCCGCCAACTCGCCGAGTTTGAGGTCCAGGCTTTTATTGATGCCGCGCAGCTGGTCTTGATTGCTCTTGAGATTCTCAAGCATCTGGTTGAATACTTCCGAGAGTTGTTCAAACTCATCTCCGGTGTTCACGTTGGCGCGGGTATTCAGGTCGCCTTCAGATACTTTTTTCGCAGTATCACGCAGCACACGGACGGGTGATAGGACAAGCTTGGTGGTGATGAACCAGAAGACGCCAATGGCCAGCAATCCGGCAAGCATGCCGGCTGCAACCATATAAATGCGATTCAGTGTGAGTTGGCGGGAGGTGATGTTGGCACGGAGACGAATGACGAGTACTTTTTCCAGCGGATCGGTGACCAGGGGTACAGCGACGGTCGGGCCAAATCCTGCTTCCGATCCGCCGCGCAAGCCGGAGAGGTCGGACCGCCGAATCGCACGGGCGAAGTAAAACCACGACTCGCCGCGCTGGTCTTCTTCCGAATACGAAAGTTCGAGTCGCTCTTTGCGCGTCTGGAACACGCTGATTGCATGGGCAAGAAATGGCATGCGCTGCTCAGCGTCTTGAAATTCCTCCTTTTCCACCAGCAGAAGCGTCTGGTTGCGGTCAGTCCACTGGCGTTCGGGTGGTTGATCTTCCCACCAGCGATCGTCGGCTTGGAGTAAACCTGACAGCCAGGCTTCAGCGAGTTTCCGCGCGGTTTCCTCCTGACCTTCGCGCACAAGCACCTGCATGCGCACCCAGACGACGGAAAGTGCAGCACTGAGGATAAGTATGACCGCCAGACCGAAAAGTATCTGGCACTTGTTAGCCAGACTGATACGCATGGTGCGGAAGCGGAATGGATTGGTCAGTGCCAAGACTCCATTGTAAGCCGAGCGTCCGGTCGTCTTAACAACGCGACTCAATTAAACCACGGATTTTGTCAGCATTGAGTTCGGTGAGAGTGCCGACGATCACGTCCGCCGCCACTAATTCCGTGCGTGTCCGACCGGTGCTGGTCAATCCGATGGCGACCATTCCTGCGGCTTTTGCCGCTGCGATGCCGGCGGGAGCATCCTCAATAACAGCACAATGATTCGGCTCAAGGCCGAGTTTCTTGGCCGCGGTGAGAAAAACTTCAGGATTGGGTTTACCTTTCTTGACGTCCTTACCCGTGACGATTGCATCAAAGCGACTGCGACCCAGTTGGTCCACCGTTACATAGACGTTTTCCGGCGGACCGGACGATCCGACTGCCATCATAAATCCATTGCGATGAAGATCATCCATTAACGCCATGACGCCGGGCATAACCGGCAGCTTGTCCGCGATAATAACGCGGTAAAGCTCCTCTTTGCGGTCATCCAGTTGCGCCACTCGTTCAGGTGATAGATCGCTGCCCCAATATTTCACGACTGTCTCACGGCTGGTGCGACCAAACGCCCAGGTGAAATCTTCACGGTTAAATTTCTTTCCAGTCTCACGGGCTAGATCGATCCAGCTCTGGAAGTGTGCTTCGTATGAATCGATGAGCACGCCATCCATGTCGAAGATCACAGCGGGAGTCATCATGAGCCTTTCATGTTTTCACTTAAGGGTAAAAGTGATCGCGATGCGTATCTGATTTGCTGCTGATCTCGAATGCTGAGACACCACGATCACCCTGATTTTGCTGAACGGCATCATCAGAGAGCGATGATTCACCAGTCGGTTACAGCACCGTCAGGATTAAAGCTGCGCTGCGGCAGTTCCTGCTGGAACGGATGCTTTTTCAACTCTGCTTCATTGATCTCGATCCCCAGACCGGGGCGGTTGCTCGGACGAACGATACGTCCCTTCTTTTCAACGGTGTAGCCTTCTTTCACAATGTCGCTGCGCCAAGGCACATCGAGATGCACACTTTCACAGATGATGTAGCTAGGTGTCGCAAGACCCAGCTCCAGCGAGGCAGCAGTGCTGACTGGCCCCTGTGGATTGTGTGGTGCAAGCGAGACTCGATAGGTCTCACAAAGCGCAGCGATTCGACGCGACTCCGTCAACCCGCCAGTGTGTGTAATGTCGGTCTGTACGACACTGCATGCCCGTTTCTCAAGAAATGGCCGGACTTGGAGTGCAGTGATGAGCCGTTCGCCGGTGGCGATTGGCGTGACGACAGCACGGGAGATATCCGCCATCGCCTCGACTGCTTCCGGCCAACATGGCTCCTCAAACCAGTAGAGGCCCAGCGGTTCGAGTGCTTTGGCAAACATCAAACCCATCTGCGGACTAGGCCGGGCGTGGCAATCCACCATGATGTCGATATCGTCACCTACTGCCCGGCGCATCGCTTCGACGCATTTGTACGCATACTTGATCGGTTTGAGACCTTCGAGTGGCATCGTTTCGGGAACTGCCATCGTCTTAAATGCGGTGAAGCCATCTTCAACCGCCGCCTTGGCGAGTTCGCCGAATCGCTTCGCATCCGCGGGATCGGTTTCGTAAAAGTCTTCCATCTTTCCGCCGCCCAGATGCGAGTAGGTGCGAACATAATCACGCACCGGCCCGCCCCAGAGCTTGTGGCAAGGTACACCGTGAAGTTTGCCCAGAATGTCCCACAGTGCCAGATCGATCGCCGAAATTGCCGTACCGCGTACCGGCCCGTTGCCGTGCCAGAAATGAGCACGGAACATTGCCTGCCAGAGATATTCAATGCGTGTCGGGTCTTCGCCGACAAGCAAATGTTCCATGTCCTGAATAGCTGCAACGACGCTGCGCGTATGCCACTCGAGCGTACCTTCTCCCCAGCCCCAAAGTCCGGGCTGGTCGGTGACGACTTTCACAAATATCCAGTTGCGCATTCGCGCATTACAGACGTGTGTTTCGATGGCTGTGATTTTCATAGAAAAACAGTTTAGCGGCTTGTGGTCGATTGTTTGTGACGTGAATGGTTGCGATCTTGGTTAATGGTTACATCCATTCTTTCAGCAGTCGTCGCCGTGCAGTATTGATCCACACTTCTGTTTTCGGGAAATCCTGAAAGCTCTTCAGGGGTTTAAGCAAGTTGCTGTTCATATCCACGCCGAGCGTCTGGAGCAATGCGTAATCCTGGAGCGATTCAGCGAAAACTTCCCAGCGGATCGAGTCGAGCGGTCCGACCTCCGCAGACCCCGGATAGACGACGAACGGATCGCCATAGGCCCATCCCGGCCAGCCGAGGCCGTCACTGACGACAAACGGATCGATCATCTGCCGCGTTTGGCTCTTGTACCAGTAGTTGTAACCCCAGTGCAGAAATCCACCAAAGCCCCAGCGGTAAAAGAGCCAGCCATTCATGCGTATCTTCGCCAGAGGCGAATCGAGCAGACGATTGAGATAACGATCACGCGGGCCGCAACAGTAGTAGCACCAGCTTGGCAGGCGGGCATCGACGTATTCCAAAGCGGATTGAATGCTCGGAATAGGAGTGTCCGTCAGTCCTTCCTTGCCGTAACGAACATCAGAAAGCGCATCCATGACGCGCATCCAGGGAGCTAATTCTCGAAGCATCTCTCTGGCTGCACGATAGTTGGCCAGATGTTCGTCGCCGTGCGGCTCATCGGAGACATGAAATTGTGATTGACCGAGCAACTGATGTTCAATCAGAAATTCGTGGAACTTGGGCAGGAATTGTGCAAGAAAATTTCGATACACAGCCGAGGTCGCAGCAGTATCCGCCGGCCAGAGTAATGATGTGTCATCGTGCGTATCGCGGTAGATGCGGATGGCGTGCTTTACTCCCCATTGCGTAAAGAGGTGCGTCCACTCCCAGCTTTCGATTCCACATTGACGTGCCAGCCTGATCCAGCGGATTACGTTTGTCCAGTCAAACTCATACTTGGCCTTCGTACCTTTGCCCTTTTGTCGAACACCCAGTAGCTGCGTCGGCCGCTTCACGCCGTCCAGCGGCGGGGTGAACATGGGCACGTAGATCATGTCCAGCCCGTGATCCGCATAATTACGCATGTATTTTTCGCAGATCGTCCAGAACGCTTCATCCCATGGTTGGACCTTGTACCAATCGCAAAGCGCATCAGCATAGAACCAGTGTGTGATGCGAAACTGCTTGCGCGGTTTGATCGTTACTGCCGCGACTTCAACGGTCGCCACGAGCCGAGTTTTCGGGCAGTCGTTGCAGCTCAATTCGACAACGACTTCGTGTTGGCCGGCCTTTGCGGATCGAGGAACCTCAACCGTAATCCAGAACGAAGAAATCTCCTGCGGTGGTGCGTTAAAACTGTTTTCAGGGTAGAGCACATCCGGCACGTAACCAGGAATACGGGCCTCGGTATCACGTTCATCAAATGGGGTGAAGGTATTGAAGTGAGGGACCGGCACGTGGCCGACTCGCCTGACTCGTACACGAAGTGACCGACACAAAGCCACCGCGGTGGCTGGAACCGGCTTGAGGAACGGTTGAAAGAAGGAGACCTGAAACGAAACGCGCTCACCTCTTGCGGCCAGTAGATGGAGCGATTTTGTACGACGAGGTGCGCCCAGTGCGTATTGACGCAGCATTGAGCTTGCGAGCCATGCGGTTGTTTTCATGCGCGACAGTGTAGTCAGCCCCTTGGGTTATGCAGTATGGTTCATTAACCGGTGCCGGCGGCAGGGAAATGGTCCGCTTGATTTAGAGGGTAGAGGATTTAGTCGAATTTACGGTTCTTACTGTATCCACTATCCTGTTTCGTTCGAGGTTCACACCATGCCACAACCGATCGATCAGTTTCAGCCCGGCCAGAAAGTCACCGTTACGCAGCAGATCGCCCAGCGCGACGAGGTCTGGACCACCACGGTCACCGGCACGGTCATTCGTGTCGGACAGGCGAAGACCGGCTCGTGGTTTGCTCACGCCAAGGACGATCGACTCTGGCTCGACCGGCTTGTTCTTCGTAAGGATGACGGCGAGATTGTCGTTATCAATCTTGACCCCTACACACATGTGGAACTGCTCGACACAGCCAGCGGCTCCACACCTGCAAAGACCTGATCTTCGCCCCACAATCTCGGAACCAGTCAAGCCATGCAAAAGTCAAACATGCCGCTGGGTGTCACTGCCGTCATGCTCCCTGAACTTGATCTGGCGGAGCAGTTGACGTTGTGTCAGCGAGTCGGGGTGGCTGGGATTTCGCTCCGACCAAGACACATCATGCCGGAAAATGTCGGTAAGCCCTACGCCAACTGGGGTAATTACAAGTTCGACCTCACCCCCGAACGGCTGGTCAAAGAGGGAAAGCAGATTCGCAGGCAGATGGATGATGCGGGTATCAAAGTGTTCGGCACGGTTCCCGCAGTTTCATTGTCAGACACAGACGACAAACTGAAACTTAATTTTGAAGGGGGCCAGATCGTGGGTGCTGGCGCAGTGCGCGTTGCACCGGAAAACTGGCGTGGTTACCCGCAAGGGCCGTTCAATTATCGGGAGATACTTGATAAGACCGTGGCTGGTTATCAGCGGGCGGTAGCTCTGGCCAAGCCTTACCAGCAAAAGGTTGTGATCGAGACACACGCTGGAATGATCGCAGCCTCACCCTCGCTGGCGTGGAATATCTGCCGCCATTTTGATCCGCGTGAGTTGGGTGTGATTTTTGACATTGCTAATTTCAATATCGAAGGCGGGTATCAGCCCAATCTGGCGGTAGCTGTTATGGGTGATTACATCGACCATTGCCACGTCGGCGGTACGAGGCGGTCAGCAGGAAACTACGACGCTCAGGGTTTTCGTAAGTTTGGTCTCAACGGCTGCCCGCTTACCGAGGCGGATCTCTACATACCTGACTGGATCAAGTCACTACACGAGGCTGGAAGACACGTGCCGCTGGTGATCGAAGACTTTACGGAAAACATGTCCGGCGCACTGCGTCTCGAAAATGCTGCTGCGGCTCTGCACCGTGTGCTTGCTGCGATATAACATTCAATACAGGTCGTGGAGCTTGCAAGCTCCACATACTCCCATGGCTACGTCTCCTAAACTTGACCCCCGCGGTTTACCTGAAGGCTACAACTTTCGTCCCGAATGGGAGGTCACGCCTCGCCAGGTGAAAGCGATGCGTGATCGTGGTGAGAATTTCGTGTTAATCGATTGCCGCAAACCCGCTGAATACGCAGCCAACCGGATCGAAGGAAGTCAGCTCGTACCGCTTCAGGACATCGCAGCACGGTTACCCGAGCTTGAAGATTGCAAAGACCGCAAAATCGTTGTTCATTGCCATCATGGGGGACGCTCTCTTCAGTTCGCTACGATCCTGCGCCAGCAGGGGTTTCGAGATATCACCTCAATGGCTGGCGGCATCGACCTCTGGTCGATCGACATCGATCCCAAAGTCCCTCGGTACTGATTGCTTCCGGCCCCGGCTGATCGATAGGCACTAATCGGGTACAACATTCATCAAGGGAATTACCAAAATCCCGGTTGTGTGTTTTAGGAATAGGTCATGCGCCTTGGCTGTTGCGGTACTCTTGATGATGCGACGACAATCAGAGCTGCTGGCTTTGATTTTTTGGAAGTCGGTGTCCAAGCGGTCCTGCGCGGTGATGAACCAAGCTCGACATGGGATAAGGCGAACCCCGATATCGAGAAACTACCGTTACCGATCGAGGCAGCCAATACTCTGATACCTGCGGCGCGGCCGATCATTGGTCCGAAGCGCGATCTGGTGGGGCTTCAGGATTACATGCAGCGCGTGGCGAAGCGAGGACAGCGGCTTGGCATCAAGCGGTTTGTTTTCGGCAGCGGCGGGGCGCGTCGTCGTCCTGATGATGTGGATGAAGCTACCGCATGGTCTCATCTGGTCGAGTTCACCCGTATGGCTGGAGAAATCTGCGCTCATCACAGCATCACGCTCGTCATCGAACATCTCAACAGGAACGAAACCAATACTCTCAATTCGCTGGCGGAATGTCAGCAACTTTGTGAGCAGGTTGACTTGCCGAGTGTGCAGATGCTTGTGGACAGCTACCACTATGGATTGGAAAACGAGACGGACGATGCCATCGTCGCGTTGGGAGGAAGCCTTCGACATGTGCATATCGCGGAGGTGGAGAAACGCATCGAGCCAGGAGGCTACAGGTCCGTTAAGGGTGATAAGGCATCGCTGTCGTTCGACTTTGACAGCTTTTTCTGCACACTTCGGAAAATCGGCTATGACGAGCGGATCAGCCTGGAATGCGGCTGGTCAAGACCGATCGAGGAAATAGGTGCCCAGACGGTAAGGTTTATCCGCGATACATGGGAACGAGCCGGCGAGTGCAGCCAGCAAGCATGAGTCCGCGTTGCCGCTACTGACGCTTTAGCCGATACGTTGCCGGGGTTGCATTGTTCCCGTAACACAAAATCGCCGATAAACCATTCACTATGACTCACTGGCAGGAACTTTACGGAAACCATTTCGCCGGCGCGAAGGTACTGGTTACAGGCGGGGCGGGCTTCATCGGATCGCATATCACCGAGGCACTCGTTCGGCTCGGAGCACACGTTGTAGTGCTCGACGATCTCAGCGGCGGTGATTTCGGGAACCTCACCACGTTTGCCAAGGCGGGCCCACCGGTAGAGGCGGTTAAAGGATCGATCCTTGACGAAAAGATTCTTGCGCGTTGCACCGCCGGCTGCCGTTATGTTTTTCATCAAGCTGCACTGGGTTCCGTGCCACGAAGTGTTGAGCAGCCGGTTCTTTATACCCAGGTCAACGTGATGGGTACGCTCAATGTGCTGGAGGCGGCCAGGGCAGCCAAGGTTGAGCGCGTGATGTTCGCGGCCAGTTCCAGTGCGTACGGTGACTCACTGGTGTTGCCAAAGGTCGAGACGATGGCACCTTTGCCCAAGAGTCCGTATGCGGCCAATAAACTTGCCGACGAAGGGCTGATGCGTGCCTATGCAGGCAGTTATGGGATCGATACCGTATCGCTGCGTTACTTCAACATTTTTGGGCCGCGGCAGAATGCTAATTCCGCCTATGCTGCGGTGATCGCCGCTTTCGCAAAAGCTCTGATCGCCGGTCAGCGTCCGACAATTTTCGGTGATGGTGGCCAGTCACGTGATTTCACCTTTGTGCATAACGCGGTCCACGCAAACCTGCTGGCTGCTCGCTCCACGAAACGCATTGGGGGTGAAGTGATTAACGTAGCTTGTGGCGATCGCATCACGGTCAATCAGCTTGCCACACGGATGGCATCGTTACTTGGACATGCGGACCTCCAGCCCATTTATCAGCCCGAACGTGCCGGTGATGTGCGCGACTCGGTCGCAGACCTCACCTTGGCGGGCAAGCTGCTCGGGTATCGGCCGATTGTCGGCTTTGACGCAGGTCTTAAACCAACCGTCGAGTGGTATCGGGAAGTACTCTCCGCATGACTTGTCATTACTCGACGGGTGATGCTGCGCCATCTCTGGACGCCAGAAGACTAGAATAGTCGTATGTCTCAGATTCCCGTGATCGAATCGTCCGGCCTCGGTTACGAACCTCCGCATAACACGCAGTTCAGCGTTTTTCTCGATAATCGGGTTGGGAAGCTCGCTGAACTTCTGCACATTTTTGACAAGCAGGCGACACGTGTTGCCGGTCTGAGCATTACCGACTCGACCGATCATGCGGTTGTTCGGCTGGTGACGTCTCGTGAAGAGCTGACCCGGCGACTACTGACACGCAACAAGATGCCTTTTGCTGAAAAAAGCGTCCTCGTCGTTGAATTCACTCGTGGACAATCAATCGGGCAGATGTGCGCAGCACTAGTCGCAGCTGAGCTTAATATCCATTCGATCTATCCGCTGTTGGTTCAACCGCACAGCCTGCCGACGATCGCACTGAACATTGATGACCCGATCATGGCTACGCAGGTTCTCATTAAAAAACAGTTCATGCTGCTGGGCGAAAACGACTTGGGCGATAACGCGACCAATTCCGACGGCACCAACCCACGGAATTGAAACTCCAGCCTGCGTTACCTATCAATCGCCATATCTTTTATCATCAGCGCGGTGACCTGTTTTAGTTGTTCATCAGCAGACAATCGATGTTCCTTCCATTGCTGCGGGTTTGGTAAGGCCCATCATCATCAGGATCGTTGGAAAGACATCCGCCAGTCGTGCGTCATGTCGCAGGCCTGTGCTGGGTGATTCCGCGTTTCCACTGGCGAGTTTCTTCAATCGAGGATCAACAACGATGCACTCGACATCGTAGGTTGTGTGTGCTGTGTGTGGAGCATTGGTTTGCGGATCCCACATTTGTTCCGCGTTACCGTGATCAGCCGTGACAATTAACGCGCCGCCTCGCCCAAGTGTGGCATCGACGATTCGTCCGACGCACCCATCGACGGTTTCCACCGCCTTGATTGCCGCATCGAGTTTTCCAGTGTGGCCGACCATGTCGCCATTGGCGAAGTTCACCAGAATGAAATCCTCACAGTCTGGTGCGGCAAGACGACGGAGCACGATTTCACACACTTCAGAAGCACTCATTTCCGGTTTTAAGTCATAGGTGGCGACGCTCGGCGATTGCGCCATCTGCCGAGATTCACCGGGAAATGGTGCTTCGCGGTAATCGTTGAAAAAGAATGTCACATGCGGGAATTTTTCCGTCTCCGCGCTACGGAACTGCCGCAAACCAAGCCCGCTTAGATATTCGCCGGCAATATCCCTCATCGGCGGCAGTTTCGGGTAGGCAACCTTCACCATGCTGCTCAGCGAAGTGTCGTATTCCGTCATGCAGACATATTCGAGGTCGAGTTTGGGGCCACGCTGAAAGCCTTTTTCGCCGGTATCCGGCGATGGTTTCACATGGCCGTGGAATTCCGGCATGACGAAAGCCCGCGTAATTTCACGCGGCCGATCACCGCGATAGTTGTAAAAAATCACCGTGTCACCGTCAGCAACCCGTGTATCGCGCCAACGATTTCCAACCGTGCGCGGCGTGATGAACTCATCGCCGTTTTGACTGTCATTGGTCGGGTGATCGTAATAGTCCTGCATCGCTGCTTCTGCGGTTGCGAAGTTGGGGCAGGCGGTGGTGTCATCGCTCTTGGCGGATGTCAAAAGGTGGTACGCTTTCTCGACACGCTCCCAGCGGTTATCACGATCCATCGCGTAATACCGTCCGACGATGCTGGCGATCTGACCGACGCCGATAGTCCGTAATTGTGCTTCTATGCGGCAGATGAAATCTCTGCCGGTGAATGGACCGGTATCACGCCCATCTGTAAAGAGATGCAGGGCGACTTTTTCCGCGGTCAGGCCGTGACATTTGCAAAGTTCGACACAGCCGTAGAGATGATCAAGCAGACCATGCACGCCCGCATCGGACGCGATCCCCAGCAGATGTACCATTCGCTGACGCGAAACAGCCCGCTTGATCGCGGTAACAAGTACCTCGTTGTTGTAAAACTCACCTGATCGTACTGCACGGGTAATGCGGACCGACTCCTGGTAAACCACGCGGCCGGCACCGAGATTCTGGTGGCCGACTTCACTGTTACCCATGGTGCCTTCAGGCAGGCCGACTTCCTCTCCGGAAGTGTGGATCAACGTCCAGGGATACTCACGGAGCAGGGCATCACCGCGGGGTGTGTGTGCGAGCTTGATGGCATTAAACGTATCGTGTTCACGGTGTGGATTGCGTCCCCAGCCGTCACGCACGATCAGTACGATCGGCCGCTTATCACTTGGATTCATCGTTCTATTTGAGCTTGTCATCGGAACTCCTCATTCCCGCACCTGCGGATTGTCGATTGTAGGGGAGAATCAAGCGCGTCTGGTTACTCGGTCTTACAATTCCAAATCTTGCGATCATCGAGACTTCTCGCCATGGCAGACAAACTCTGCAAAAAGTGCAAATATGATCTGGTTGGACTGAAGCCGATTGGTAACTGTCCGGAGTGCGGCACCACATATAACTTTTTCACTGGTGAAGGTCTCTACTCATTTGCTGATATCACCGGTCGCAGCGATCGTGTTCTCGCTCGCATACGAACACTGGCACTGGTCGGCCTGACCTTGTTAGTCGCTACAGCATTCACGATAGTCGGCTTAATGCGTGGTCAGCAGGCGGCGTGGTGGCTTGGCGGGTTTTTCACCTTCATCATCGGACTAGGCGCGCTGTACAGTTATGTATCCGAGAAGAATTGATCTAATCTCAACGATCTCTGGCGTCATTGCTGATGATGCAAGGTATTTCGTGTGACATCAGGCTTGGGCCACAGTTGAGGAATAAGGTTTTACGACACAAGTCGGTTTCCATGTTCTGCATCCGTCGGTCGGTCATAACAGCAGTTACTCAGCTCATGCGTGGTTGTTCAGCAGAGTTGGTTTAACTCGCAGCACAAAATACACGTCTTAGATAGTTAAGCAGGTTTCTTGCCGACTTTGTTTTCTGTGCCCGCAAGGAGTCGGCCGATGTTGGAGCGATGTCTTACGATTACCAGCAGCACCAGAAATGTTGTGACAAACAGGAACGGCAACAGGTTTTGCAGCGTCGCACCGCGCAGCAGGCCAAAGGCGATCAGGTAGATCAGCAGCGCGATTGCAGCTGCGATGCTCGCCAGGCTGACATATCGCCAGATGAGCACCACGACAACCCAGGTCGCCACCGCCGCGATCCCAGGCAAAGTCAGCGTAGGCCAGAAACCCAGCAACACGCCCAGACTGGTCGCCACTCCCTTACCTCCACGAAATTTCAGCCAAATGGGAAACACGTGACCAAGCACCGCTGCCGCCGCGACCGCTAACCATTTCCATGCGTCCGTGTGGTTCAGTGGGTCGCGTCCGAGATAGCCCAGTGCCACCCCGGCACCGACGACGGGCAACGTGCCCTTAAGTACATCCAACACAAAGCAGAGAATTCCCCATTGGCGCCCCAGCACCCGTCCGACGTTGGTCGTGCCCAGATTTCCGCTTCCTGACTTTCGCACATCCACGCCGCGAGCCATGCCGATTAACAGCCCGAACGGCACCGATCCCGCGACGTATCCTGCGACAATCCAGATGATCCAATTCCAATCCATAACGTGGATCGTAACCGCTGGGAACTTCAGCGTGGGTGAACAGGTATCCGTCGAGTGTTGATTGTCGGATTATTCAGAAAGGAGGGCGCTTAAGCGAGAAGCATCACATTCCGCACGAAATCTCATTTCAAGCCTTCGTGGTCATCATCGTGATCGTGACCTTTTCCATTGCTATATTCGTGACCGTAGCCATTACCGTTGTAATGATGGCCTTCATCATCGTCATGGGGCGATCCGGTATTTCCAATAGTCACCATAATCGGGTCGGGGTACAGCACCATTGAGGCGGTGACGGCAGGTTTACCTTCAGCGTGGCCGTCGAGGAAAATCACATCACCTTTGGGTTTGGATGAAGCATGACGCGGGACAAAATCGCGCGTCAGCGTGTCAAGGATGTTGAATCCGCCGGAAACCACCCAGTTACCCAGTAAATCCATATGGTTTGGATTGTTGCTGTGAAGATGAGCATCCAGATCAGGGCCGTTGTTGGTCAGCACGCTTGGGATTTGGAAATTTCCAGGGGGGAAGTGAGTGAACGTGACGTTATTACCAGCGATCCAGACCTGGGAATTAAAACTTGCAGTGGCACCCGGCGAATTGTCATCGCTATCAGGCACATCCCGATACCCTTCGTAGCTGATGATCCGTTGTGAAGGCGAATAAATCGCTTCATAGCGCACGCGGTAGAGGGAAAACTCCGGGTTAAAGGCATAGCTCGATTGGATAACGTTTGGTCGCTGGGTGATTGCAGAGGGAAGAAGCAGTGGTGACGGGTCGCTGGGGCAGGTGAAGGTTCGAGGGTCAGCAACCTGCACCATTTCTGTAGGAGTTGGAAACAGGCCATTCTGCTCCTGCACTTCAATCAGAACCGGCAAGGTGGTCTGTCGGTTGTTGCTCAGGCAAACGATGCTGCGTGCTGAGTCGCGTCCTCGTTGCAGCGCAGGTAACAGCATCGCCACCATTGCGACCATGGTCACAATGACGACGAGCATTTCCACGAGCGTAATACCCAGACCAAACCGACGACGCATTGATCCTCCGACCAGGTTATCGATTCCCAGCCGCTGCTTTTTCGGTCTCTACCCCCACCTTAGAAGTGATCCCGAAATAAATCGCTGCAGAAAATGCTGATTCGAGTTGTCTCGCACTTCACAGCACCCAAACGCCAACTGAATGTGCAATTTTAGCATTTAGATAGGGAATTTAAGATGAAAAGTAAATTAATTATCGAAAATTGCTAGACAGGCGGGTATTTGTTGCCACAGCAACAAACGAATCATAACTAATTGAAATAACGTATTTTACGTAATTCTCTGATTGTATTTGAACGATTGATCGTCAGTCAGACAGCAGTTGCGCCCATCTTTGTAGAGGTCGGAAAAGAAGCGTACCAAGTACAGCTGATGGGTTCCGAAATAACGAGAGCGGACCTTTCCATTGCCCCTTTTGGCGCAATTGGGCAAACCCATGTGACAACTCACGGCGGCTTTGCGGTATCTGGCGCAGTACGACTGCCATCGGCAGGAGGACAGCGCGGGGTATCTTGCAGTGACGAAGTACTCGCAGCACATCGACAGGCCGTGTGGTTCCGATCAAAACAACTGCTGCCAGCGCCATCGGCGCGAAGCGGAGCGCGAAAGTTCGGATGAGGTCAATTACGCGGTCGGGATCGTGATGCCACAAATAGCTAGCCGCTGCGAACACCGCCCAACCCCAAACGATACCCAGGAGTGTTTGAAGGACCCGGCGACTTGAGCCGAGCACCAGCGCGTAGGTGAGCGTCAGCAACGTGATCGCAGTCAAAGCGGACCATTTCTGAATCGCCAAGGGAAGGATGGCTACGAGCAGGAGCATCGCCAGCCGTAACGCGGCGGGACGCACACCTCGAACCACGGTACGGCTGCCGGGCATTCCGTGTGTTAATGGCTGACTCTCGGCATCTATGGCCGGTTCGATGGTCTCGACGGGAGAAGGTTTCGCCCAGCCTCGCCATGTCAGCATCACGCCGAGCCACGCACCGCCGATGCGCAAAGGCCATTCAGCGAACCAGAGTCCCCAGAGGAATGGTTCGTGTTGATCCGCCGTGCCAAAGTAGATTTTGATGGGTGAACCGAGGCCTGCCGCCCATGTGAATAGACCAGCAGCGATGAGTATGCCAAGCCGTCGATTAATCAAGCCTGCCGTTTTGCCGCCGACGGCACCGAGTATTCCGGCAAAAGTAAGGACGATGGGTAGATAAGGAACTCCGATCTGGATCAGGAGCACCAAGCCATAGACGATCCCCAGCAGGGGTAGCACGCGCCATCGGTGTTGCTTACCCAGCAGCAGGGCGATCACCGCACCGTCCAAGACAGCCTTGGGTCCGCTGTGGGCCAGTGAGTTGTAATGGCCCATCATCGCCATCATCAGGAGGATGATGACGGTACCGCCGAAGACCATCATGGTGGCGGCCGCTCCTACGCGACCAAGCTCACGCGGCGTAAACACGACGCGTGGCGCTGTAGGGCCACTTTCTAATGCACGGCTCATGAGTTTTCCCGTGCGGGTTCAACACTTGTAAACAATTCTCCCACGATCCGCCCCGGTCAGATTGATATAAATTCGTAGCCGTCTGATGAATTAAATTCCAACGGCTGACGGTAGGAAAAACCAACCTCTTTCAGCGCATGTGATTGCTTTACACAGCTGCGTTGGAGATCCGTAACCGGTCAATGGCGATGCGCATGTCCCGGCGATGCGGAGACCGGAGGAGCACCAGCCATCAACTCATCGTCGATTGCGCTGATACCGTCAAAGGTGGTTGCCGCTGCCGCCACAATTTCCGTTATGCGATCTTGTTCAAGGGGCAGACTGTCCAGACGCTGTTTGAATTGCTCCCACAGCGGTCGCTGCTGTTCACCATGCGGATCCATGTAGCGGACGCCGTCAGCGGTATGGAGGCCGTAAGCCTGTCGAACGATGCGGCAAAGATAACGGGCACCGTTTTTACTGCCCTCAAAGACGTAGTGAACACCTACCAGTGCGGTCGGGTTCTTAGCTGCGGTTTGATCGATCTGCTCACAAAGTTGCTGGGTGGATTTAAGCGGAGTGATGGAGCTGATATTGACGCCAAAGTGACGCAGATCAGCCTCGGCATGCGGGGCGAGAAACTGTTGTTGATCGATTAACACGGATACTTCCGGCGCGGTCGTGTTCAGGTTCGCCAGATGCTTTTCCAGCACGCGATGGATGAGGTAACGCTGGCCGAGCATGGCCAGGTACAAATCTCGCGGCAGTGTGCCGGCGGCAAGAGAGCGTTCCAATGCGCGTCCCTCAGCATTCTTGTGATGCTGGGCCGTGTGTTCACGCAATTGCAATGTCAATGGAGGATTTGATGCTATGGAACTCATGAATATTTCTTTCGGTAAGGATTGTGATTCAGGAGCGAGTACCCCGATACTCAATCTCCGTCCTTGTCATCCGTCAGGCCGTGGTAGTTGTCAGTCTTGATCAGGACGACATGCAGGTCGAGCATGAGTTGGTTGAAATACCCAAAGTGCGGGGTCAGCCACGGTCCGGTCAGACCGCCTTGCTGGTTGAGAAAATCGCGGATGAGGTAATAGGGGCCGGAACTTCGAATCAGCGGCCAGCCTTCCGCCCCATCAGGAAGATAACTCTCATCCTTGGTGAGCATGTCGTACCTGCGACCGTTGAGATATTTCAGGTCCCAGTTGTAATCGACTCCGCTGATGGGGTTGCGGAGCTGATCAACCGTCTCCGGGATGCCGTTGAGATTATCCGCGGAGGAGAAACGATACGAAATTTTTACGTTGGATTCGGGATATCCCAGAATCTGTGAAGGGCACCGCATGATGCTCAGGTCGGTGAAGTAGTCCTTCATCGTCTGAGGCCATTCATGAGGATAAAGTGCAGCATCGAATGGATCAGCATTGAAATCGCGTGAGCCGTCCGGTTTGAAAAGAGCTGAGTCAATGTAAGGAAGAGTGTCGCGCCAGTCGGTGATATAAGCGGCCAGCGCCACGCCTGATTGCTTCAGCGCGCTGCCGCATTTGATCTTTTCTGCGACAGCGCGAGCTTTGCTCAATGCCGGCAAAATGATCGCAACCAGAATGGTGATGATCGAAATGACCACGAGGAGCTCCAGGAGCGTGAACGCGCATTTGCCGCGTCCCCGCCCCCGTTGCGTGATCCGATCAGCCGATGGGTGCGCACCTTGCCGGGATTCCAGGTTATTCCAGCGATCAGACTGGTATTTCGTCACGGTCCTTGACTCCAGCCATATCTCCCCGAAAGCAGATCCATCCGGTTAAAGAAAGTTGAATCAAGCTCGCCGCCGCCGCGACTGTACCAGAGTGGCGCCCAGCACCAAAACTGCGAAGGAGGTCGGTTCAGGAATTGGGGCAGTGACAATTTGCAGGAACGGCCTTGCGCTAGCGGTCGCGTAGTCCGACGAACGGAACATGACTCCGTAGTCGTCCGGTGGCGGGCCGGCACCGCGCCAGTCGGCGGCATCACGGGTGATCGCCACGCCGTAGTTTGTGGAGGGTGAGTTCAGCCAGCTAAGGAAGAGGGCAACGGGAATGTTCCAGGTGGACACGATGGAATTATCCGCCGCCACCGCTGTGATCGTGTTTGTGCTCAGCGGAGACAGGCCGATACCCGGCTTGTTATTCCAGGTCAGTGTGTTTTCCGACCAATCGGCCGAAACTTCATACAACGAGATCGTGACTGGGTTGCTGCTATTCGGGTCTTCGCCTGTGCCTGCAAGAATCGGGCGCGTCGTCAGTCCCAGCGTGACGGAAGCCACCTCGTTTTGGTTAAACACGGGCAGACTGCTGAAGTCACTGAAACGAATGTAGCTCTGCGTAGTATGGTCACCTCCGATGGGGAAATAAGAAGCTCCCAGCAGCGGCGCGTAGGTGGGGAAACCAACCTGGAAATTAGTGGTTGGAAACCCAGCATAGAGAAACACGTCATCAACACCCGTTGCATCGGGTTGGAGCGTGAGTACATCCGCGCGGGCGAATGGACTCAGCAGACCGGTAACAGCAGCTAGCACTAAGGCAGACAAGACTCGACGAAACATTTCACACTCTCCATTGCGGGATGCGCCCGCATAACCTGCGAACCGTGTTGCTTGCCGGATGCACATCCGACAAGCGCGACGAGGATTCCAATAACTCATGATCTTTTTTCAATCAAACAACGAGGCGGGAGTACTCCATTATAAGCGAAAAAGCTTCCAAAAACACGCTACAACTCAGCAAATCAGCGACTACATGCGGGGGCGATCCACGGAACCGATTGAATTCAGTAATTAATCAAAAATTCAGAGAAAAACTTTACGGATTTTGTGTGATTCCAATTTTCGATTCTGTTGTCCGCTGGCTGTTTCAACGCTGGTTTACCAAGATGACATAAACGACGGATGCTGCATTGAACACAACTGGTTTTATCCGCAGATGCGTCCGATCATCAAAATCCCTGGCCCTAGTCTCCTTTCCTACTTACGTACAGTTCTGATGCAAACATCAAAGCTCGATACCCAGCCGTAATTGATGGGGATAATTTTGTAACCAATTACATGCCAATTATGCGAATGATAATCATTCTCATTTAAGTTTTGTGGTTTGTCAAGTCACGTACCGTGAAATGGGCAGAAAAAATCGTTGCGGTGATTCGGAACGGGAAAACTACCGCTTGACACGGATAAAAAGGCTGGAAACCTTCCTCGCTAAAATGTCCCGCCCCCATGCCCGATCAGCATTCTCAACCCTCGAAGCCAGCCAGATGGAACGGCTACCGCAGCACGCACAGAATGCGGAGTCACCACGAAGCCCACAATACGCCAGCTCCGCCTCCGGCTGTCCTTGACCACCCCCTCGTGCCGACGAATGTGCCGGAGATCGTGCAGGACCGGGTGGGTTTAACCAGGCTTATTGGCGAGCTGCGCGATGCGGGACGGTTTGCCTATGACAGTGAGTTCATCGGAGAACAGAGTTACTTTCCCAGGCTCTGTCTGGTGCAGGTCGCAACAACAAAAAAAGTGACGCTGGTCGATCCACTCGCGGGATTAGACCTGCAACCGTTCTGGGCTTTGCTGGCGGATGATGCGGTAGAAAAAATCGTTCACGCAGGGGTGCAGGATCTCGAGCCGGTATTGAGACATCTTGGGAAGCCGCCACAACGAGTTTTTGATACTCAAATCGCGGCTGGGTTCATCGGCCAGACGTATCCCATCGCCATGGGGAAACTCGCGTTACATCTGACCAGTGGAGATGTCGGACAGGGTTTGAAATTCAGTCAATGGGACTATCGGCCGCTGTCTCCGATTCAGACTCAGTACGCCGCCAATGACGTGCGATACCTGCCATTGGTGCGGCACGAGCTAGGCAAGCAATTGGATTTGCGAGGTAATGCTTCATGGGCTGAGGAAGAATGCAGCGTGCTGACCGATCGCTCGCTTTATGAGTTTGATCCCCAATCATCGCGACTGCGGGTGCGCGGCGTTGAGATTCTTCGGCCGCGACAGAAAAATGTGTTGCGGGCTCTGCTCGCCTGGCGCGAACAGTCCGCACGCGAGGCGGATGTTCCACCCCGATCACTGGTCAATGACGGCGTGCTTCTCACACTGTCCCGTTCGCCGGCACGAACAGTAGCGGACCTGGCGCGGATTCGACATCTGCCCCGGCCTGTCGAGGATGTCTGGGGGCAGACGATCGTGGATTTGACGCAGGCAGCGATGAAGGAACCGCCGATCCAGGAGAACAGCCCGTTAGTCTCCGCGGACCGTGATCGCGTGGAGTCGTTCTGGACCATGATTCAGACACGTGCCGCGGATCGGACCATCGCCCCGGCACTTGTGGCAAGCAAGCGGGAAATCGCTCGATTACTGGCTCTACGCACGGCTGGCATTACAGAAGACTCACGGCTTACCAGAGGGTGGCGGCAGGAACTGCTGGCTGATGTCCTCGCAACCATTTAAGGATTTAGTATCTCTCCGGCTGGCAGGGGTCGTCTTTCGTACTCGCGTGTTTCATCAATCGAGAGTGTTCCCTTACTCTTTTTCCAATCGCCAGCGCACCGCGAAGTGGACCAGTTCAGTACTGCTCTTGACATTGAGCTTGCTTTTGATGTGTTCGCGATAGGTCTCGATCGTTTTCGTGCTTAGAAATAATTTTCTGGCGATCTGCCTTGTGGTCAGGCCGTCGCCGATGAATTCAAAGACTTCGAGCTCGCGGTCGGAAAGACTCTCGACGGGAGAAGTCTGAATCCCGTCGCTGGGTGTGACAGCACGATGAAGCAGTTGGTCGGTCATCCGTTCACTCAGATAGACCTTGCCGCTGAGGATGGTTTTGATCGCAGCCATCATTTTTTCGATGGCCTCCTCTTTGTTGATATAGCCTCTGGCCCCAGCGCGCAAAGCACGCTCTGCATACAGCGACTCATCGTGCATTGACGAGACAAGCATCAGAGTGTTCGGATTGCGTGATTTGATTTGTTTGATCAACTCGATGCCGCCAACATCTTTGAGCGAAATATCCACGATGATCAGATCCGGCTGAGTAGCTTCGAACAGCTCAAGGGTATCGGCAGCCCCTTCCGCCTGTCCGCACACGCTGAAACCCGGCTGCTCCTCGATGAGCCTGGCCAGCCCCTGGCGGACAATAGGATGGTCATCGACGATCAGGATTTTTGATGGGCGATCAATCGCGGTGGCTTTCGTCATGACAGAAACATCTCCGCTGGTCTGTCAATACTTCATGTGACCGAAACCGCTCACCATACGGCAATCATACGCAGTCTGAACCATTCATAGTCATAACGTGATAACGCGAAAAAATATATTGTGCAGTTCCACCACGAAGAGGATTCGGGTTGTTGCAGCTCGTTGTTGTGTCGTTTACGAACCGAATAAGGATCGTTGAATAGAAACCCGTAGATTTGTATCAGGTATCGGTGAACGGTTGTCTCTCAAGCCATTGACGTGCTGCCGCTGTGTTTCCGCAGATCAGAAAAACTTCCTGCCAACTGCCCGCCTTGGTGTAGATGCACTTGAGACCAGTTGCCGGTTTACCCGCGGAGGCGGCAGCATTTCCCGCGGTTTCATATTGGATCTTGAGTTTGGCGGGAGTATTGCCTCGCTTGCGACCCATGCGGCCGGGGACGATCCGCGAAACGTGAGGACACTCACGGATGATCCGATCGAGCAACTCATCGAGTCCGTCGATTCGGCCGTGCTGTCGCTTGATCGCTCCGAATTTGACCATACGAAGATTCTACCGATGAGAGTACGATGCCGTGTCACTTGCAGAACTGCTCCGATACCCCGTGTTATTGGAGTCAATCGACGGGCTTCCGGGTTGTGATGATTGACGTGCGGCGATGTCGTGGGCTGCTCAAACTCGCTTGAACTGTTTTTCCAGGTCTTTGAGTGTCAGGCGGATGGTAGTCGGCCGTCCATGCGGACAGTTACTGGATCGTTCGATTTCGTCGCGTTTCGCCAGAAGTGCAGCGAGCTCTTCCGGTCGCATGGCGTCTCCAGCTTTCACCGCTGCCTTGCAGGCCATCATATCCAGCACCTCGTGCAGCACCGCTTCGTCGGTATTCACGCTGGGTTGATCGAGTTGACCGTCCTCAGCTTTATCGAGGAGTTCCTCACAAAACTCGACGGGGTCCACGTTGCGGTCGAAGAGGAATGACGGAAACGCATGAACCGCGACCGCATCTTTGCCGATTGGCTCAGCTTCGATGCCGATCCGCTCCAGGAGCGGCTTGAGTTGCTCAATCAATGCCTGCCGTTTTACGGAGGCGGATACGACCGCAGGCATCAGTAACCGCTGACTTTCCAGCGTGGATCCCGGAGCCAGCACGCGGCGGCGAAGCTCCTCGAACATCACCCGCTCATGCAGTGCGTGCTGATCGACGATGAGCAGCCCCTGATCGTCCTGCGTCACCAAATAGCTCTGATGAACTTGAAGGACACCCTGCGCACGCAGCACGGGCGCAACTAGCTCCGATTCCGTCCCGGATGGGTTCGGCAAAGAGACGGACTGATCGGATAAATTGCCGACTACCTCGCGGCGAACTTCCTCATATACAAAGTTTTTCTGCTGCGGGTCCATTCTGCGGAAGTACTCCACAAAAGCCGCAGCATTGGTTTGCGGGATCGGCGTTGAGGTTTGGGGCGGGGGGATCGACATGCTCGATCCGCGGGAAGTATCCAGTGGTGGCATCCCAACGCTCGGCGTCAGATCACCCGCCAACAACCGCTGCCGCATTGCTGCGAGCGCCAGGCCGTGCCAGCGATTGGGATCACCGAAGCGGACTTCAGCTTTAGCAGGGTGCACGTTCACATCGACGGCGCGCGGATCGATTTCCAAAAAGACTACTGCGACCGGTTGTTTATCCGGCGGGATCAAGCCGCGATAGGCTTCTTTGATGGCGTGTGTCAGCGTGCGGTCGCGGATCGGTCGCCCGTTGAGGTAAAGGTATTGAAACTTGCCCGTGGCGCGGGCAATCGCGGGCAGCCCGGCAAGCCCCCATACACGAGCGCGCTTGGTGCGGTTGTTTTCTTCTATCACTGCATCGGGGCTTATATCCTCCTGCTCGAACTCGAGCATGGCTTCATCGAGTTCCTCTCCCAACACATCGATACAGCGCTGACGACGCGATGAAGTTGCAAAGACCTCAAGTGATTTTTTGCCGTTATGCAGGAGGGTGAACGACACATCCGGACGGACCATTGCGAGCCGACCAAGTAATTCGGTGATGTGACCAAACTCCGTCGGCCCGGCACGCATGAACTTCCGTCGTGCGGGGGTATTGAAAAACAGGTCTCGCACTTCGACGACAGTGCCCGGAGCGCAGGCATCGGGGGTGACTTCGCCCACATAGTCGCCGGACGCCTGGAGGTATGCTCCGGACTCAGCGGACTTGCCATCGATTGTCGCTCGGCTGGTCAGACGCATCCGGCTGACACTGGCGATGGACGCCAATGCCTCGCCGCGGAATCCCATGGTTGTGATCGCGGCAAGCTGATCGGGAGTCTGAAGCTTGCTCGTGGCGTGAGGTGCAAGCGCCAGTGACAACTCATCCGACGGGATGCCTCCGCCATCATCGCTGACACGAATCAACTCCCGGCCGCCATCCTCAACGGCAACTTCGATGCGCTTCGCGCCGGCGTCGAGGCTGTTTTCCACGAGTTCTTTGACGACACTGGCCGGCCGCTCGATCACCTCGCCCGCAGCGATCTGATTCACCAGCAGCAGCGGCAGCTTGCGAATAGGCATGTCGGCCATGTTAGCATGGGTTTACCCGACCTCGACACGAGGGGTATTCTCGCCGGTTTGATAAAGTTCCTTATTCCAACAATCAGAGACACCATGGCACAGACTTCAACAATCGACAAACTGGATAAAAACTTCGTTCCTCTGGAAGTGGCTGACGGCGTGCGCTGGTACGACATCCGCGCGCTCGGCGTTGAGGGGCGAGGATGGAACGACACCGAGGAGTTTTATGATCGCTTGCCAGCCCGGGCGAAAGCCATTGTGCGTCCGCCGGTCTGGGAACTCAGCCATCATTCCGCGGGAATCAACGTTCGATTTGTAACTAACGCGACAGCCATCTCTGCACGGTGGACGCTGCGTTCCGAAAACTACGCCATGCCGCATATGCCGGCGACAGGTGTCAGCGGACTCGATTTGTATGGCCGAAAAAGCGGTCGCTGGCTCTGGGCAGGTACCGGCATACCGGGAGCGTCGCTCACCAACAAAGTCACGATAAACGGTTCGCTGGATGGATCGCGCGAGTACCAGCTCTTTCTGCCGCTCTACAACGGTGTCACAAGTGTGGCTATTGGCATTCCTGAAGGGGCCACGATCAAGCGCGCCAAGCCGCGATCCGGCAAAAAAGGCAGAGGTTTTGTCGTGTACGGCACATCAATTGTGCATGGCGGATGCGCGAGTCGATCCGGTATGGGCTATCCGGAAATCATGTCCCGTGATCTTGATTGCAATTCGATCAATCTCGGCTTTTCCGGTAATGGACCGATGGATCTCGAAATGGCGCCGTTTCTGGGTGAACTCAACCCTGCGGTCTTTGTGCTCGACGGCCTGCCAAATATGTCTCCCGAACAGGTGAGTCAACGCACGGAGCCGTTCGTTAAAACCCTTCGCACCGCCCGGCCACGAACACCGATCGTGCTGGTCGAAAACATCATCTATCAATCCCAGCCGTTTCAGAAGTCCGGTGCCAACATTCGAACGGATAAGAATGCACGGCTTCGCGAAGCCTTCCGCCAGTTACTCAAGATTGGGGTGAAAGACCTGTTCTACGTCAAGGGCGATACGCTTCTGGGTGATGTTGAGAGGGATAACTTCGGCACGGTGGACGGCGTGCATCCGACGGATCTGGGATTTTTGCGCATGGCAAAAGTGATTGGGAAAACGGTCCGCCGATTCCTGTAGCTGACAGCAAGATGCGAGGCATGAGGCTGGTCGTCTGGCTGAGAGGATTTGCGCATCGACTGATGTTGTTCCAATGACGCGAAGTTGTCATGGCCCAGACGCTTTCCGAAATCAAATCACTTCTGGCAACTTATGGCTTGCATCCGCGGCATCGGCTGGGGCAGAACTTTTTGCACGATGCCAATCAGATGGCTCGGATTCTTGACGCAGCCGCATTGAAAGATGGCGAACTCGTGCTCGAGGTAGGCCCCGGCACCGGTGCGCTGTCGGAACGGTTACTGGATGCTGGTGCTCGGCTGGCGATGGTGGAAATCGACGGCGAGCTTGAGCCGATTTTGCGACAGCGCGTGCTGGAACGTCGCCCGGAACGCGCGAGACTTCTCATCGCTGATGTCCTGGCGGGTAAGCACGACATCAACCCAGCGGTGTGGCAATTACTCGATGAGGTCCGCGAGACAGGTACTCCTGACCTGGCACACCGACCTTCTAACCCGTTTGACTTCAAGCTGATCGCTAACCTTCCCTATAACGTCGCTTCGCCACTCCTGGCGAACCTGGTGCTTGATCATCCTGAGATGACGCTGGCTGTGGTGATGATCCAACGTGAGGTGGCTGATCGACTGACTGCTGAGCCGGGCGGCAAGGACTATGGTCCGCTGGGAATTTTCGTTCAGGCAGCGTGCCACGTTGAGCGGATCGCAATATTGACTCCCGGATGTTTCTGGCCGGCTCCGAAAGTGGACTCAGCAGTGGTGTGCTTACGTCGCCGAAAAGAGCCACTTGCTCCGGATCTGAAAGCCCTATCTCATCTGCTGCATACGTTGTTTTCAAAACGCCGCAAGCAGATCGGTTCGATTCTTGGTCGGAATACCGTGCTTCCCGCCGCCATTGATCCCATGGCCAGGCCAGAGCAGCTCACTATTGAACAGTTCGTCGCGCTGGCAGCTTCGGTGTCCTTGAAGTAGTTGCTCGCGGGTATAACCGCTATGGACAGGGAAGGAACAATTTGAAATCTGCGCCGCTGGAACCTGTCCCTGACCCGGCTTACCATCCTCCAGCGGGTGTCGGCCTGACGACAGGTCGAACCCGCGGCAAGAAGGACTCGACTCATGCGTACTCTCCTGGCAATTCCCGTTTATAACGAGCAAAAGCACGTCACCAAGGTTCTCGATGAGGTGCGCCGTTATGCCCGCGACATTTTGGTCATTGATGACGGCTCCACCGATGAGACGCCGTTACTGCTGGCCAAGCAACCCGTTGAAGTCGTGAGACATGCCCGCAACCGCGGATACGGCCAGTCAATGATCGCTGCGTTTCGATGGGCGACCTGTCAATGCTATTGCTACGACTGGCTGATCACCATGGACTGCGACGAGCAGCATCAACCCGCGAGCCTGCCGGATTTCCATGCTGCCATTCAGCAGGCACAGAACGACCGGGAGAATGGCGCGGATGTGATCAGCGGCAGCCGATACATGACCGTCGAGTCGGCTGTGACTGTTGCGCCGACGGATCGCCGTGCGATCAATCGCAAGATCACAGCTATGGTCAATGACCGTCTGGGTCTGCGGCTCACTGATGCGTTCTGTGGTTTCAAGGCCTACCGAGTCAAAGCACTCCGCCGTCTTACGCTTGACGAGACCGGCTACGCATTCCCGCTTCAATTCTGGGTACAGGCAGTTGCGAATGGTTTGCGCATAACCGAGCTGCCGATCGATCTGATTTACAACGACCCGAATCGCAGTTTCGGCGGATCGCTGGACAATCCTGACCATCGCCTGGCCCACTACACTCAGGTGTTTGAGCGTGAGCTGGCGAAGTTTCCCGATAAATTTCCGCAGGCTGAACCCGCGTGCGCCAATTGTGATTCTGAAGAGTAAGTCACGTCGGAAATGTGTCACACGCATCGTTCGATGTTCCGCATCCCCTTCGTGGGGATGATCTGGTTGCAAATAGCCCTGGCCAGGTTCGGTAGAGTGTCTCTATGAAAGTGCTGGCCGAGCCACGGGTACACGAGTGGGTGTTGCGGCCCGGTTCAGTACCGGCTGCTGACCGTGTTGCGGATCGGGCCTTTCTCAAAGAACTACTGAACCAGAATTCACTGCTCCTGGGCGGGCCACAGGTTGTTGAGGTAACGAGTATCGTCGCAACGGGGCACCAGGCGTGGCTCTGGCATCCGGGGATACTCGCCAAGGATGTGGCGACCTCGCTTACAGCCGATCGGATGGGGGCAACGACTTTTCATCTTGTCGTTGATCAGGATGTTCATGAGGCCCTTGCGCTCGATGTTCCGATCTACGACGGCGACACGTTGCGTTCCCAACGGGTCAATCTCGCACCGGAAAACTTAACTCTGCCGTCAGGATCGCAGCCTGCTGCGGATTTGGAGGTGATCCAGTCTTCGCTCGACGCTCTGACGAAAAACTCGCTGGCTGCTGATATCGGTTCGCTCCGAAACACGATACGGACGCTTCCGCCGGCCCGTACTTTGGCTGAACAAGTCGGTGCATGGACCGACAAACTCATGGAGCCTTGGACCGGCTCGATGCCTTTGCTGTTCGCTACGCAGTTAAATCTGCTTCCATCCTTCGACTACCTCGTACAACGGATGCTGGCGGATGCTCGTCATTGCGCAGCGATTTACAACCGCGCAGCCGTCCGACATTTTGAGGCCAGGGTTTCCCAATTGGTTGTGACGCGCGATCGCGTAGAACTGCCCTTATGGGCATTGGGATGGCAGCAGCCTCGCCTCAGGGTTTTTGCCGATCTGTCAGGATCGCGGCCGGTTCTTGCATTGGAGACCGGCGAGGTGATTGATGTCATGGGCCTGCCCCTGGCGCGAACTCGACCGGGCGGGCTACAGCTCGCGCCGCGGGCGATCTTCATGACGGCCATCCTTCGTCGATCATGTTGTGACTTGTTTATTCACGGCAAAGGCGGCGGAATCTATGAGCAGATCACCGAAGAATGGTGGCGCGATTGGGCGAAGGAGGAACTGGCTCCGATGGCTGTCGTCAGCGCGGATCTGCACCTGCCTTTTACGGTACCCGTGGCTACACGCAATGATCTGGCTCGTGCCCATTGGTGGAAACATCACCTGCCGTACAACATGGATCGCGCGTTGAGACTCGATGACGGATCGACACGGCGCAAACAGCACATCCTTAAGGAAATGCGCATTGCCAAAGGCGATAAGGTGCGGCGACGGATGTTGTTTGACGAATTACGTGAAATGAACGGGCAGCTGACAGCCGCGCATCCGCACGCAATACATCAAGCGGAGCAACGCCTATCACAGGCGAGTGTCGGTGTGCGGAATCAAGGGCTGGCGTTGCGGCGCGACTGGAGTTTCTCGCTCTATCCGCACGAGCAGCTTGATGGGCTGAAGCAGGCAATCGCAGCACTACAATGAACCGCGCTGAGCATTGAGCGTTAGAACAACGTAAAGTCGGCTCCCGCTGATGTTGCTCGCAGGTTCCGTGGTCGGCGGCACGCGGAAAAGGACATCAATAGGCATTACCTCATGATGACACGATCACGCTTTGCTCCCGCAGTCTTTTGGCTTGCGCTGGCTGCTCCCGCGATGGCCGGCCCCGTTGTCGCCAGCGAACCGGCCAAGACCACTTTTTCCCGTTGGTATCAGGTCTTTCTCGATCAGGAACAGATCGGCTACATGAATACGACGACACGCGAGTCGTCAACCGTTATCGAATCGACCACGCTGATGAAGTTGTCCATGCGCCGCGGCGAAGCGGAGATCGCCATTTCCATCGCAACGGCTTTTGCTGAGACCCCCGACGGCAAACCGATCCGCGCAACTTCCGAGCAGATGCTCGGCGGACTGGTCATGAGACAGAAGGTGACATTCGGCCCGGAGTCGATGGATGTGGTGACCACCCAGGGTGATCGACAGCGACACAGCACAGTCACCACCACCGAAGCCGATCGAAACTTTCTGACACCTGCCGCCGCGGAACGCTACGTGCATGATCGAATTGCTGCAGGTGATAAAGAGATCAAGTGGTGGGCATTCGATCCGGCCACCAGTCTGAAACGATTTGAATCAAAGCTCACGATCAAGGGAAAAGAGGATATCGAGATTGCCGGACGGCATGTCACGGCATTTTCAGCAGCGCAGGTCGGCAGCAACATGCCTGGCGTCACGCTGCTGGCTCATGTGGATGAGTTTGGAAGGCCGCTCAAGTCCACGATGCCGGTGATCGGGGGATTGTCGATCACGGTGGTGCAGGCGACCGAGGAAGACGCACGAAAACCCGGGAAGGCTGGCGAGGTGATGGTTGCATCCTTCGTCAAGCCGGACCATCCGATTCAGAAACCGAGGACACTGCGCTCCGCGGTGTACCAGATCACGTTGCAGCCGGACCAATCAGCAGGTGATGGCGCGACAACTCGGCCTGCATCCGGCTTGGTGGATTTTCCGCGTGGCGGTTATCAGCGCGTCGTATGGACGGATGAATCGACCGCCACGGTCGTGGTCGATCTTTCATCGCCGGTAAATCCTCTGGATGACGTACCCAGAGAGGAACACCGCAAGGCATCGGATTATCTGGATTTCGAGGACGAAAAGATCAAGGCCCTGTTGAAAAAAGCTCTGTCAGGCCAGCCGGACGATCTCTCCGCTTCGAGGAAGGCAGAGATATTGCGCAAGTTTGTGCATGACTACGTGGAGACGAAGGACCTGACAGTTGGTTTTGCGACCGCCACGGAAGTCGCTCGAACCGGCAGAGGTGACTGCACAGAGCACGCTGTGCTGTTGGCTGCGTTGCTGCGTGCGGCAGGTATTCCCAGCCGGGTCGTGTCAGGCCTGCTTTATGTGGAGGAATTCGCGGGTCAGAAAGATGTCTTTGGCTATCACATGTGGACCCAGGCGTGGCTCCCAGCCGAACGACGGAACGCGGACATATCCAACAAGGCTGGTTCCGCTGCCAAAGCCCATTCCACAGGAGCTTTTACCTCTGGGGCAGGGTGGGCGGATTTGGATGCTGTGCTGGAGGATGTTTCCTTCGACGCAGCTCACATTGCGCTGTCGCGCAGTTCGTTGTCGGATCAGGACGGAGTGCTGGACATGGGGCAACTGCTGCGAATGACCGGCCGACTCAAAATATCAGTGTTAGATGCGGAGCAGGAAAAGTAAAAACAAGGTCACCCGATCCGAAAAATCACGTCAACCAGCCGTACGCAGATTGGCTGTGAACTCCAAAATCAGTGACAGCCACCGTACTGTCTTACGGTGCTTACAGTCAGCCGACGAATCAACACCATCGTGATCTCCCATCCGCGAGGAATAATCTCCTCGCGGATGGGTTGACCAACAATTAGCGGGCTTACTTGTTCAGAAGCACATACTCCGCTTCCGGCACGTCGAGCGTGAAGGTTGCCTCTCCGTTTTCGTATTTCACTTCGATTGCCTTCTGCGCGCTGACGAGGCGCGCAGAACTGGGCTTGAACGGGAGTTTCACAGTGACCGTGGTGCCCTTGCTGTGGGAGCTTCCCCAGTTGATGAGGGTGACCAGCGTCCCTTTTTGGTTATCGAGGATCAACGCTTCGACATGCGGGTCGGTGATGGAGATCTCACGTGCAAGGTCGGGCTTGGCTGCGACACCCAACAGCGCGAGCTTCGTCGCAGCAGGGTCGAAGTCGATAGGCGTGTACAGGTTTTTGTAGCCTCCTCGTGCCCAGGGTACCGGCAGGGTGCCGGTTTTGAAATAGCTGTGGCCGGCGAGGGTTCCGACCGCGAACGCTTTACCTTTTCCGTAATCACGCTCGGTGACCGCTGCGCTGCCGTCACTCCACTTGCCGACGACTTTCGCACCGGATGCGCTATCGACCTTGAGCACCTGTTTCATGCCGATCGCGGGGATTTTTTCACCGCTATCGAGGGTGATGGTGTCGATGGCTGGCGCCAGAGGCAGTTCCAGGAGAGGACGAAGGTGGTACGCATTTTTGGTGACACCTGCGCTCTTGACGCCGAGGATGTTGACCAGAGCAGACTCTTCCTGATTGAATTGATTCAGGTGGCCGACACCCGCCGCCGCATAGAGCACGCCGCCGTTCTTAACCCATGCATCGATCTTTTTAGCAGCATGGTCATCAATCCACTCGCCGGCGAAGTAGATCACGTCGTAGTTGTTCAGGATGTCCTTGCCGTTAACGCCTTCCGTGATGTCATCTTCCGTAATCAGCTCGACTTCGTGCCTCGCATTGCGAAGTGCCAGGTAGAGCATCTGCTGATCTTTTCGGCAGAGCGTCTGCTGCCAGAGCGTTTGCGGGAAATTGGTGCATTGAGCGGCGAATAGATCGCTAGAGGGCTCGACCTTCAGATTCTTTTCGTTGAACTCCGTGGCTTTGCTGAGCACAATCGCAACTTTGGCTGGGCGTGGCTTGCCGCCAACAGAGACATCCTCCACTTCACCGGAGTCATAGATTGATTCCTTGAGGACGCGGAAGGAATCCTCATAGCCCCACGAGACAAAGTTTTCTGTAAACGTCTCGGCGGGAGCGACCCAGAAATTATCAATGTCGATCGCGCCTGCACCCACGGCAAATAGCATGCTGCGATGGAGGTTGTCAGGGGTCTGCCCCGGTGCATGAGGCATGATGTAAAAGTGCGAGGGAAGATTGTGATACTTCACCGCGCAGCGCACCGTGGCGAACATCCAGCCGAGGATCTGCGGCGACTCCGGGACACTGAAGATGTAGTCCTCAGCCCAATAAGCCTTCATCCCTCGGACCTTGAAGATGTCCACCCATTGTGAGATCGGGCCGTAATACTGCGGAGCAGCATGGGGAGAGTAATTCGCTCCGGTGAGGATGTCGGGGTGGAAAAGCTGCTCGACGAGTTTCGTGTTGTCAGCGAAGACGAGGAAACCCTCCTGCTCGCTGAAAAGGTTGGAGTACCAGGCGATCCGCGGGTTAGCTTTGGATAGCGTGGCCGATGCCGGGTCAACACCACCCAGATCCGCTGCGGTCAAACCTTTGGCTTTGACCCATTTTTTGAACTTCTCGTTGTTGGCAGGTTCGGCATAGTTGATTTCGGGGATGTAAATCTCATCGCCGAAGGAAAGAATCCGCATGTCCGCCCGCTGCTGGGGAGTGAGCGACTCGGCGTATTGTTTAATCTCGACAGCGTTATGAGTGTGCTGGAAATAGCCATCGCGCTTGATATGCGCGAAGTTGTCCGGAAGAAGAGTGTTGTAGCCCAGGGAATCCTTGAGCGTATCAACCCAGTTTTCACCAGCCCGTTTGGGGAAGACGCCGTAGAACGCGATTTTCTGAGGCTTTTTACCGTTGTTGGCGGTACGCCATTTGGTTTTGGCCAACTCGGTAATTCTCGAGGCGTGGTCCTTGCTCAGGATCACTTTTGCGTTTTTATCCCATGCGATTTCTTTGGGAATAATCAGAGCAGCCCCGCTGGGAAGTTGCAGGTTGGCAACCATATCCTTGCCTTCGGGATCGCGAGCCATCTGGAAGTCAAACGTCACGTTACCCGGAAGCGAGCCCATGAAGCCCTCATCGGCGGCGAGGCGCAGGACCGGGCCGATGTTAAACCACGGACTCCATGCGCCGGGCGCGACGGGCTGGCCCTTGGCGGGGAAATCACCATTGAGGCCGCCGTATTGTGGTTGCACGTGGCCTGTACCACAGGTAGCACTGAGTGTCGCGGGTGCTGCGGTTGTGTTTTTGAAGCGTGCGTAAAGCTTATTCGCCGCCCACGCCTCCATCATGAAGGGGCTGCCAATACCCTGCCCTTGAAAATTCTGATAGGTATCGCGCAATTCAGTGGTGAGCACAATGAAGTCGATGAAGCGGTCACCGCCGAGCATCGGTGCAGGCTGCGCGATGGAGGTAAGTCGGATTTCCGCCTCACCGGCAGCGAGCTGAGTGGTGGCAGCGGGGGCCTCAGCCGCGTCGTGATCCACTCCCCAGAACCACCAGATCTGTTTGTTCATCGGGGTGCCGAAGCTCCAGAATCGCGGCGCATCGACCTTGCCGTACACGTGGGAAAAGACGGTGTTTCCACCCTGAATCACTTCGATTTTGTGCAGGTAGTTGAAGTAGGGCGGAGCCTGATACTTGCTCCAGACGCGGTAGGCACCGGCTGTTGGAATCGTCACCTTTTGGGTGGCAACTGCACCAGCGCTGTCAGACGAGGCACCCAGCAGGGCACCGTTGTTCGACCACATGCCCCCATAGGAATGGCTGGCGTAGCTCTGATCCTGCGGGGTGAGTTTCCAGGCTTGTTCTGGATTGGCGGCTTGACCGGGGGTGAAAAACTCACCTTCCGCGACGATGACCGTTGGAGCCGGCGTTGCGGGAGCCTGAGCCCAGCTCATGTCGATAGCGGTGAGCAGCATAGCCAGAACGGACAGGCACCAGGTAATGCGTCGTATCATCGAAATTTTTCCTTGATGAATCCGGGTGAAGAAGATCGACGGTGGATCATATCTCAATGCGACGATGCCAGGGTGTTCGTACAGCAGTTGAATTCACTTTTTTTGTGAACTGCGGAGATGATTTATTTAACCTGCGGAATACCTCGTGGCTCGTCATACCGCTATAATTGCTACCGAATGTCTTCGTGTGATCTGCATATGCACTCAACCGCCTCCGACGGCACGCTCGCGCCCGAGGCGCTCGGGCCGTTGGCGGCTTCGTTGGGAGTGCAGGTCATTGCATTGACGGACCACGACACCACGCAGGGACTTTGCGATTGTGCACAGGGGTGCGAGGCTGCGGGTGTTACGTTCGTCCCCGGTATCGAGCTTTCGGCTGACATTTTAGCTCTGCGCGTCAAAACCGAGGCTGATAAAAAGCTCGGCACGCTTCACATCCTGGGTTTATTCGTACGCCACGATGATCCCCAACTGCACACGATCCACGAGCGACTGCTCATTGCTCGCAGGGATCGGAACCCTCAAATCGTCCGCAAGCTCCAGGAACTGGGCGTCAAAATTGATTACGACGAGGTTCGTGAGCTGGCGGCGGCCTCTGGCACGGAGATCATCGGCCGCCCGCATATCGCGCAGATCATGGTGAAAAAGGGTTATGTCAAAAGTAATCAGGATGCGTTTACTAAGTACATCGGCGAGGGAAAACCTGCTTATGTGCGGAAAGACACTCTCTCACCCACGCACGCCATCGAGGCGATACACCACGCCGGCGGCTTGGCGATATTAGCGCACCCGGTGCAGCTTCGATGTCGTGATGAAGATGAGCTGATCCACTGTGTCACACGACTGAAATCGTTCGGTCTTGACGGCATGGAGACACGCCACAGCGAACACACTCCAGCCGAGGTCGAACAATACACCAAACTCGCCCAGAATCTCGGCCTTCTTATCAGCGGCGGAAGTGATTTCCACGGCACCCGCAAGCCGGTGAAGCTCGGCAGTCAGAACATCCCCCTGGAGGTGTACGAGAAACTGCGTCTGGCGCGAGAGAAACGAAATTGACTCGCCCCGCTCGGCCCACCCACGCTGGGTACCTTTGGCGAGTCAATCCTGCCGTTGCTACAATCCGCCGACGCTCAGCTGGCTCAGCCGGCCTTAATCCGAGATTTTCATGATCGAGCAATTGGCGCAACAACTGGCCGTTCACCTCGGCGTCGATTACGCCCAGTACGGCATCTGGCTTGTCATCCTTATCAAGGTACTCATCGTCGCCACGGTGTTTCTCGCGGGAATCAGCGTGATCGCCATGTTCAGCATCTGGTGGGAGCGTAAAGTCGCCGGCCACATGCAGGGCCGCTACGGCCCGATGCACGTCGGCGGCTGGCACGGCTGGTCTCAGTCGATCGCCGACGGTATCAAGCTCATCCTCAAAGAAGACCTCATGCCCACCGGGGCGGATGCCTTCCTTTTCCGGCTCGCGCCTTATCTGGCGTTCGCGCCGGTATTCGCGGCGTTTCTGGCTTTGCCGTTTGGCCCGCAGTTTATTTTTGAGTCGCGGCTCAATATCGGCGTGTTGTACGTCGTCGCGGTTCTCTCGGTGGAAGTTATGGGCGTGATCCTCGCCGGCTGGGCGAGTAATTCCAAGTGGTCGATCTACGGCGCAATGCGAGAAGCCTGCCAGATGGTCAGCTACGAGATTCCGTTGGGAATCTCGATCATCTGTGGGCTGCTCGTCGCTGGTACGCTCGACCTTGTGGAGCTTGGCTATCTTCAGGGTGCTGGGATCTGGGACTGGTTCGTCTATCACAATCCGTTCGTATTCGTGGCTTTCCTTCTCTATTTCATTTCGAGCCTCGCAGCCAACAAGCGGGCACCGTTTGATCTTCCAGAATCAGAAAGTGAACTGGTCGCAGGATTCCACACGGAATACAGCGGGCTGCGTTTCAGCTTCTTTTTCTTTGCTGAATACGCAGGCATGTTCATCGTCGGCGGTATTCAGGCGGCTCTCTTTTTAGGCTCATGGACGAGTCCGCTGGGAATTTTCGATCCGATTTATCACGCGCTGGGTTATGATCCGATCCACGCCGGTCAGCAGTTCTTCAATGGTGCGATCACCGCGGCTCACGGCTGGGAGGCGACTTCCGCTGCCATGGGTCTGGGCGGCTCACCGGTCAAGCTGCTGCTCCTGAATTTTTACGGCTTGTTCTGGTTTGTCATCAAGGCGATGAGCATGGTCTTCATCCAGATGTGGCTGCGCTGGACGCTGCCGCGCATCCGTATTGATCAGGTGCTTTACGCCTGCGTGAAGGTTCTGCTCCCTGCATCACTGGTGATGTTTGCGGGTACGGCCCTGTGGGTGTGGCTGGTCGATTCACCCTCGGCATATGCTCCCTATCAGCACATCACGCCGACCCGTCTGGCGCATCTTGTGAGCAATGGGTCCTGGCTCCAGTTCACCACACAGATCGTGCTGACCGTGATCGGTGTGGCGACAGTCGCCGTCGCTGCCGGTGTGGTTTTCTGGGCGTGGGTTCACCGCCGCACACAGCCGCCGCAGAGCTTCTTTCCCGATGTCATGCCTGTCGGTCAGGAGAGCTTCACGCCCGGCGACCGCGAAATCGGCCACACGAACTCACCGAAGCCGGCAGCAGGATAAATCGACTTGTAACAGGTCGAGAGACGTTCGCTGTTGGAACGGCGGCGACTCGACCGCCCATATTCCGTTGACGATTGGCCATGCAGATTTCCCACCCCTACACCGATCTGACCGGCGGCCAGTGGCTGCGCGGTAATCTCCACGCTCACTCGACCCGCAGCGACGGCGAGCGCACTCCACAGGCAGTCATCGACGACTACGCAGCACGCGGGTACGGCTTCCTTATGTTGTCCGACCACGACATTCTCTCGTCGCGCGATGAGTGCGCCGAGTGGAGCCGGCGTGGGATGATCCTGATTCCGGGCAATGAGGTCAGTGCCTTGGGGCCGCACCTGCTGCACGTCGATGCCGACCGTTATGTCAAGCCGTCCCGTTACCGCCAGGAAGTGCTGAACCAAATCAACGCCTGCGGTATAGGGTCTGAGTCGAACGGGAAGCGCGGCCGTGGTTTCGCCGTCATAAACCATCCCAATTGGCACGGCAATTTCGACCACTGCTCGATCGAACAACTCCGCGAGTGGACCGGTTACATCGGCGTCGAAATTTTTAATGGCGTGATCTGTCGGCTTGAGGGCAGCCCCTACGCAACCAACAAGTGGGACATGTTGTTGAACGAGGGCAGGAGGATCTGGGGATTCGCCAATGATGACAGCCACGCCGCCAGCGGTGACGTCGAGCTTGGCTGGAATACGGCCTATGTCAAGGAGCGCACGCTTGACGGCGTGATCGACTCACTGGTCAATGGCCGTTTCTACTGCTCGACCGGAGTGACGATCTCCGGCATCCACGTCAACGGTGACCGTATCCGCATCGAGACGGAAAATGCCCAGCGGATCGTCGCGTTGAAAAACACAGCTCAGCGATTTGCGGTCGCCGACGCATCATCGATTGAAGTGACGGTTCCGCCTCGCAGCAAGTATGTACGTTTCGAGTGTTGGGGGCCTGGAGAGAAGTTCGCTTGGACGCAGCCGTTTTTTATTGACGACTCGCCGTCTTCCCGCGGCGGAAAGGGGCGTGGATTCATTCCGGAATGGCGGGTGTCCAACCTGCTGGAAAACCGATCCATGACCGATGCGCGTCCGGATGCGGTGACGGCCCATAATCTCAAGGTCAAGACAGTCGCTGCTGCTCCGCCGGGTGATATTGCCGAGGGCTTTGTCGATGCGCGTGAGCAGATCGCCGGCCAGCCGGGGTTGGTGTATTTCGCGGCAAACGTGTCGAGCGTGACAGATCGCCGCGCGACACTTACGGTCGGTTACGACGGCCCGATCCGCATATGGATCAATGGCGAGCAGGTCTTTGACGGTCCGGGAACCAATCCCGCTCATCCTGACAAGCTTGCACTGCACATTCCGCTCAAGCGCGGCAGCAACGATCTCGTAATCGTGCTGGACAGCAATGGCGGCAGGGCGTGGGGTATTTTCGGCCGCATCGACTGAATTACGGAAGCAGATGGTTTTTCGCTGCTTGTTTTACCCCGCAAAGTCGGGATAGCAACCCGCATTTTCGACTGCTGCATGTGTCCGGGTGAGGGTTCGCGTCAGAGCAGATTGGCGAGTGTCGCGTCACCGGCCTTCACCTGTTGAGCCATCGAGAGGTCATCCAGCAACGACCAGCCGGGAATCTTGTTTCGATCCGCGGAAGATTGCTCGTCAACCTGCGTCTGCATTGCAATAGTGCGGCTCAGGTCGAGCAGGCGTGTTACTGGAATTTTTTCCGGTGGCATCGCAAGCACATATCCGACATCGCCATCGCCGCGTAGCTGTGTGGAATGGATCAGTCCTGCGCCTTCGAGACTCTCCGCCAGCCCCGCTACCACGCGAGCGGGAAGTGTGAGGTCATGGGCGACCTGCTCACGTGTGACAGTCCGACCATCGACAAATGCCCGTCCGATGACCCCCATCATGGGAATCAGCCAGCGAGGGTCGTAGAAATGGTCGTGCTGAGCGTGGGCAGCAGCGTATTTGAAGTTGCCGCTCTTCATCACCTGTAACGTGTAGGACAGCACCAGGCCGAACAGCACGATCAGCCACGTAATGTAGATCCAGAAAAGAAAGAGCGGCACCAGCCCCAGAGATCCGTAGATCGCAGAATAGGGCACAGCCTTGCGCACGTAGAGCTGGAAAAGAACTTTTCCCGCCTCCCACAAAATCGCAGCGACGAAGCTGCCCATTAATGCCGGCCGCCAGCGGACCTTGGTGTTAGGCATCAGCCGGTAGAGCAGGAAAAGCAGCAGCCAACTCGCCAGCAGAGCGGTGCATCGACTTAAGAGCTTCAGTGCGGTCGTCAATACCGCGCCGACATAAACGATGAAGGAGTTGCTGTCCGTACCGCTGCTGGAGCTGAGCGTGGAGGTGCTTCGGAGGCTTTCCACCGTCAGATTAAACTTCTGCGAGAGATAGAGACTCACGAATAGCAGCACGGGTCCGAGCGTGATTGCCGCCCAGTAGATCGTGACGCGCAGGTGCCACGGCCGTCCGCGCGGGGCGTTGTAGATCGTGTTAAAGCTTGATTCCAGTGAGATCGCTAATCCAATCGCCGCCCAAATAAAGAGGACCAGTCCGATGGCACCGATACTCTTGAGGCTGACGTTGGAGACCTGATCGGTCAGACGAGAAAGAATGATCTGCACGCCTTCACGGGCACCTTTTTTTTCCTCGGCGGTATCGAGTGAAGGATGCGCAGCAGGGTGCGTGCTGACGGGTGCCGTCAACTCCGGGCTAGTTGCGCTGTGGGTCGCAGCAGGGGTGTCCGGGCTGTGGTCGTTCTCGTCATAGGTGATCGAGGAAAGCCCGCTCCAGGCGAGGATGCGGCCCTGAAGATCCTGAGCAGCTTTCTGGGTGTCGAAACCGCCAAACCCTCGGAAGACAATCAACGCCAGCACGAACATCGGCACGAGGCTGAAGATCGTGCGATAGGTCAGCGAGGCTGCCATCTGATCGGCGCTGTCATGCCTCAACTCACCGATGCAGTGTCGGGTGAAGTCGTAGAGGTAGCGAAGGCGACCTGCCCAGGTGGATTCACCAAAGAACCATTTGGAAAGTCGGCCAAGGAACGCGGGCAATCTCATGCCGTGCCTCGGGGGTGGTTATCAGGCAGGATCATATCCGCAACCGCCCCACGGGTGGCAGCGACCGATCCGCCGCAGTCCGCGCCATCCGCCGCGCCATGGGCCGTATTTGCGGATGGCATCAATCATGTACTGGCTGCACGTCGGATCATATCGGCAGTGACCGCCGAGAAAATGCCCCAGCGTCGCACGATACACATAAACCAGAAAGATCAAAATACGCGACACGAATCCCACCCGTCGAGTCACTGTTTCGGGAATCGGATCGCGTGTTTCCATGGTTTCATCACACGTATGGGTAAGACTCTCAGCAGGCCTGTCGCTGTTGCTATGCCGACCGCCGCGCCCATTCCAGGTGCAGGGCCCGCATCAGCGAAAGGAGCATTCGCTGATAGTCCGAAAGCTCAGCCGGTTTGTGCGGCCTGACCACCACCACTACATCGTAGCCACGAAGCCAGTCGTGCTGGCTGATGCGAAAGGCCTCACGGATCAGCCGTTTGACGCGGTTGCGGGCCGCCGCTGTACCGACACGTCGAGGCACGCTCAAGCCCAGCCGTGGATGGGGCAGATCGTTGGGTCGGGCGAATGCCGTCAAAGGACCAGCATTTTTTTTAACCTTCGCGTCGTAAACCGCCGCAAACGCCGGCGCGCCGTGCAATCGGTGCCGAGCGGTGAAACGAAGGGTTTTCGCAGCGGGTGGCATGGCTCAAGCATGACACGTTAACCACTGGAAGCAAGGCGCATCACTCATGTTTGTCCGCTGCCGCGCTGCCGAAGGTGATCTTGGGCCATCCGATGCTTGGCTCTGCGCGGTTTGTTTCGTCGAGTCGGCGACGGTGTGCCGAGAGCAAATCGCTGCGTGTCAGGATGCCGACCAGTTGATCGGGGTTTTGCCGTGAGATCACCGGCAAGCGTCCGATGTCGTGGCTCACCATGTGGTCAGCCGCTTCGCGGAGTGTGCAATCGTCGTAAACGACGACCGGAGGCCGTCGGATCAGCTCACGGATTTTCCGGGAGTTTTCAGTGCAGCAGGCGTCGATATCACGTCTGGTCACCACTCCCAGAAGCAAGCCGGTTTCATCAAGCACGGGAAAGCCCTGATGCGTGGAGCCCTCTTCTCCATTGGCTCGCCAGGCCATCACGTGCGCCACGGTATCGTCAGCCTTGAGTGCGATGACGTTCTTGGTGCAGGCATCGCGTACGCTCACCTGATTGAGAAAGTCCGCGACGTATTCGTAGGGCACTCGTGTGCCGCGACGTTCCACTTTTTCCGTCATCAAGGTTTCGCGCATGAGCAGGCACGAGACCAGATATGCCGCGGCGCAACCCAGCAGCAGCGGGAGCAGGCCGTTGGTCTGGAACGTGGATTCAAAACCGAACACCACGGAAAAGAGCAGTGCCCGTGATGCACCGGCGAACATGGCGGCCATGCCGACCAGCGCAGCGATGCGCGGATCCACGCCCGCATGAGGCAGCAACCAGGCGATGCCTGCCCCGATGACCGCGCCGAATCCGCCGCCGATCGTAAAAAGCGGAGCGAGCGTCCCGCCCGACGTACCGCTGCCTAATGCCACAGACCAGGAAATCAGCTTGAGCACCGCCAGGATGAGCGCCGCCTTGACGGGGAAAGCATCATCCTGCCAGAGAATGTGTTTGATATTGATGTAACCGACGCCGAGCGTCGCCGGCTGAAAGTAACCGATGATGCCGACGATCACCGCACCCATCGCCGGCCACCACATCCAGTGGATCGGCAGATGTTCAAACGCGGATTCGATCCAGTGCACGCCGCGCGTGACAAAGACCGAGATCAGTCCGACAAGTGCGCCGATCGCCGTATAAAGTGCCAGCGCGCTCTGTGTCGGAGCGGCGATATCCGGCATGGAGAAGATCGCTTCGCTGCCCTCGAGCATCACCCTCAGCCCGGAAGCGACAGCCGTCGCCAGCACCACCGGAATCAGCGAGCGAGGCCGAAACTCAAAGAGCAACACTTCGATCGCCAGCATCACTGCAGCGATGGGTGTGCCGAACGTCGCACCGATGCCCGCCGCCGCCCCCGCCGCCAGCAGCGTTTTTCGCTCCAGCGCGGTGACGCTGAAAATCTGACCGATGTAGGAACCCAGCGCACCGCCGGTTGAAATCACCGGCCCCTCAGCCCCGAACGGCCCGCCCGTACCGATGGAGATGGCAGCCGAGAGCGGCTTGAGCCAGGTGATGCGCGGCGCGATGCGGCTGCGGCTGGTGAGCACTTTCTCCATGGCCTCCGGAATGCCGTCGCCGCGGATGGCTTCATGACCGAATCGCGCCATGAGGCCGATGACCAGTGCGCCGCCTACCGGCACGAGGATGACCCATAGCCCCAGCGTGTGGCCGATGGGTGATGCCTGCTTGTTAAAAGCGAAGTGCTGGTGAAATGAGACGTTGGTAATCAGCCCGATCAACGCGAGCATCGCCTGCGCTACGAATGCTGAAACCATCCCCAGCAAAGCTGCGATCACGGAAAAAAGCAGCACGCGGCGGTCAATCAATGCCGCTGGTGGCGGCGACTCCACCCGACGCAGCAGCGGGCTTAAGGAGGTCGCAACAGGGATTCCACCGGTCATTGAATCGGTTGAACTCGAAAGGGCGTTCTTGTCTTTTTCCATTCGGTGCGGGTGATTTGGAGGGTTAAGTGCGGGTGTGATGATGCGGCCGGCAATTGTCCCGGTCGGTCGATCGGAATGTATCAGTTTAGGGGTATTATCCGTCGCGAGCAAAGCGCTGGGGTCGATAGATTCCCCAAGCGGCGGCTTCACAACCCTCGCCACGACCCCGAAATCAACTCGTTACCGCTTGCCCGGAGCCGCTTCAACTGCGCGACCGGGCGGAACATTCATCGGCTAGTTTGCGGTATCGAGCGTAAACACGGTCGTACAGTTTCGTAGCCGCTCGATGAGGGCGCACAACGATCGGCTCGCGCCCGCGGATCTTTTCATCAGCTCGCGCCATCGCGTGCATGGCAGCGGCGGCAGAGGTGAATCCAGTCACGCGCTTACCCGCCGCAAGTGTGCCGAGAATGGCCGCACCCAGAGCCGGTCCCTGCTTCGAGGGATGAATGATGATGTTCTGGCCCAGCACATCAGCGTAAATCTGCACCAGCAGCCGGTTGTGGTGCGGCAGTCCCCCTGTGGCTACGAAACGTCGAACAGGGATGCCGCCCTCACGCAAGGTATCCGTAATCCAGCGGACGCCAAACGCCGACGCTTCGAGCAACGCGCGATAAAGATGCTCTGCCCCGTGGTTGAGCGTCACTCCCGTAAACGCGCCGCTGAGTGAGCCGTCCATCAGCGGGGTGCGGCAGCCGTTGAGCCAGTCCATGCAGAGCACGCCGTCACTGCCCGGCTGCACCGCCCCGGCCCGCTTATCCAACTGAGCAAAATCCTTCTGCCCCGTCAGACGGCGGAACCAGTCGAAAGCATCGCCCACTGCCGCCTGACCCGTTTCATATCCATAAAATCCCGGCAGGATTCCCCCTTCGACCACGCCCGCGACTCCCGGAATGAGCCGCTCAAGCCGCGAGTTGAGCATGTGACACGAACTGGTGCCCATGACCATCACCAGCGTGTCCGGCTCGGCGACACCCGCGCCGGGGACGCCCGCGTGCGCATCGATCACCGCGGCGCTGACCGGCGTGCCTTCACGCAACCCCAGCACCCCCGCCATCCGTGGGCAAAGTCCGCCCGCCAGCTCACCCGGTGCCATGAGTCGTCCGGGCATCTTGTCCGTGACCACGCGCGCCATTTTCGGGTTCAGTGCCGCGAAAAACTCGCTCGACGGATAGCCCGTATGGGCGTTCCACATCGCCTTGTAACCAGCCTGACAGGTCGAACGCGGCAATTCCGCGCCGACCTTTTCCGGCCCGACGAGCTGCCAGACGTACCAGTCGCCGCCTTCGAGCCAGACCTCAGCGGCGTCGTAAACGCGCGGTGCCTGCTCCAGCGTTTCGAAGATTTTCGGAAAAAACCACTCCAGCCCGACGATCCCGCCGTAACGCGACAGCCACGGCTCGTTACGTTCGCGGGCGATCTGATTGAGCCGATCCGTCTGGCTCTTGGCGGCATGGTGTTTCCAGAGCTTGGGCCAGGCGTATTTTTCAGAACTCAGCCGCCCGGTCTGACACAGCGGCGTGCCGTCACGCAAGGACGGCAGCATCGTGCAACTGGTGAAGTCCACCCCGATGCTCACCACCGCGCCGGCGTCAACGCGCGCCTGCCGCAACGCAGCGCGGACCGCGCGGCCTGAGCTGTCGATCCAGTCCCGCGGATCCTGCAAGGCGAAGTCGGGCGGCAGATCGTGCGCCGCGCCGGGCAGTCGCCGCGTGATCTGTCCGTGACGGTAGGGCGTCACCGCCGACGCCGCTTCCTCGCCGTCAAGCCCCACAAGCAGCGCACGCACCGATTCGGTACCAAAATCCAGACCCAGCGCAAGGGATGTCGATCGTCGCGGCATCGTGTTATCTCGTTAAGGAGTGCGGACGTGGTTTGATGCGCCGGCAGCGGCGGTCGAGCCGGCGGGGGACTCACTCATTTTCCCGGAGCGCTCAATGCTCTGCGCCATGCCGATACCCATGATGCACCCGGCGACGCCCACGGAGGCGTAGAAAATCGGCAGCACCTTGCACGTTCCCGGCAGGCCGGCCATGAGCTTGTTCGCGTAGAGCGCGCTCAGCAGACTTTCAGCAGAGTCGTAGCGCAGCATCGCAAAGACATACGAAATAATCGCCACCAATGCCGGGCTGAAGAGGATGCCGATGGGATTGCGCTGCGGAAAGAGGCTCTGGGCCGCCAGCCCGCCCGCGGTGAACGCGATGAGCACAGCACCGACGGCCTGCCCGGTGTCGGTGTTGCGCATGAGGACAAAGGTCAGCAGCGCGCCGACCGCTGCGCTGATTACCCCCGCCAGCAGCGCGGTCAGACCGGGCAGACGAACCCACGTGTTCGAGCCGAGGTGATCGTTAAACGCCAGCGCGGGAAATTTTTTCCGGATCGGCTCACGAAATTTCTGGATCAACAGGATCAGCAGCACGATCCCCGTCTGCCAGATCACCATTTCGCTGATGAGCGAGCCGTATTCGCTCGGCAGAGGTGAACGCCAGAACCAGCCGTCAACCGATCCCCCCATGCCTGCGAGTACCGCCAGCGACATGCACATGGCGAAAACCCCGGCGAGCGGATGACCCGTCGCCGAAGCGAAAATGGCGAGGACCACCGCCGGCAGCGACGCGACCAGCGCGATACCCAAAGCCGCAGGCATTGCGACCCGTGCGGAAAAGAGGCTGATACCCGTCGAGAGGTCATAGGGTTCGAGATACGGACGTGCCGCGAGGAAGCCCAACGCCCCCAGCAGAATGGCCCCGGCCAGGATCAGTCGTTGTCGCAGAGAAGGAAGCATCGGTTTCCTCAGAGGTTTGATATCGCCCCAGCCTGAGCCGTCGATTCATCAACAGCTAAAGCCACTCGATCAGTCGCGGCGCGAAATACGTCACGATCAGGTCCGCACCGGCACGGCGGATGGCGCAGGTCGTCTCCAGTGCCGAAGCCTTGAGGTCCAGCCACCCGCGCTGTGCCGCCGCGTGCAGCATCGCATATTCCCCGCTGACGTGGTAGGCCGCCACCGGCACACTCGTCGCCTCTCGCACCTGCCGCACGATGTCGAGATACGTCGCCGCAGGCTTGACCATCACCATATCCGCGCCCTGGGCCAGATCTGCTTCCAGCTCGATCCGCCACTCGCGGGAGCGCCGAAAGTCCATCTGGTAGCCCCGCCGGTCTCCGGTCTTCATTCCCCCTTCGCCTGCTTCACGGAAGGGACCGTAAAAAGTCGAAGCGTACTTGATGCTGTACGCGAGTATCGCCGTGTGAGGGTAGCCCGCCTCATCCAGCGCACGACGGATCGCGCCGACCTGGCCGTCCATCATGCCCGACGGCGCGACGACATCCGCGCCCGCCTGCGCCTGCACGACAGCCGTCTGCGCCAGTCGCGCGACCGTTGCGTCGTTGTCCACATCCGCGCAGGCGTGAGCCGAACCGCTGCGCTGCGTATCAGCCGTTGCTTCGCTCAAGATGCCGCAGTGTCCGTGATCCGTGTATTCGCAAAAGCAGAGGTCGGCATACATCACCGCGTCGATGCCCGCCTGTCGCACCTCGCGCAGGACGCGGTTCACCGGCGCCTCAGGTGATGAGGCATAGCTGCCTTGCGGATTTTTTTGGTCAGCGGGGGTGACACCAAAGAGCAGAAACTGCCTCAGCCCCAGCCCGGCCAGCTCTCGAATCCGGCTCACCGCTTCCTTGACGGGTAGCTGACTGACTTCCGGCATCGAGGAAACAGGCTTGGATTGATCCAGATTTGTCACAAATAGCGGATAAATCAGGTGGTTAGGATGAATAATCACATCCGCCACCGCGTCACGCAATCCCGCCCCGCGGCGTAGTCGGCGGGGACGATGCGGCTCATTGGGCTTGCTCGACATGGCAGCCATCATAAACCCCGCCGCTTGCTTCAGGAAAGTTATCCACAGGCGGGGTGGCCCATAATACAACCATTATCCAGATTCCTGTTGACTTGGATAAGTTACCCGGTTAGGCTTTTTCAGTGATACGTCTGACGATGTGCTCGAGTTCAGGTGACAGGGGAGCTGAGCATCAAAACCGATTTTCAGCGCGACGGATTAAGCCGATAATGTTGAATAGGACTAAAAATTAACATTCCCGCCTGCCGTTTTCGCGGCAGGGATGCTTGTTTCGTACGGGAATGCTAAAATTGCATACGTGGGGTGAACGGTTCACCTCACAAGTAAGGATGAACACGATTCGGAAGCAGGGCAGCATCACCGGCATCATCACATCAAATCGTCCGTCCTTGGAAATCAGTCTCGGTGGTCGAGACTTCATTTCCGGATCCGGAAGCCGGCCTTGTCTTCTACGTCGCGGATTCATCCTGGTTCTCTTGAGTCCCCTTATATGGGAGTTTGAATCATGCGAAAGATGAAGGGCTTCACACTGATCGAGCTGCTCGTGGTTATTTCAATCATCGCGCTGCTCATCGGCATCCTCCTGCCTGCTCTGAGCGCTGCCCGCCGTACGGCTCGGCAGATGCAAAACAGCACGCAGGTCCGCGGCATCCACCAGGGTATGGTGATGTTCGCCAGCGGTAACAACGAGTACATGCCCGGCCTCGACGGCACGGGCGCCTCGGTGGCCTCACTCGCCACCACCTCGACCTCGTACGGTGCAGCGGGTAACGGCTTTGCGGTCTCCAACCGTATCGCCCAACTGCTCAACGGTAACTACTTCACCAGCAACTACTGCATCTCCCCGGGCGAGACCGACACCGCCAACATCAAGACGGCGAACTCGGGTGTGAACGTCGCCATGAGCGGCACGGCGACTCAGGGTTACTCCTACGCCATGCTCTCCTTGGGCACCACCTCCTCGCTCGAAGGCGGCCACATGGCTGAGTGGAAGACCACCAACAACTCGCAGGCTCTGATCATGGGTGACCGCGTCATGACCGACGCGACCAACGTGACCTCGGTTGCCCAGAGCATCTGGACGACTGTCACCAGCGATTGGCGCGGCAGCGTGGTGTTCGGTGATAACTCCAGCCAGTTCATCACCACCGCCAAGGTCAGCCCGACCCGCTACGCCAACACCACCAACACCGGCGATGACTACCTCTTCAACAACGACACCGCCACCGGCACCGTCGCCGGCTACAACGCGCTGTTCGTCCGAGGTAACTGATCGCCCGTTGTCTGGGTCTGAAAACGTCTGAAGATGTCAGAGAATGTCTGAGGATGTCCGAGGATGCCTGAGAATATCAGAGGATGTTCAAGGGTATCCAAGGATGTCCGAAGAAGTCAGAGGATGTTTGAGGATGTTCAAGGATGACCGAGGATATCCAAGGATGTCCGAAGAAGTCTGAGGATATTTGAGAATGTCCGAAGATGATGTTGAAGATGTCTGAAGACGTTTGAAAATGTCTGAAAATCTAGAAGCGGCCATCCGAAAGGGTGGCCGTTTTTTTTGCGCCCGTCTCCTCGCCAGCGAGGACGAATTAAGCTCGGGAGGGTGCGGAATGGGAGGTGCGGAATGGGAGGGCGAGGCTCTGCCGAGCCGTCTGTGTTGGACGCACGAACAAGCTCGGCTGGAGCCTCGCTCTCCCGTGCGGCTGGAGCCTCGCTCTCCCGTACGTGAGGTCATTTCTTTCCCGTGTGCGCGCGTATCGCTCTCCCCGAATCATCAACGATCCCACGGGAGGGCGATTCTGTCTGGGAGGGCGAGACTCCGTCGAGCCGTTTTCCGCCAAGCCGTTTGTGTTGGACGCACGAACAAGCTCGGCTGGAGCCTCGCTCTCCCGTGCGCGGGGTCATTTCTTTCCCGTGTGCGTGCGCCTCGCTCTCCCGGAATTATCAACGACCTCGTGGGAGGGCAACGATTACCTGATGGGAGGGCGAGGCTCTGCCGAGCCGTTTGCTTTGCTCTGCTCCTGCTGCCGAACCGTCTGCATCTGAACCGATTTCCGCCAAACCGTCTGCTCTGCCGAGCCGCACATTTCACCGCTTACCTCTGCTCCGCACCGCGCGATTTGCCGAACCATCTTCGCGTTCCGCTGGACCATTCCGCTACGGTTTTGGCTGGGTGGCTGGTTGACTGGCGGGTCGTGTCGTCGCCTGCGGCGGCTCGGTGGGTTCGCCGCGGTTGAGTCGCTCTATTCGTATCTTTGCCGGCTCGTAATTCGGACTGAGCCGGATCGCATTTTTGACGGCCTCCATCGCAGCGACGCGATCTCCCTGGGCACTGTAAATATCCGCCAGCAACGTCCAGCCTTCCGGCGTTTCCTGCAACTTGATTGCCTGAGCCACCTGCTCGCGTGCCTCCGGGAACCTGCCCAAAGATTTAAGCGCAACAGCCATGTAATAGTGAGCATTCCCGTAGAAGGGGTCGCTCTGAATCGCCTTTTGAAGGAAATTGACTGCTTTGTCCAAGTCGTTTTTACCGAGGAAGGCGATGCCAAGATTGGTCAAAACCATTTTGTTGTCTGGTCTCTGGTTAAAGGCGACGCGCAGCACTTCGATCGCGCTGTCGTAGTCACCCTTGAGGATGAAAACCTGTCCGAGGTTGTTCCAGGCTTCGGGCGTATATGCGAAAATCTTGGTCGCTGCGAAAAACTCCTCCGCAGCTTTCTGGTAGTTGCCCTCGATCAGGTAGATCGAGCCGAGGTTGTTATGAGCGGTGCTGCTGTTGGGATTGACATCGATTGCATGGGTGAAGAGCGACTTCGAGTTGTACCAGTAGGAGACCTGAAGCCAGGTCACGCAGAGGCAGACAACGACAACCGCACCGAGCAGCAGCACGAGTTGCGAGGTCTTGATGCTCAGCCGCCGGATCAGGTCAGCTGCGCCCCAGATAATCATGATGAACAAGCCGATCTGCCCCACGTAGGAGTAGCGATCCGCGTAAGCCTGTGCGCCGACCTGGACAAGTCCGATGACCGGAACCAGGGTTCCGACGAAGAAGAACCAGCCCACGAAGAGATAGGGCAGCTTGCGAATGTAACGGATGGCGAGATAGGTCAGGGTGAAAAAGGCCGCCGAGGCTGCGGTGACTTCCCATGCTGACCATGTGGGGTCGAACAGGTAGAGACAGGTCAGGTTCAGCGGCACGAAAGTTTTGTAGATGTACCAGCCGTAGGCGATGATGACGTTGGTCAGTCGGTAGGCGACCGGCGTCGCTTCGAGAGAGTGGGCTGCGCCCGACACCTGCACCACCCGCCATGTCAGGTAGGACGACGCGATCAGCAACGGGAACATCGGCAGCTTTTCGAGAACGAGCCATAGCAGCTTGCGGGGCAGTTCCATTACCGGCGTGAGGTCAAAGCGTCGCAGCGGGCGGTAATCCAGCAGCAGCAGGATGAACGGCATGGTCACCAGCATCGGCTTGGACATGAGCGTCAGCGTGTAGAGCAGGAGCATCAGCAGATACCGGCCGATGTTCCGCCGTCGTGTGTACCAGACGTAGGAAATGATGGTCAGGACACCGAAAAAATTGCTGAGCATTTCCTTCCGCTCGGCAATCCATGCGACCGCTTCGACGCGCAGGGGATGGATGCCGCAGAGCAGGGCGAGGACGGCACATGGCCAGAGGCGGCCGGTCATCATCAGGGCCAGCCGGAAGATCAGCACGGTCGTCGCCAGGTGGAGGGTGAGGTTGACCGCCTTGGGTCCGATGGGGTTAAGCCCGAAAACCTCACAATCCAGCGCGTGGGAAAGCGTCGTCAGCGGGTGATACTGGCTGGCGGATTGAAACCCGAACGCCCAGTTGACCGCGTCGCGCGTCAGGCCGTGATTGATGTGCGGATTTCGGGTGATGAAAAGGTCGTCGTCATAGTTGACGAAATTCTGCCCAAGCATCTGCGCGTAGGGGATGAGCGTCAGCAGCACGAGCAGGATGCTGATGACCCAGGGCTTTTGCAGGTGGCGCAGCGCGCCGGCAGGCGGCGGGTTTAGCGTCAAATCCGGGGATGGCGGGTTTGCGGTCATAGAAAGTACTCAGAGCCTTGGTCCAGAACTCGTGCTCAGGCCGGCCGCCGGGCAAAAATCGCCAACGAACCGGCAAATCGCCGCAGCAGGGGGGTGGCCTCAAGGCCGCGACCGATCGCGCTGACCAGCGGGATCAGAGGCCGGGGCGTGGCCGGGTGCAGCCAGTCAAAAGCCTCGGCGCGTGCCTCCGTGAAACCGATGCGGGTCAGCAGTTTCACCAGCCGCCCGGCGACGAATGCGGTTTCATCCGGCGAGTCGCCGACGAGTTTCTTGATCCACCCTACGTTTTTTTGCAGGAAAATCTGCGGATTGAGCATGTTCGGCTCGGCGAAGCTGAATGTCCCGCCCGGCTTGAGCAGCGACAGGCACTTGCTCAGCGAACGCTCGACCTCCAGATGGTGCAGCACGGACGAGCCGACGATCGCGTCGAACGGGCCGTCGAGAGCGCAGTCCTCGAAAGACTTGCAGACGAAACGGACGCGGTCAGCCGGCAGGCCCCTCTGCTGCGCCAGCCGGAGCAGGTCGTCGGAAATATCGACAGCGACGATGGTCGCGCCGCTTTGGGCGAAGGCCTCGGTGAACAGACCCGTGCCGCAACCGATTTCCAGCACGAGCTTGCCCGGCGAAAGGCCGGCATTGCGGGTGATGATCGCGGCCCGCCGTTGGGCGCGGACTTTACCCGCAGGCGTGCCCCAGCCCCAGGTCAGCTCAGCTCCGTGCTCAACAAGAAATTTTCCGTGGGCGATCTCATGCTCGCCGCGAGCTGAGCCGCTGTTCGACGGCCCTGGTGCTGATAGATTTGGCGGATTGGTGGTGCTGGACATGCTCGTCCTGACTATTTCGGTAAGCTTACGTAATAGCTGATCGTGAATCAAAAACTGAGCAGGCGAAGCAGCGGAGATTCATGCGTTGACTCGAGTGCAGCAATCCATATGCGTTACGGCGATGGTGGTACTCAGCGCGTTGCTGGTCGGCGTTGTTTACCTGCCGTCGCTCGATGCGCCGCCGTTCTTTGACGATTTTGATTCACTCCTGGAAAACCCCACGATCCGCTCCCTCAATCCCGCGGTGTGCCTGCGCCCGCCGAATGACTCGTCCATGACCGGCCGACCGCTGGTCAATGCCACTTTCGCCATTCAATACGCGATTCACGGGCTGTGGGTTTGGCCATACCACGCTGTTAATTTTCTACTGCATCTGGCTTGCGGTTGGATTCTATTTGGAATCGTCCGGCGGACGCTGCGGTTTCTGGAGTCGGGACACGACGGACGCGACCTGCTCATCGCCGGCGGGGTGTCGCTCCTCTGGCTGGCGCACCCGCTCAACTCCGAAGCGGTGATCTACATCACTCAGCGCACCGAGCTGATGGCGGCCTTTTTCCTGTTTCTGACGCTCTACGCAGCCATCCGTGCGTGGGAAGACGCGGGCAGTGTCGGCTGGACATGGACCGCCATCGCGGCCTGCTGTCTGGGCATGGCCAGCAAGGAAATCATGGTCGCCGCGCCGCTGTTGATCTGGCTCTATGACCGGACGTTTGTCAGCGGAGGCTTCGTCGCAGCGCTGCGGCGATCAAAGCTCCTCTATGGCGGCATCTTCGCCAGTTGGGTCTTGCTCGTCCTGGTCGTCCTTTCGGGCCACCGTCAATCGAGTACGGGTTTTTCTCACGGCATCACATGGTGGCAGTATCTGGCTACCGAAAGCCGCATCCTGCTGTGGTATCTGCGGCTCTCCTTCTGGCCGGAGCCGCTGACGATCATCTATCCGAATCACATCGCCCGGTCGCTGGCGGGTGTCTGGCCATACTTGGCTGCGATGTCGGCACTCTTTGCCCTCACCGTGGTTTTGATCTGGAAAAAGTCCCCCGCGGGATTTGTCGGCGCGGTGTTTTTCTTCATCCTCGCGCCGACATCGAGCGTGCTGCCGATCATGTCGGAGATCGCCGCCGAGCGACGGATGTACATCCCGCTGGCGGGAATTGCCGCGCTGGTCGTGGCGGGGGGATACCGCATCCTGGAACGCAAGCAGGCGAGCTGCGCCAAGGCCGCCTCATGCGGCAGGTCGCTGCTGGTCGGAGTGTCGGTGTTTCTGGTCCTGCTCATCGCAGTGCTGGCCGTGGCGTCGGAACGGCGGGCGCGGGTGTATGACACCGATCTGGCATTATGGGAAGACGCGGTTCGCAAGTCACCGACCAGCGGCACAGCCTTGCAGAATCTCGCCGCGACTTATGGCGGTCTGCAACGCTATGACGATGCGCTGCAATACCTTCACAAAGCACTGGAGATGGCTCCGCGCGACTGGCGCATCTTCCGCTCGCTGACTACGACATGGATTGAGCTGGGCGACCTGAACAAGGCCAGCATAACCGCGCAAGCCGCGTTCGAGCTTAAGCCAAACGACTACGAAACGCATTGGCTGCTGGGTGAGGTGGCGGTCAACCGGAAGCAGTATTCCCAGGCCATCGCGCATTACCGGGACGCATTGCGGATTAACCCTAAATCCGCGAAGGTGCTCAACAGCCTGGGAGCAGCCCTTTTTGCCCAGACGCTTGGCGGGGCGACGCCGAAGTTCGCCGCCTCACCTGCCGCGACGCAGCCCAATGTGCAGATCGAAGAAGCGATCAGCTACTATCAGCAGGCACTGGCGATCATGCCGGACATGGCCGGTGCGCACAACAATCTGGGGACGGCCCTGGCGGTCGAGGGCAAGCTCGCCGAGGCTCGTGAACACTTCAAGCGGACGCTGGAGATCAACCCGTCCTTTGCCGATGCGCATCTGGGGCTTGGCTCGTTGCTGGCGATCGAGGGAGATTTGGGTAACGCCGTCGGACATTTTCGTCAGGCGGTCCATTACAAGCCGCATCTCTTCGCTGGGTACGTCCTGCTGGGCGATGCGTACCTGCAATTGGGCCGCACTGCCGCCGCCGCCGATGCGTATCGAAGCGCGCTGAATGAGGAACCCGACAACGCAATAGTGCATGACAAATACGGGGGAGCTTTGGCGGTGCTCAATCAGTTCGACGAAGCCATCATCCATTTTGAGAAGGCACTGGAGCTTGACCACACGCTGCAAGTGACGGCTCAGAAACTGGAGCTGGCGCGCAAGCTGCGCGACCGCCGCGCCGCTGCGACCCAACCGACAAGCCATCCGGCGGAGAAGTCCGCGCCTTGATGTCTGCGTCGGTTTGAACCTCAGATGAACTTGATCCGCCGTGCCGCGAACGCAGTCATGCGCAGCAGCAGCACGCCGTGTCGGAAGCGCTGGATATTGGTTGTGCCATAAGTCCGCATTCGATAGCGGATCGGCACGTCCACGATTTTCAGGTTCAGCTTCGCAGCGCCGAAGATCAGGTCAAAATCACCGAAGGGGTCGAAATCACCGAAATAGGCTCGGTTTGCCGCGATTTTCTGGTAGTCGGTGCGGCGGAGCACTTTGGTGCCGCAGAGTGTGTCCTTGATCGGCTGGCCGAGCAGCCATGAAAACGCGAGGCTGAAAAATTTGTTACCCAGCAGGTTGAGAAAACGCATCGCCTGCTTTTCCATCGGGTACACCAGCCGCACGCCGTTGGCGAAGTCGGCCTTACCCGTTGCGACGGCCTCGTAAAACCGCGGCAGATCCTCCGGCGGTACGGTCAGATCCGCGTCCAGAATCATCAGAACCTCGCCCGTCGCCTGCTCAAATCCCAGACGCACTGCGTCGCCTTTACCCTTGCCTGTCTGACGAAACAGTCGGCATCGCCGCTGCGGATTTTCAGCCATCACGCGCTCGATCGTGCGGTAGGTGTCGTCGCTCGAATGCCCTTCGACGAAGATCAACTCTGTACCGCGTCCGATCTCCGGTGTGCGTGCCATGATCGCAGCGATGTTTCCCGCTTCGTTGCGTGCCGGCACGATGATGGAGACGCTGGGTGCGTCGCCTGATGGTGCTGCGGTTTGCCGGGTGGATGCGGCGCAGTCCGCCGGCCGGGCGACGATGAAGTTAGTCAGCGCGGACAGATGAAACGGCCAGAGCCGGGCGATGTAGCGGTTCGCCAGTGCGTCGAGACCGGGCGTAGTGACTGGCCATATGATCTCGCTCCAGGAGCGGAAAGTTTCAAAGCCGGCGAGCGTGAGCAGGCCGCGCAGGTCGTCGGTCGTCAGCCAGTTCTGTTCACACGCCGGATTCGCCAGACGCAGCCGGCGGGCGGCGCGGAGAGGCAGTTCCCAGAGGCGACTGAAGAAATTGAGAATGATCCGGGTGCGGTCGTGGGTCATTGGCCGGAGTCGTTCCAGCACGGTCTGCACATCCCAGAGATCGTTGACGATGTCCGACAAAATGATGGCGTCGAATGTCTCGTTGAGCGCGAAGCAGTGGGCATCGGCGATGAGGAACCGCAACTGAGGATGTGCGGCTGCGGCCTGTTGGATCATTCGTTCGGAAAAATCGATCCCCATGCCGTATGACGGCTTGACTGCTGCCAGGAGGTCACCCTTACCGCAACCGACTTCGAGCACACGCTGACCCGGCGCGATGAGGTGACGGTAGATTTTGTTCAAACGGCGGTGATAGTAGCCATTGACCTTCAGCCCCCGTCGGCCGGCGGCGACGCGATCCCAGTGCTCCCGACGGGTCCGCTCAAAATTTTGCTGGCTTTCGTCCAAGTCGTGCTTTCACATGTCCGTCAGCGACGCATCCCCGCGTCAGCCACGGAAAATACAGAGAAACCAATAACCTCCCAACTGCCTTTCCCGACAGGCGCAAGAGGTAAGAAACAGCCTATGTTAGCGATTCTTACGTCCTCTCTGAACGGGGCGTTCACTTGACGCGGAGCGACGCTTCATTTAGTTGTGTTACATGGAAGACAACCCTATCCGCTCCTCCGCTGGATCATCCAGCACGAATAAGATCATTGCTGACGGCATCACTTTCGATGATGTGCTCCTCCTGCCCGCCCGCAGCGATTTTCTGCCCAACCAGACCGATACTTCGACCCGCCTGACCCACAACATCAGACTCAACATCCCTCTGCTCTCTGCCCCGATGGACACCGTCACCGAGTCATCGCTGGCGATCGCGCTAGCGCAAGAGGGCGGATTGGGCGTCATCCATAAAAACCTTCCTATCGAAGCGCAGGTCCGCGAAGTGCTCAAGGTCAAGCGATCCGCCAACGGCATCATCACCGATCCGGTCACGCTTCCCCAGGACGCGCCGGTGAGCGAGGCCCGCCGATTGATGCGTGAGCAGAATGTTTCCGGAATTCCGATCACGGAAAACGGCAGCCGCGATGGACGAGTTGTCGGCATCCTCACCCGGCGGGATATGAAATTCCTCGGCACCGAAGACATGCCCATCCGGGAAGTGATGACGAAAGATCGTCTCATCTCCGCGCCGCCTGATACGACGCTCGAAAAGGCGGAGAGCATTCTCAATCAAGCGAAGGTTGAGAAACTCCTCCTGCTCGATAAGGGGGGACGGCTGACCGGCCTGATTACGATGCGCGACATCGACAAACTGGCGCAATTCCCGCTCGCCTGCCGCGACGACCGCGGTCGGCTCCGTGTCGGTGCGGCGGTCGGCGTGCAGCAACTCGATCGGGTCGAAGGGTTGATCAAAGCTGAGGTGGATGTAATCGTTGTGGACACCGCGCACGGCCACAGTAAAAACGTCATTGAGACCGTCCGTGCGATCAAGAGTAAGCACAAGATCGACGTAATCGCCGGAAACGTGGCGACCGAGCAGGGAGCCCGCGATCTGATTTCCGCCGGTGCGGACACGGTGAAGGTCGGTATCGGTCCCGGCTCGATTTGCACGACGCGAATCGTCAGCGGTGTGGGCGTGCCTCAGATTACCGCGGTGATGAACGCCTGCCGCGGTGCGGCTGCGACGAACACGCCGGTGATCTCCGACGGCGGCATCCGTCACAGCGGTGACATCACGAAAGCCATCGCCGCCGGTGCGAGCTGCGTGATGCTCGGCTCGCTGTTTGCCGGTCTCGATGAGAGTCCCGGCGAGCTTGTGATCCATGCGGGCCGACGTTACAAGACCTATCGCGGCATGGGCAGTGAAGGTGCGATGATGGCCGGCTCGGCGGACCGCTACGGTCAGGCCGGTGTCAAGACAACGAAAAAATTTGTGCCTGAAGGTGTCGAGGGCCGTGTACCGTATCGCGGACCGCTGAGCGATTTTGTTTACCAACTCGTCGGCGGATTACGGGCCGGCATGGGGTATTGCGGCACGCCGACCATTGAGCAGCTCCAGCGCGACGCGCGGTTCTGCCGCGTGAGTGGGGCGAGCCTCGCTGAGAGCCATCCGCACGATATCACGATCACGAAAGAAAGCCCTAACTACACGATCGAGTATCGCGGGGAGGAGTAGCAGGTAGCTCGTCTTTTGCAATTCTGAGGCGATACGTCGTGCGGGTGCCCGGTTTGATCGACGACCACGGCAAGCTGTATTTCAATCACCTTCTCCACGGATCCACCCATGCCCACCTGGTTTGACCGCATTGCTTCCACGCTTCAATCATCGGGATACGAGTCACGTCAGTGGAAGACTGAGACGGGACGACTGCTCGTGACGCCTCACGCGGCACGAGTGCTGGCGTGTCAGATCGAGGGAGTTGAGGGCAACCTTTTCTGGCATTCTCCCGACTTGGAAGATCCAAATAAGGTAAAGGCTCGCTTTAACGCTGCCGGTGGTTGTGGCGGCGATCGCTTCTGGCTCGCGCCGGAAGTGGCCTTCATGTGGGAAGACCTGGCAGCTGCACGCATCGAACCCCTGAAGTCCTACCGATTACCCGGCGCGATGGATCCTGCCGACTGGAAGATCGTCGAAGACTCCGAGGGTCACCTGCGCCTGACGACCGAAATCCGGCTCACCGATTTTCGCACGAAGAAAAAGATCGCGCTCCGCGCGGATCGACGCTTTGGTACTTCACAGCCGCCGGACGGTCTGCCTCGTGGATTGCGCGGGATAAGTTTTTCCATTACGAATACGCTGACATTGCTGGAGAGTGATGCCGGTGCGGTCGTCGGCGGGTGGGATTTACTGCAACTCCCGCCGGTTGGCCAGTTGATCTGTCCGACGGTGACGCGCGTCAATCCGCCGCGCAGCTATTACGACCCGTTTGGCGATAGGCACGTGATCTGCACGGATGACCATGTGCGTTTTGTGATTGACGGCAAACATCGGATCAAAATGGGACTGACGCCGACGCAAACGACGGGACGCATGGGATACCTGCGCAAGGCGGGTACAGTCTGGACGCTGATCTTTCGCACATTCGCGCCGCTCCCGGGCGAGCCTTATGTTGATCTGCCTCGCGCGAGTACGGAGATATTCGGCGGCGATGCGTTACAGGCTTACAACGATAAGGATGACGGCATATTCGGCGGCTTCGGGGAAATGGAGTATCACGACCCGGCACTGGTCGCCGGGCGGACCCCCTCGACTCGCAGCGGTTCGAGCGTGACTCACATCCTCGCAGGGGATCAGGGTGCGATTAACGAAGCGGTAAGGCTGCTTCTGGGTGTGAGGTTGTAAGGAAGCTGGTTGATTTCATCGTCTGCTACGGCGATGCGACGACGATCACCTCGCCGGATATGAATTCCCTTTTGCCGGTTACGCAGTCGGCGATGACCTGTGCGACTTCCTCCGGGCTGAGCGTTTTGTCATGCGCGATTTTTGATTCGTCGAACAAGCCGCGGAGCATGGGCGTTTCCACAGCACCGGGCGCGATAGTGACCGCGCGGACGCCGATGGCTGCGCCTTCGCTCGCGGTACAGCGGGTGAACATGTTGATGCCGATCTTCGCCGCAGCATAGATCGAAAAGCCGGGAAAGGGGTCGATGCTCGCCATGGATGAGACATTGACGATGGTGCCCGACTTTTGACGGCGAAACACCGGCCATGCGGCAGCGGTGAGGTTGACGACATAGGACAGATTCGCGTCGATGCAGTTGCGCCAGATCTCAGGCGTGATCCGTTCGATCGGCTGGAGCGGGGCGGTACCGGCGACGTTTGCCAGAGCGTCGATGCGACCGAAGGCTCCCAACGCATGATCCACGATGCGGCGCGTCTGTTCCGCGTCGGTGAGGTCTGCGGGAAGGACCAGCGCTTCGCCGGATGCAGCTTTGATTTTCGCAGCAGTGGCTTCGAGCTTGGAGCGTGTGCGGCCGACGAGCACGACGTGATAACCAAGGGCTGCGAGTCGCAGACTCGTGCTGCGTCCGATGCCGCTGCCGGCTCCGGTAACGATGACACAGGGTTTAGAAGGCATAGCGATTCCTCAAAAACGCTAAGCGTAACGAGGAAAGCCTCTGAAGTGACGCCGCTATACTCTCACCATGCCAAACAGTGGGACCATCCGGCTTTTTCGCGTCTTGAACATCAACGTATATCTCCATTGGCTCTGGCTGCTCATGGCGTATTACCAGGTCTTCAGCCGTCAACAGGATCCGGTTTTAGCGTATAGCCGCTGGACATGGGCTGCTGCGGAGTATGTCGGGCTGTTTGTGATTGTCCTCCTGCATGAGTTTGGTCATGCGCTGGCGTGCCGATCGGTGGGCGGTACCGCCAACCGGATCGTCCTCTGGCCGCTCGGAGGTGTCGCGTTCGTAAGCCCGCCGGCTCGCCCCGGAGCGCTGCTCTGGAGCATCGCGGCCGGTCCGCTGGTGAATCTTCTGCTCATCCCGGTCACGCTGGCGCTGGCGATTGCGGTCGGTGTCGTCTGGAATGATGGGTTTCATCAGATCACCGACATCCGAAAACTTTTCTTCATGCTGGCGTGGATCAACGTCGGCCTGTTCGTGTTCAATATGCTTCCGGTGTATCCGCTTGACGGCGGACAGATTCTCCAGAGCATTCTCTGGTTTTTTATGAAGCGCAGTACCAGCATCGCAATCGCAGCGGGGATCGGTCTTATCTGCGCGGTGCTGGGTGGACTCTTTGCGCTTCAGCAGGAAGATATCTGGCTCGGCGTAATGGCCATCTTCGTCGCCATGCAGGCGTTTCAGGGGCTGCGCATCGCGCGGGCACTGCGTGCCATGGAGAAGGCGGATCGTGAGCGAGTCAACATCGAGCCTTGGGCGGAAATCTCATCAGGAGGAAATAATCATGGTAGGTAATTTTGAATGTCTTGTACGCGACATCGAAGGCGCGGAAGGCCCCTGTGTGGATTTGGATGGGCGTGTCTTCATGGTGGGGCCTAATCATGGGCGTGTGCTCGAAGTGCGTCCCGACGGATCGACCCGTGACATCGTGAAATACGACGGCATCCCTGCGGGCCTCCAACTCGACCGTAACGGCGACCTCTGGTGTGCCGACATGAAGCGAGGAATCCTGCGCGTCGGACTCAATGGCAAGCTCTACGAGGAAGGTGTAACTTTCGAAGGCAAGCCGATCCGGGGTTGCAATGATTGTTCGTTCGACAGCGAAGGCAATCTTTACGTCACTGCACCTGCGGGATCAGGCGCGGATAAGCCCGTAGGTGAACTTTTCTGTCGGTTGCGCAACGGCAAAATCGTCAGACTCGACGGCGGTTATCAATTCTGCAACGGTCTGGCTGTCAGTGCTGACGACCGCACGCTGATCGTGGCGGAGACGATGACCAAACGGCTGTATGCCTTCGACATCCGCGAACCGGGTGTGGTAGCCAACAAGCGGCACTGGGGTACGCTCTCGGGTAACGAGGAGGGCGGGCCGGACGGTATCGATTTCGATGACGCCGGCTATATGCTTGCGACCAACTGGGGCGGCTCGTGCGTGGATGTATTCGATCCGGCTGGCCAGCGCATCGGTCGGATCGACACGCCATTCAAGCGGCCGTCGAACATCCACTTCACTGGTCCGGGGCACACAACGATTCTGATCACCGAGCACGACACGCACGGCCTCTGGCGGACGACGTGGCAGCGCGCGGGGCAACGACAATATGGGTGGAAATGATCGAGCCGGCCATTACCCGGCTGTCGCAGCCAGGGTTTCATCCACAGACCATTCAGCGCCGTCACGGCTGACTCGCCGGTAGAGCGTGTCCCGCTCGATCGGCTGATATCCGGCTTCGACGATCGCCTTGCGGAGATCGCTTACGCCGACCTCCTGATGCGTGTCGCTGCCGCCGACTTTGGTGATGTCGTACCAGACCACCGTACCGTCCATGTCATCGACGCCGAAGCGCAGGGCGAGCTGGCTCAGTGCCAGCGTCTGCATGATCCAGAAGGCTTTGACGTGCGCGAAGTTATCGAGCATCAGGCGGCTCGTCGCCAGCATGCGCAGATCGTCGAGTCCCGTAGGTCCGGGCAGGTGCTGTAATTCGGAATCGTCCGGGACGAAGGGCAGCGGAATGACCGTTTGAAACCGTCCGGGAAGTCCTTCACGGATGGCCGCATCCTGCGCGTCACGCAGCATGAGAAAGTGCTGGACGCGGTCTTCGAGGCTTTCGATGTGACCGTAGAGGATCGTCGCATTGGACATCAGGCCGAGCCGATGGGCCTCGCGGTGGACAGCCAGCCACATATCCGAGCGGATTTTCCCCTTGAACGCCGCGTCATGTACGCGATCATCGAAAGTCTCCGCGCCGCCTCCCGGCAGCGAGCCGAGACCGGCATCTTTCAAATCCGACAACACCCCGGCAATGTCACGGCCACGCTTGTCGATTCGCGCCAGGTGTACGACTTCGACGGCGGTGAAGGCCTTGATATGCAGCTTTGGCGTTGCCTCACGGATCGCCCGGAGCATGTCGGTGTAGTAGGTAAACGGCAGATACGGATGAAGTCCGCCGACGATGTGCATCTCGGTGGCACCGGCGGCGGCGGCCTTCTTCGCTTCGGCTACGACATCCTCGATCGAGTGCTCATAGACCCCGCCGCGAGGATCATCCTTCTTGCGATAAAAAGCACAGAACTTGCACGACAGCGCGCAGAGGTTGGTGTAGTTGAGGTGACGGTTGATGTTGTAATAGGCCGCCTTGCCGTGAAGCTGCTCGCGGACCTCGTTGGCCAACTCGCCCAGTGTCCAGATGTCATGCGTTCGCAGCAGCACCAGGCCGTCTTCCGCGTCAAGGCGAATCCCTGCTTGCATCTTTTCAGCTATTTTTTGCAGCGCGCGGTCCACGCAACCATCTCCAGAAAACCCGACTTGGGGGTAATCCCAGATCATAGAGCACAGGCTGGCGGAAAGGTAGTACCGCTGCCGTCTGAGTCGCGCCCAGTGCCGTAAGGATGCTCGGAGTTTGACAATCCGCACGTCACGCCGCGACACTCCACCGCATGCGGATCATCGGCCACGGAATCGACATGGTGGAGACTTCACGGATCGCCCGGATGCTCGAACAGCACGGCGAGGCGTTTCTCACCCGGTGTTTCACTGCCGCCGAGCAGCTTTACGCCAGTGATAAGCAACGACGCATCGAACACCTGGCGGGACGATTCGCCGCAAAAGAGGCGATCCTCAAGGTACTTGGCACCGGCTGGTCAGGCGGTATCGCATGGACCGATGCGGAAGTGGTTCGGCAACTCTCGGGTAAACCAGCGGTGGTGCTGCACGGCCAGTGCGCGCGGATCGCCCATGATCTGGGTATCGATCAATGGTGGGTCAGCATCAGCCATATTTCGACGCATGCGATCGCCAGTGCGATCGGGGTAGGTACGCAGTAAGAAAAGGCGTCGGCAAACTTCACCTTTCGTTGTGCTGTTTGCCGATGCCACCGAATAGCCGATTGCTTCCTCGTCGCTTAGAGTAAAGACATGTTTCGTCGCCGCTCTACACCGCCGCCTTACGAGGTCATGGGGGGACCGCCCCGTGCCGGTGGTCCATCACGGCCAGCACCGCCCGCCGCGGCACCGACACGACCGGCGTCGTCTCCCGCACCTTCTGCACCCGCAGCTGCGACAGGCAGCAATCCCAGCTCAGCCGCCGCACCCGTTTCGGCTGCTCGCGGCTCAGCGTCCGCCAGGCCAACGACGACTCAGGAATGGGTTGCCGGTGCCAGACGTCCGGTGGTGATCCGGATTCCCCGCGCGGGGATTCTGCTGGCTGCGTTGGCGTTGATCGTCATCCTTTTTGCCGCCTACTGGGTGGGATGGCTACGCAGGGACAGCCAGCTCAACCGGCAGGCTCAGGTTGCTGTTCAGAATCAGGCCAACGAGCGAACCGCCGCCCTGCAAAACCTCGGTAATCAGCCCGGCACGCCTCGCTCCACAGCCAAACCTTTGACGGGATCGACTAATACCACGGCTGGTAAGGTTCCCGTCAACGCCGGAGCATCGAGTGGAACGGGTACGGCGACACCTTCGCAGCCTCAGAATGGGCTTTATTATTTTGTGCTGGCGACGACCAATCAGCCGGGGGCGGAAAAGCTGGTCCGGTTCCTGATTGACAACGGAGTTGATGCAGCGGCAGTTTCACGCAATAATGGCCGATCTTTCCAGGTGCTGGCGCTCCGCGGCTTCACCCGGGACGAGGTCAAAGCCTTGGCGTATCGTGACTACGAGAAGCAGCTCCACGCCGTCGGTCGGCGTTGGGCCAACGCCAGCAGGGGCAACAAAGACCTCAGCGATATGTACATCCCCGCGGACCCGTACCAGGGCGAGCCTACACCCGCGCCGCCCGCCAACAGGACCAAGCCACGATGAGCCTCGACCGCAGCCTCAAGACCGGATCCGGCCTTTCCCGTCACCGTAACGTCCTCTCCCGCGCCGAGCGCATTGGTCGCCTGACGGAGAAGGGCAAGTTCGACATGACATCGAGCAGCCCGTTGAACCTGCCGAAGGTGGGCAACCGCAAGGCAGCCGTAGCCAAGGCCGCGAAGAAAGACGCCGCAGCCGAAGGTACGCCCGCCGCTGGTGGTGCCGCTCCCGCTGCCGGTGCCAAGGCCGCTGCACCCGCCGCCGGCGCCAAAGCAGCTGCTCCTGCTAAAGCAGCCGCCCCCGCTGCCAAGGCGAAGAAGTAACCGGTCTCGAAGCCCTCGGTCGGCATCACTGATCCGGCTGGTGGGAAACTATTGGTTGCATCGTCGCAGGCTTTCAATTTCAACCATCTGGTCAACGGGTTTTCCATGTTCGACCCCGAACGCTTCATTACCCCTCGCCTCCGTGCGATTGACGCCTCCGGGATTCGCCGGGTGTTTGATCTGGCTGCGAAGCTCAAAGACCCGATCAATCTCTCCATTGGCCAGCCGCACTTCGACGTGCCCGATCCGGTGAAGCAGGCCGCCATCGCCGCGATCCAGAAAGGCCAGAACCGCTACACCGTTACGCAAGGCGCAGCCGATCTGCACAGCAAGGTCACGCGACAGATCAAGCACGAGTTTCCCAACTGGTCCGAGCCGTTCGGCACGCTGATCACTTCCGGCGTCTCCGGCGGATTGCTCCTGGCCTTGATGACCTGCGTCGGACCTGGTGATGAAGTGCTGATCCCCGATCCCTACTTTGTGATGTACCGCCACCTCGTGACACTCGCGGGGGCGAAGGCGGTTTACATCGACACCTATCCGGATTTCCAGCTCACGCCTGCACGGGTCGAGCCGCACATCACGCCGCGCACGAAATTGTTGCTTTTCAATTCACCATCGAATCCAACCGGTGTCGTCGCTACTGACGCTGCCTGCCTTGCGATGGTCGAACTGGCGGAAAAGCACAATTTCCTGCTGCTCTCCGATGAGATCTACGACGAGTTCTGTTACGAAAAAACAACTCGAAAGCTCGCTGACGGCAGCACGGCGCAAAAATGTCCCTCGCCTGCGGCCTACTCGCCCAACGTGCTGCTGCTCCGTGGATTTTCCAAGACCTATGGCATGACCGGCTGGCGTCTCGGTCACGCGGTAGGACCGACCCGAATCATCGAGGAAATGACCAAGCTTCAGCAGTATTCATTCGTCTGTGCGCCGTCGATGGCGCAGATGGCCGGAGTCTCCGCGCTCGATCTGGACATGACCCCCTTCGTCGAACAGTACCGCAGGAAGCGCGATCTGGTCGCGCAGCGATTGAAGGGTACCTTTGAACTGACGACACCGGGCGGTGCGTTTTATGCCTTTCCCAAGGTGCCGGATCGGTTGAAGCTGACCGCCAGCCAGTTTGTCGAAAAAGCCATCGCGCGTTCGCTGCTCATCATTCCGGGCAGCGTCTTTTCCAGCCGTGACACGCACTTCCGCATCAGTTACGCCTGTGATGAGAAGATGCTTGAGAAGGGGCTGGACGTACTGGTGGATCTGGCGCGAGCTTGATCGGAGGTCAGCTGATCGGATCACCGCGATCGTTTACGGTGAACTCGCGGCCGCATTCAGGGCATCGCCTCACGTCGCGCAGCATCCGAAGGTCGTAGCCGCACTTTCTGCAAAAGCCGACAGTCTGTGTGGAAGCTCGCACAGCAAGGATGATCGTGATGGCGACGATCACAATCGCCGGGATCATCAGACCAAGGAAGATGAACGCGCCGAGGTATTCCACCGCTGTATGTTAGCGGTGTAATCAGCACGGATATTTTCGTGAACGTCCGGTGCAGGATGACTATTCGATGTCCAATCCCAGGTCCAGTGCCGCAGCGGAATGAGTGATCGCGCCGACGGAAATGCGGTCCACTCCTGTCAGGGCGATGTCGCGGACGGTATCGAGATTGACTCCGCCGCTGGCTTCCAGTTCGACTCCGGGTGCGAGCTTGTCGCGCAAGGCGACTGCATCGCGGAGCTGGTCGGTCGTCATGTTGTCGAGCAGAACCAGATCAGGCCCGCAGGGGCGGACGGAGAGCACCCGCTGGAGTTGCGCCAGGGAGTCCACTTCGACCATGAAGAAGTTTGGCCGAGGCTTCCGCCTGGCAGCTTGGGCGATGACGTTTTCGAGGAATCGCGGCAGTTCATCAAGCGACAGATGCGCGATGTGGTTGTCCTTGATGAGCACAGCATCGAAGAGTCCCATGCGATGGCTGCGCCCGCCGCCGCAAACGACCGCATATTTTTCGAGTCGGCGCAGCCCGACATGGGTTTTGCGGGTGTCGTAGATGCCTGCCCGTGTCCCCTTGACCGCATCGACATAACGCGAGGTGAGCGTTGCGATGCCCGAAAGATGGGTCAGAAAGTTCAATGCGACCCGTTCCGCAGCGAGGATGGCGCGCAACGGCCCGGTGATCCGAGCGACGACAGCTCCCGGAGTCAGCGCTGCACCATCAGCCAGGCATGGCGTGACGCGCAGGTTCGTGTCATACGCCCGCGCGACAGCGGGAATCAGAGCTGCGCCGGCGAGTCGGCCGGCTTTACGTGAGCGAAACTCCGCAGAGCCTTTCTGCGCAGCGCTAACCAGCAGCTCACTTGTGATGTCGATGCCCTGCGGGCCAAGGTCTTCCCGCCTTGCGCGGGCGATCAAGTCATCCACCTCGGCTGGCTCGATGAACTTATCAAGTTGCGGGCCGGCAGCAAGGCTCTCTGCTTTTGTCTGGCTTTTTTTCACAAACATCACGAGGTATTGCTGTGGGGTTTGCTGTGTGAATCGAACAGTATCTCCGACACGGACGCCTGCTGCTGCGAGGTACGGCCCCCAGCCGCGCCAGCGAATCTTCATATCCTTTCGGACGAGATCGGTTTTGATCACCTTGCCGTTGGGCATGAGCAGTTCGATGGGCTGGGCCTTGCTCGCCGCCGACGTCCCGCCGTAGGCCGACTCGATGAACGTATGCACATCGCGCGGTACACGGATAACCCGTGTAGTGAACGCACTGCGTTTGAGAACGATGTCAAAGGCGGCATTGGATGCTGCGATTTCTCTCGACCGCGTTGAGTTGGAGCGATCGTCGCTCTCCTCACTAAAGGTGAACCACGCCAACCCGTGTGAAGGCCTCAGATCCGGCCCATCGTCACAGGCTTTGACATCGCGCAGCTCGATGAATGTCGCGTACCGGCTGCGTGATTTGGCATTCCAGTAGGCGTTGTCGCCGCAGACTTTCGCGTCGAACCGTTTTCGCAGGGCCATCATCTGGGTCGGCGTCAGGTTGTCGAAAAAATCGACTTTACCGGCCACGGCTGTCGCGCGATACGGACCGGACGACTCTTTGAAATAGATTCGCTCGCCGGTTTTGATACGCCGATAGGGGGGATGCCGCGTGATCGTCATGCGACTCTCGACCGTTTTCTCGCCCGTGAGGATGAGATCGAGATAACGAGGCAGAAGAATCGCAACGTGGGTGGCCATGAAGGAATTGTCGATTGCGGATCGTCTGTTGTCGATTAGTCCGGCGAGACTTTCGCTCCACATTCCGGGCATGAATCCCGGCCGGCGGTGCGTGTCGCGCGCAAGTCGAAACCACAAGAGACGCACGCCGCTGCCTTGCGCCGTTGCAGGGACCAGACGATCAAACCAATCGCCACCGCCAGCACGAGGCCGCCCATGGCGAAGTTCGTCCATGGATAAGCCGCCGAAATACCGGTGGCTCGGAGCAGCATGTGACCCGCGGCCAGTCCCGCGGCGATGTAGAGCACCGCAGCGAAGGGTTTTTCCGCGACATGCTTATTCATCCATGCGCCGATCATCGTGCCCACCGGGATCAAGGGGATGAACCAGATCGAGTCGCGCAACGTGTCGGCGTTGATCAGCGGCCGGCCGTTGGACATCGGCAGCAGCAGATACGTGGGCAGCTTGAGCGAGTTACCAATCAGGAAATAAAGCAGCAGCGTGCCGACGAGCTTGCGCTTTTCGAGTTTTTCCTGAAGCAGATAAATGGTGACGATCGGTCCGGCAGAGTGGTTGATGGTCGAGACGGTGCCGGCGACAAATCCCACCGCGACCCCCGATCCGGGATGCGGCGGCAGAGTCGGCACCTCGCGGCCGGTCAGCCGATACGCCTGCAGCGCGACCACCGCCAGACAGATCACGCCGACTACTCCATCCATCGTGTGACGGAAACTCTCCGGCGGCATGTCGCGGAGATAAAAAAGAATCACGGTTCCCAGCGAGATCCCCAGAATGATGCCGGCCAGCAGCGGTCGCAGCCGTTTCCAGTCGTATTGGCCCAGGTAGTGCAGGTTGCTCAGGATGTCGCAGCCGATCAGCAGGGGCAGCATGACGCCGAGCATATGGTCCGCCCCCATGACCAGTGCCATGACGGGGATTGCGAGAATTCCCACCCCTCCGCCGAAGCCCGCCTTGGAGATGCCGGTGATGAGCACCGCCGCACCGACGCAGAGGTAGTACCACGTGGGATTGATGCCTTGAGGAATGTTGGGGAGCAGCCATGCTGGCATGAAGCGAGAGTATAGGAAGGTAAAGGCCAGCACACGAACGGGTGCATCAAACGTACCGTCCTCCCTGGCCTATCGCTTGCGCAACAGCACCCGCCAGCACATGAAGTGATCGCTGGTCTTTTCTTTGACCTTGCGGAACTGGCTGCGGGTGATCGCGTGGACTTCAAACAGCGGCTCGACCACCGAGGCAATATGCGCCGCAGTCAGTCGTGGCGGGCCGCCTTCGGTCTTATCGTCCGTGTTGCCGCAGAGTGTCAGCCACCAGCCATGCGTGGTCAGCACCTGAGCGACGTGACGGGCAAAGGTCACCCGCTGCTCGTCGCTGACGGAGTGGAACACCCCCCGATCGAAGACAAAGCCGACGCTTGCAGGTTTTTCCGGCAGCGAAGCGACGATGTCGTGAACCTTGAAGTCGATTGACGCCGCACCCGCAGCTTTCGCCTTGGCGACGGCTATCTCGACCGCCTTGGGTGAGAGGTCGGTCGCGGTGACATGGGAAAAGCCGTGACGTGCAAGGGCGATGGCGTTGGTACCTGTGCCGCAGCCGATCTCCAGTGCCCTCGTATCTTTGAGGGTGAGCTGTTCGAGCGTTTCCAGCAGGTTGCCGTCCGGCTCGCCGCTATCCCAGGGAAGCTGGCCGGTCTCGTAGCGTTGATTCCAGTCTCTTGGTGCGAGTGTGGTCATCACTTTACTCCTTAGTTCATCCTGTCAGGGTAGGCTGGCTGGGAGGGTGCTGACAACTGCTGCATGTTCGCATCGCAACAAAAAAGCCACTGAAGTGTGTACCGCGCCGAGGCAGGGGACGCAGCTCGCAGCGAAAAGTCCGCCGTGCGTGAGGGAGTTGCACGCTTCGGAGGGTCGCTCAGGTTGCTTTACGGCGGAAAGCCCCGTTGAGGTAGTAACCGCTGATGATGATGGAGGCGAGTTCGGGATTTATCTTGTGAAGCAGCGACTTGAATAACCCACGGTTTCTGCTGTTGCCGGCTTGTTGCCAGGGGGCCAGCAGTTCGGTGTGCAGGGGCAGCCAACCGGAAAAGTTTGCCATCGCGACGAATGAGCGGCAGTTGAAAAAGGTGATGTGCCCTTCACCGTTGATGTGGTTGATGTATGCGTTGTGACGGAAGGAGCTGAATCCTTCCAGGAGGGGTTGACGCACGACCATGAAGGGGGCAGCCTTCGCCGCTGACCGCATCAAGCCGTAGGGATCCTCGACGTGTTCGAGCACATCGAGAAAACTCACCGCGTCGAAGGTTCCGTCGGTGCCGTCGAAGTGTTTCTGGCGAAACTCCATTTCCGGGAACCGTTCACGACCGACCGCGATGGCGTTAGGCGCGATCTCGTAGCCAACCACCCGGACCTGCGTTTTGGGGTAAAGCCTGGTCAACTCGCGGGCGATGGTCTGGATGGATGCTCCCGTTCCCGTGCCGACATCCGCAATGACAAATGAGTCGCCGCCCCGCGCCTCAAGTGTGGCACGAAAGCTCGGCAGCATGTCCTGCACCTTCGGGGTGGATGCTTCAGCGAGCCACTCCGGGTGATCGGTCCAATAGGCTCCGGATTCATAACGACGGTCCGCGGGTTCATTCATGAAGACGACGCTTTCATTCCAGATAGGTGTAGCCTTTGAGCCCGCTCTCATAAAACTTCAGCAGCACACGCGACTCGTCGATCGTGAGCTTCTTGTCACGCAGGGCTTTTTCCACACCCTTACGCATCGAGCGCATCAATTCGTCGGCTGAAAACTGAACGTATTGCAGTACTTCGCGCACGGTATCGCCTTCGACGACCTCGTCAATCATCGGTGCCCCGTCCTCGCCGAGGCGGACGTGAACCGCGTTGGTGTCGCCCAGCAGGTTGTGGAGGTCTCCCAGAATTTCCTGATACGCGCCAACGAGGAAGGCCGCCACGTAGTAATCATCTCCCGTGTAAGGATGAAGCTCGAGCACGGGTTTGACATCACGGCGGTCGATGAAGCGATCCACCTTGCCGTCCGAGTCGCAGGTGATGTCAGCAAGGATGCCTCGGCAGGTCGGCTCCTCTCCAAGTCTGTGGATCGGCATGATCGGGAAAAGCTGGTCGATCGCCCAGGAGTCGGGCATGGACTGGAAAATCGAGTAGTTGCAGAAGTAGGTGTCGCTCAGCACGCTCTCAAGGCCGCTGAACTCCTCCGGGACAAACTCCATCTGACGGATGAGCCGCAGCACCTTTGAGCAGATGCCGAAGAAAAGTTTTTCCGCCAGTCCGCGATGTTCCAGCGAGCAGTAACCGAGATTGAACAGGTGCAGGGTCTCGTCCCGCGCGAGCTGCGCATCGTGGTAATACTCGTTGAAGTTGGACTCGTTCAGATCGTGGTAAGCCTCGAAGAGGTTCAGCACCGGCTTGGGTAGTTTTTTCCGCTCCGTGTTCGTCAATGTGTCTGGAAGCGTGAAGCGATCAAAGCCCGACCAGCCGAGGATGTTGAACACGAGCACACTGTGATAGGCGACCATCGCCCGGCCGGATTCGCTGATGATCGTCGGATGCTCCACGCCGACCTGATCGCAGATTTCCTTGACGTGGAAGATGATGTCGTTGGCGTATTCCTGGAGGGTGTAGTTGATGCTCGATTCGAAGTTGGTCTTCGAGCCGTCGTAGTCCACACCCAGCCCGCCGCCGATGTCGATGTAATGCAATCCGGCACCGGCCTTCTGAAGCTCGGTGTAAACCCGGACAAGCTCGATGATCGCTGACTTCACGTTGTGAATGTTGTTGATCTGGCTGCCCAGGTGGAAATGCAGGAGGCTCAGGCAGTCGCCCATGTCGTTCTTGCGAAGAAACGCCATCGCTTCGATGACCTCGCTGACGAACAGGCCGAACTTCGACCGCACGCCGCCTGACTGCTCCCAGCGTCCTGCGCCGCGGGCGGCGAGTTTCACGCGCACCCCGATCGACGGCTTGACGTTGTGCAGCTTGGCGTACTTGGCGATCAGCTCCAGCTCGCTGAATTTTTCGACGACGGGGATGATGTTCTTGCCGATCTTCGCCGCCAGGATCACCGCTTCGATGAACTCATCATCTTTGAAACCGTTGCAGATGATCGGCGTGTCATCGTCGGTCACGACCCCCAGCACCGCCAATAGCTCCGGCTTTGACCCTGCTTCGAGTCCGAAGCGATAGGGCTTGCCGAACTCAAAAATCTCCTCAACGACGTGCCGCTGCTGATTGACCTTGATCGGATACACGCAGCGGTAGCCGCCTTTGTATTCGTGATCTCGTATTGCCTTGTCGAACGCATCGTGAACCATGTTGACGCGATCGCGCAGGATGTCAGTGAAGCGGATGAGCATGGGCAGCCCGATGTCTCGCTGCTTCAGCTCCTCGACGAGTTTTTTGAGATCAATGGCCTTGTCGGATTCCTTGGTCGGAGTGACGACGATGTTGCCTTCATCATTGATGGAGAAGTAACCCTGGCCCCAACGGTCGATGCCGTAGAGTCGTGTCGAGTCGCGGATGGTCCATGCGGATTTGGGCTTGCCGTTGGCAGGCTGCCCCTGACCGTTGGAAAAGAGCGGGCCGGCGGCGTTTCCGGGGGTTGAGCCATGACCGTTTGCGGCGGGTGGGGCAGCGGACGTGGAGGCAGCCTGCGGAGGCACAGTCGTCTGTGTCATGTAAAGGAAACTCCCGGCCCAGCGCAGAGCGCGCGGGCATTGCGAATATCTTATCGGTGATAGCTTGTCATGCGATATGTGATTGAAGAAAATTCCTGCACCTTTCACCTCGTATCAAAGCCAGCCTTCGCGTCGGTTCCCGGTGGTCCGGGCGTCACGCTCCATCAGTTACGCACCATCAGAGGGCAGCCTGTCGGTGCGGCGAGCATTGCGATGGAGAGCGATAACGTCGTCGCAGTTGAGCTTGAACAGTGGTTTGTCGGATGAATAACGACGGCGCGGGCGGGAATAGGTCAGACGGCGGGGGAAGGAATGATGTGTGAAACTGCGGCGTTCACTTGCTGCCGATAACTACCTCCCCTAAACTTCCCAGTCAGTTAGGTCGATGCGCAGCGGTGAGACTCGACACGCCAAGGTAAAAACTGCGGGAAGGGTCGTAAGTTGCTGTGCTATCCCGACTTCTCCAAGAACTCGTGAGAAGCCTATGACCATACTAACCGGTGAAATTGTGGGCAAAAAAAGCACAGCCCGCCCGTCAGATGCATTGGATGCCGGGCGGCGGCGCGAGATGCTGCGGATGATGATGCTCATTCGCCGGTTTGAAGAGCGCACCAGTCAGAGCTATACCCAGACGAAAATCGGCGGCTTCTGTCACATCTACATCGGCCAGGAGGCGACGGCTGTCGGCTCGATCGCCGCGCTGCGCCCGGATGACCCGATCATCACCGCCTACCGCGATCATGGTCACGCATTGGCTCGCGGCATGGCCCCGCGCTACTGCATGGCTGAGATGTACGGCAGGATCACCGGATGCGTCAAAGGCAAAGGCGGGTCGATGCACATGTTCGACAAGCCGCACCATATGTACGGCGGACATGCGATCGTCGGCGGTCAGGCACCGCTGGGCGTCGGGCTGGCGTTCGCGCTGCAATACGAAAAAAAAGACGGCGTCGTCGTCTGCTACTTCGGCGATGGGGCACTCAATCAGGGCGCGCTCCATGAATCAATGAATCTGGCTGCGATCTGGCGCCTGCCCATCATCTTCGTCTGCGAAAACAACATGTACTCCATGGGCACGCACATCGCTCGCGGCACCAGCATGGCCGACGATCTTTCCGTCAAGGCACATGCCTACGGCATAACCTACGCCGAGTGCGACGGCATGGACGTGCTCGATACCTACGACACCTTCAAGCGGCTGGCGGATGACATCCGCGGCAGCACCTCGCGGGCGCTGGGATTTGAAAATAATTCGGGAGGCGGGCCGGCTTTCGTCAACTGCAAGACCTACCGGTACAAGGGTCACTCGATGAGCGACCCGCAGAAGTACCGGACCAAAGACGAAGTGGCCGCCCACGAGCAGCAGGACCCGATCAACAAGCTCGCCAACCTGATGATCGAAACCCATCAGATCACACAGGAAGAGGCGGACAAGATCGATGTCGAAGTCAAACAGATCTCACTCGATGCGGTGAAGTTCGCCAACGAAAGTCCTGAGACTCCGGAGGGCGAGCTGTACACGGACGTGTATGCGAATCCATTCCCGCCGTATATGACGGGAGACCTGCCGGAGATGCTGAGGCAGAGGGAGAACGGGTGACATTCGACAAGTGTGTCGAAACGAGGTTTTCCTGGGGTTGATGAGTTGCACTGATATGCGAGAACTCCAATACCGTGACGCGCTTCGTGAAGCCCTCAGTGAAGAGATGGAGCGCGATGATCGTGTCTTTCTCATGGGTGAGGAGGTCGCGGAATACAACGGTGCCTACAAAGTCAGTCAGGGGCTGCTGGAAAAGTTCGGGCCGCGACGCATCGTCGATTCGCCCATCAGCGAGACGGGATTTGCAGGCCTGGGTATCGGGGCCGCGATGTACGGCCTGCGACCAGTCATCGAGTTCATGTCTTGGTCGTTCTGCCTCGTCGCTGCCGATCAGATCATCAACAACGCCCCGAAGATGCTTTACATGTCCGGCGGGCAGTTCAAGGTTCCGATCGTCTTCCGTGGTAACAACGGTGCCGGTGGTCAGCTTGGCTCGACCCACTCATGGGCGGTCGAATCCATGTTTTCCTCGGTGCCCGGCCTGAAGATGGCGATCCCTTCGACGCCTCGTGACGCCAAAGGACTGCTCAAGACGGCGATCCGTGACGATGATCCGGTGTTCTTTCTGGAATCGGAACGCATGCTCGGCTGGGGTGCCAAAGGCGATCATGATTTTTCACCCTATCTGGGCGGCGGCCGATGGGCACCGCCGGAAAATGACTCCGAGTTCCTCATTCCTTTCGGTCAGGCGGACGTGAAGAAGGAAGGAACGGACTGCACCATCGTTGCGCTGGGGCGTCCGGTACATTTCGCGCTCAAGGCAGCGGAAGAACTGGAAAAAGAGGGCATCAGTTGCGAGGTGATTGATCCGCGCACCGTTCGGCCTCTCGATATCGACTCGATCGTCCGCAGCGTGAAGAAGACGAGCTACCTCGTGGTGGTGGACCAGAGCTGGCCGTTTGCCAGTGTGGCCAGCGAGATCGCCATGCAGGTGTACGAACGGGCGATGGACGACCTGGATAACAAGATCATCCGCGTAACCAACGACGACGTACCCGCACCCTACGCGAAAAATCTTGAACAGGCGATGCTGCCGCACGCGGGGAAGATCGTCGAAGCTGTCCGTGCGGTCACCTATGCCGCGTAAGATCAGGCCGCCGGCCGTTACTCGCCGTGGTCGATCGCGTTTCCCGACCAATTTCGGTTAAGGGTCCAGCCGTCGAAAATCCGTACCCGCAAGGGGGCGAAGACGACGGAGGTTGCGTAACATAGGCGGTGTAATTTTCGCCTCGCCCGCAGGAGTCTTGCGAATGCCCATTCAGGTCACCATGCCGCGCCTCTCCGACACCATGGAGGAAGGCACGCTCGTTAAATGGAAAGTCAAGGTCGGCGACAAGGTCAAGGCCGGCGACAATCTCGCTGATGTCGAGACCGACAAAGCCACCATGGAGCTTCAGTCCTACGACGACGGGACGGTGGCGCGGCTCGCCGTCGCCGAAGGTCAGGCAACTCCGGTGGGCAAACTGATTCTCGTGCTTGCATCGCCGGGCGAGAGCGTGGAGGAAGCAGCCAAAGCAGGCGGCGCGGGCGATCGCGCAGCCGGTAAACCTTCGGATAAAGCCGATCAAACAAAAGCGGGTAAGACGGCGGCGTCTGCCGCTGATACGGCATCAGGGAGTTCATCCAGCGGGGGCGGTGCTGGTGTCGCAGTGACGGCGACGGATGGCGGCCGGCTGCGTGTCAGCCCGCTGGCGCGAAAAATCGCGGAGGAACGCGGAGTCGATCTGACGCACATCGCCGGCAGCGGCCCGGAGGGGCGAATCATCAAGCGCGACGTACTCGCAGCGAACACCGCTTCGCCAGTCCCCGTCACCAAACCGCAGGCGGCAGCGTCAACCGTTCCCGCGCCGCTGATCGTCGGCAAGCTCGAATCGAAAACCATTGCCGTCTCGAACATGCGCAAGACGATTGCCCGACGGCTGGTGGAATCCAAGGCTACCATCCCGCATTTTACCGTCACCGTCACCGTCGGCATGGATGCTCTGCTGGCTCTGCGGACCACGCTCAACCAGCAGCTCGAAAGCCAGCAGATCAAGCTCTCGGTCAACGACTTCGTGGTACGCGGCTGTGCGCTGGCGTTGCTGCGTCACCCGTTGATTAACGCCTCATGGTCCGAGCAGGGCATCCAGCAGCACGGCTCGATCAACATCGGCGTCGCCGTCGCTCTGCCGCAGGAGAAGGGCGGCGGTCTCGTGGTGCCGACGCTGCGCGATGTGCAGAGCAAGGGACTGCGCAGCATCAGCAGCGAAACTCGGACGCTCGCGGAAAAGGCACGCACCAAGGGGCTGACCGTTGAGGAAATGTCCGACGGTACGTTCACGATTTCAAATCTGGGAATGCTCGGAGTGGATCACTTCGAGGCGATCATCAACCCGCCGCAGGCCGCGATCCTCGCCGTCGGTGCGGCGGTGAAGCGTCCGGTCGTCAAGTCCACCCCGCAGGGTGACCAGCTTGCCATCGGCACCGAGATGACGCTGACACTCAGTGCCGACCACCGCGTGATCGACGGCGCGATGGCGGCGGAATACCTGCAGACGCTCAAAGGACTGATGGAAAATCCTGCGGCCTTGCTCGTCTAGCCGCGATCTCGACCTCTTTTCATGCGTGAAAGTCCGGGCGGTGCGATCCCCCGAACTCGATGGCGTAAAAGTGCCTCGCTTGTCTGGTTGACAGCGCAGACGTACAACTTGACCCTCCCATGCCCGAATCCGAGAACACCCAACTCGTCGGCAGCCTGCTCGCGCCCGACATCGGCGAGCTGATTGACCAGCGCCAGACCTTTGAAGTGCGCTCGTTGCTGCTGGACCTGATGGACCCCGAAATATCCGACGTGCTGATGGCCCTGGCACCGGGTCAGCGTCCTGTCGCGTTTCGTCTCCTGCCACGCGACCGCGCTGCTGTTGTTTTCACTTACCTCCCGCCCGAAGCGCAGGAGCAACTGCTCAGCGAGCTGAACAACGAACAACTCGCCGGCCTCTTTGACGCAATGGCTCCCGACGACCGCGCCATGCTCTTTGATGAAATGCCCGGCCAGGTCGCAGCCAAGCTGCTCGCGCTGATGAAGCCCGAAGAGCGGCGTCAGACGCAGGTCATCCTGGGATATCCGCCTGACAGTGTCGGACGTCTGATGACGCCCGATTACGTAGCGATCCGGCCTGACTGGACCGTGCAGCAGGTACTCGATCACATCCGAAAAAACGGCCGCGATGCCGAGACGCTTAGCCGTCTATACGTCGTGGACGATCAGGGCCGGCTCATCGACGAAATACGTCTGCGGCAGATTCTGCTGATTGATCCGTCCTCGTCGATCAGGACTTTGATGAACGAGCAGTTCGTCACGCTGCACGCACAGGATGACCGGGAGAAGGCCGTCGAAATCATGCGGCGCTACGATCATCCCGCACTGCCGGTGGTGGACCGTGACGAAGTGCTCGTGGGTATCGTGACCTTTGACGACGTGGCCGACGTCGAACAGGCCGAGACCACCGAAGACATTCAGAAGATGGCTGCCGTTGAAGCCCTTGATGAGCCGTACATCACCATGCCGGTGTTCAAGCTGGTGCGCAAGCGCGGCATCTGGCTCGGAGCACTATTCCTGGGTGAGATGCTCACGGCGTCGGCGATGTCGTACTACGAACATGAAATCGCGTCGGCGGTAGTGCTGGCGTTGTTTGTTCCGCTGATTATTTCCAGCGGCGGCAACAGCGGTTCACAGGCCTCCACCCTCATCGTCCGCGCTATGGCTGTCGGCGAAATCCGTCTGCGCGACTGGTGGCGCGTGCTCGTCCGCGAAATCGCCTGCGGCGCGCTGCTGGGCGTCTTCCTCGGCATGATCGGCTTTTTCCGCATCAATATCTGGGACTGGTTCGGCTGGGCGAACTACGGCGACCATTACCACCTCGTCGCCCTGGCGGTGGGTACAGCATTGATCGGCGTCGTGCTCTGGGGGTCACTCATGGGCAGCATGCTGCCGTTTCTGCTGCGCGTCATGAAACTCGATCCAGCGGTCGTCTCGGCGCCGATGGTGGCGACACTCGTGGACGTGACCGGACTGATTATTTATTTCACCGTCGCCGCGATCATGCTCAAGGGAACCGTACTCAAGTAACGCCGGCGACCTCCGCTTTGCCGCTATCATGCGCTCGATGTTTTCCCGCCCGCTCCGTCTCACCAAGCCCGGCCTTTTCATCACCGCGACCGATACCGGCGTCGGAAAGACGGTCATCACCTGCGCCATCGCCGCAGCCCTGAGACGACAAGCAGCGGTCCGTGTCGGCGTATGCAAGCCGCTGGCGACCGGATGCCGCCGCGACCGGGAAGGTCTTGTCAGCGAGGACGCCGAAGCTCTGGCGCACTTTGCGCAGACCGCTGCGCCGCTCGATGTGATTAATCCCGTGCGTTATCTGCCCGCCGTCGCGCCCGCTGTCGCAGCGGAAGTTACCGGTGAACCGGTCGATTTCGACAACATCGCCCGTTGTCTGGCTGTCCTCGATGATGCAAACGATGTCCTTCTCATCGAAGGCGTTGGCGGTGTGAAGGTCCCCATTGACGGCACAAACCCGCATCACACTGTGCTCGACCTGATCCGCGCAGTGGGTTTCCCTGTCGTCGTCGTGACCCGTGCTACTCTCGGCACGCTCAATCACACCGCCCTGACACTCGATGCCCTGCGTCAGTCAGGCTGCGAAATAGCAGGGATCGTGATCAACGGCTTTGATGCCGACTCATCCGCAGGCACGCCGACGCGCGATCTGGCGATGTCCACCAATCGTCCCTGGCTGCAGAAGATGAGTCGCGTGCCTATTCTGGCGACCGTGCCGGTACAGCCATCGTCGAGTGTAGTGCCGCATCGCGGGCTTCTGCCTGAAGCCATCATTGATGCCGTAGCCCTGACCTACTGGACCGACGTGATGAGGCCGTCCCAACCGCTTGACGCGGGCCGCTGAGTAGTCAGAGAACAAGACGGGCATCGCCTCGTTGGTGCGGAGCTACCTTTCCGCGGAAGTCGTTGTCATCGAGGAGTCGAAAGATTTCGATGACGACTTACCGCCGAAAATTTCCTTCCATGTTCCTTTGACCTTCGTGAAGCTCTGGACCTGTGTTTTAGGTTTGGTCAGTGTGCCGCCGACGTGGATGCTGACGAGTTCATCCTTGATTCCCGACATGATGGAAGTCAGCGGATCGTTGAGTGCTCTGGGATTTCGGCTGGCAAGATTCAGATTGAGCTTGAGGCTTTCGTATTCCATTTCACCGGTGCCGACGATACGGATCGACGGGGCTTCGATGGCGATGGCGTCGAACCGAACCGTATCGCCGTAGATCAGATAACTCACCGATGCGCGGTCGAACGATCTGGAGGTGGGCAGGCTGAAATTAAGTAATTGCAGCATTCCCAGTGCCATAGGCAGCTCGTAGAGTTTCGCATCACGGATGTCGATATTTCCTCGACCGCGCCGGTCTGTGGGGTTCCCCGGCGTGCCTTCGATCGTCAGACTTGCGGCGATTTTGCCGGTCGGCACCCGTTCTCCATCGGGTTGGGTCGTCGTATCCGGCTTATCCAGCGGATGATTCTGCGGATGCACCACGCCGTCGAGCAGTGCATCGTGCATGCTCATGCTCAGGCTGTAATGACCGCCACGGCTCATATCGACGGAGCCTGTGCCCCAGATCGCGCCGCCGTAGAGTTCGCCCTTGAGTTCCTTGATTTCGATCACCGCCGGATCCCGGGTGGATACCAGATGCAGCGTCAACGGCGCAATCTGTCGATCGACCGCTTTGAGTTGCGGCGCATCGAGCGTTAAGTCCAGTCGCGGCCACTGGGCGTTGGGCGCGAGCGTTGCAGCGATATCAAGCTCACCCTGGAGGTCGGTGATCGCCACGCCAACGGTGGCTGTTGCGTCGATGAGTTTCAGTTTTCCTTTGAAATCGACTAGGTCCTTATCCGTGGCGGCGGGGCGGTAGATCAGGTGAGCGTCCTTGATCTCGTATCCGCCGTTGAGTTTCAGGGCATCGATCACTTTAGTGACGCTGGGCGGGATGACGGATCGGATCGCCGGACCGAAGCTCTTGTTCGTCGCGTCGAAGCTCAGATCGACTTCGGGCTTTTCTCCAAAGTTCATTTCCCCTGATGCTTTGAAACGTCCCTTGTCGAAAGTTGCGCTCCAGTCCTTCAACCGCACGCCGTTGCGATACGCCGTCGCTTCGCCGGTGATGTCGGTGAGCTGCACCCGCTGGCCGCGCAGGTCGAAGGCGAGAGATTCGGGCTTCATCGTCAGTGAAAATTCCGACTCCTTGCGGCCGTTGGTTTTGTAATCCAGTTCGGCATCAAGCGTGCCGTCGGGTTTGTAAGTGTCGAAGAGCGCGCGGAGTCGCCTGGAGGCCGCTTCTTCGGGTGGAATCAGATCAAGCACCGGGTCCGAGAGCCGGACATCGTCGAGTTTCACGTTAACGGCAACATTCGCAGCTCCCTCCAGCCACTCCGCAACCCCCGCCAGCGAAAGATTGGATTGGTTGTGCTTACCCGTGAGTGATTCGATGGTGGCCTTGCGTCGTTCCAGCGCGATCCGGGCTTTGAGATCATCGATCTGGTACCGGCCGTTGAATGGGCGGGCGGTTCCGTCGGTGATCTGTAACCCCATGTTGAAATCAATCTGGCCGTCTGCTTCCTTGAAGACCGACCCATTGGCGTCTATCGCGCCATTGAGGTGAAAATCACGAACCCAGCGATCCTGCGGCTGCGGGATGGACGCGAGCAGCACTTCATCCACCGGCAGGGCGGAACCGCTGACGGTGAGTTTTGGATTGACGCCGCCTTCAAATTGGACCGTACCGTCGAGTTGGCCTTTCCCACCGGTCAGGCCCTGAGCCTCGATCTTTTCCGCGATGACTTCGGGCATGTTGATCGTCAGCTTTCCGCCGACGAGCCGCAAGGGATAAGGCCAGTACTTGAAAAGAATGTTGAACTCGTCGGTCTCCGCGATGATCTTGCTGCGGAATTTTTTTCCGCGTCCCAGCGGACGGGTGATCTGCACCGTGAGGTTGATTTTCCCCGCAAGGTCGAAGACCGGCTGCTCAAGCACCGTCTTGAGTTCTTCGATCTTTTTGGTGACCAGGGAGACCTGATCGCTCGTGCCGACTTTGCCTTCGAGGTCGCGTTTTTGCGCGCGGAGGGAGTCGAGTTCGTCCCGTCGTGACTCTTTATCCTTTGTGCTCTGCAAAATGCCGATCGTGCGCAGCCGCTGGTAATGCTGCGCGTCGAGGAACATATCCAGAGCTGTCCGCTGCTTGTCATTGAGGGCCTCGCGGAGCAGGTCATCCACAGGCAGGCCGACGGCGGTTACGGTCAGGTCAACCGCGGCGTTCTCCGCCACCGGCGCGATCTGGCCGGTAATCATGATCTGTCCGCCGTGCAGCCCCACGCCAGAGACGTTCACCACTTCGATGCGGTCGTTATGCAGACGGATGTCACCCGAGACATTCTGGAGCATGTAGCGGAACTTGGAGTAATAACCCTTCGCATTGCGGATCTGGATCAAGCCGTCCTTTTTCAATTCTCCGTCAGCGGTGTCTCGTTCGAGGTTGAGGTAGCCGCTGATTTTTCCCGTGCCGGGGAAGCGGTCGAAAATCTTGGCGATTTTCGCGGAGCGTTTGCGCCAGAAGTCGGGATCAGCAGGCACGTCGAAGGCATCCACTTTGACATTGAGATTGAAGGGTGAAGATTTATCGAAGCCTTCGATCTTTCCATTGACGATGTAGTTGAGGCCGGCAATGTTTCCTCTGAGCTGGGATACGTTGATCGTGTTTTTGGCGATGGTGAACTTTCCCGAAACCTCCGTCATGCGGGCGTCAAGGTATTCCTTGGGAATCTGGATGGACGCATTCTTGACTTCGAGGATGGCGTGCAGACCGATGGTCGGATCGGGATCAAAACCAAAGCTCACGGTCGGCCAGTCGCCGGTCGGTTCGAGTCGGTCCCACCATTCACGGAAACGCCGCGGCAGGACGTTGCGCTGTGACCCCTCGAAGGCAAAACCACGCAGCTCACCCGACACGGTGCGCTTTTCCAGATCGAGTTTGCCGCTGAGCACCGGCTGCGCCTGCGTGCCGTTGCCGGCTGCGAGTTGGTCGGTCGTCTGTTCCTGTCGCAGCACGAAGGAGTAGATGTTCGTGCTGCCGGTCTGCCCGACGAGATTTCCGCTGGCCTGGATGCGACCCAGCTCGAGATAGTGGCCGGCCTCGACCTCACCGAAGGCCAGCACACCTTCGCGTACCACCACGTCGGGTAGCTCCTTGATCTTTTTTTCCGAAGGAGGCTTTTCGATTTTCCGCAGACGTTGGTAATTGAACGTGCCCGCCACGGGGTCTTCCGTGACGTAGAGCGTTGGCTGATAGAGCACCATGCTCGTGGGTTTGAAGCGACCGCCGAGCAGGCTTAGTACGTCCTGACGTATGTGGACACGGCCCGCAGTGAAGAGTCGGTCGGCGTCCACGTTGTCACCCGGCACCCGCAGCTCGACATCACGCAGTCGGATGCTTCCGTCGATGCCGATCCGCGCGGATTGGATCGTCACGTTGGCACCGGTCATCTCCGTCAGCAACATGCTCGCCAGTCCCGCGAGCCGCTTGGGCCTGCTGACGTAGAAAATCAATCCCAGAAAGCAGACCAGCAGCAGAAGAATGGACAGCAGCACGCCGCGACGGAGACGTCGGCGGCGTCCAAACTTCCCGGTGATGTGCCTCAGTCGCGACAAGGAATCCTCTGGGCGGACAGGCAATCTCCGATGACTGCCCGCCGGTGTGTACCACAGCCGAGACAGCCATCCGTTTCCGTAACCATTCTAGACGGGGCTGCGCGAAATGTGATCCATCGCATCCGCATCATGCGTCAAAGCGAATGATGAGTTATCCTTGCGGAGTTCCTCCAACCCGACGAGGCATCATCATGATGGATATTAAACCCACGATCACCATCGAGGACTTTGCGAAGATCGACCTGCGGGTGGCGACGGTGGTTGCTGCCGAACCGCACCCCAACGCCGACCGCCTGCTCAAACTTCAGGTCAACCTTGGCCATGAAACGCGGCAAATCTGCGCAGGTATCCGACAGTTTTACGCCGATCCATCCGTGCTCGTGGGAAAACAGATCATCGTGGTCGCCAATCTCGCCCCTCGTGCGATGCGCGGTGAAGTCTCCAACGGCATGCTCCTGGCGGCCAGTGCCAGGGACGGCGACGAAATTCGTGATGTGGTCGTGCTGACGCCGTCGAAGGAGGTTCCGCCGGGTTCAACCGTGTCGTAACGACATCGGGACAATGCAGACGCTGCCTGTTTACCGCGTCAGGCGGTGGAAAGTCGTCACCACCACCTGTCAGCGAGATCGTCCTTACTCCGCAGCGCCTTCAGTCGGCTGGGTCTTGGCGGTTTCCGGGTGCTCCGCCACGTAACCGATCCGTTTGGAAATACTTTCGACGCTGAAGGGGTCATCCTTCGCCTCACTCATCACCCATTGATGAATCGCTGCGATTCCGCGCGTCGCATTTTGTTCGTATTGTGTGCGCGTGATGGGTGTGAAGCTGTCCAGACGGACCACGTAAAGGCTTAGTTGTCGGTCCACGGGGATCGACGTGACGCGGCTGGCGAGGGTCGCCTTGTCCACGCCGCCCGCATCGTTGAGCGAGGACGCCAGGTCAAAGATGCGATTGACGAACGCTTCGCTTCGACCGACGCCCTCGACGTTCGGCACGTCGAGACTCTGCATGTCGAACTCACGTCGCGGGAACGGCGGCGGCGCGATCACCAGAGACTGCACTTCTTTCGCCAGTATTTCGGGGCCTTCCTTGATGAAACGGTCAACCCAGTCCTGGCCGGAGTTGACCAGTTTCTCGAAAGCCTTGAGCTGTTTTGCATCACGCTCAACTTCCTCACGCACCTCCGCCAGCGACGCAGGCGTATGTGACGGCTCGGCTGCAATCAGGCGAAACATGAATTGCGACGGCTCATCCAGACTCTGAGTGGTCAGCGGCTGGCTGGCGATACCGACCTGCAGTCTCCGGCCGATGAGAGGATTGTTGGCTTTGGGCGACAACTCCCTGGCACTCAGCACGTAATCGGCAAAGGGGGCGCCGACGTTGCCGGGCAGGATGAGAAGACTCTGCGAGATATCACGGAGCGTGCGAAGCCCGCCTGCATCGATGAAGGCTTTATCGTTCTGGACGACATCGGGCTGCACACCAAACTTTTTCTCGATCAGGCTAGCGACTTCGGTTATCGGCGTGGGTTTGAAATCCTTGGGAAGCTCGTAATAACCCTGCACGCCGATTGTGTAGCTGTTCGCAGCACGATTGAGCTGGGTCTGTGCCTCGGTGATCACCCGGCCGCCCAGATCACGGGCTTTGCGATGCTTGAGTTCATTCACGATCGACCGTCGGACTTCAGGGGTCGGGTCCGGCGGTGCCGGCTGAGTCTCGCTCTGGCCGTGGTAGTCCTTGCGGTTGGCGTCGTAGTAGCTGAGCACTTCGTCTTCGCCGACGTCGACCTTGTCGAGCAGCTTACGGAACGGCAACGACAGGTATTCAATCTTCACACGGTCCGGACGGCGATAGCCAAACCCATAACGCTCACCCTCGCCCGGCAGGTTGTCCTTGTATCGTTCAAAAAGCTCGGTCACATCCTTGTCATCAACTTTGACATCAGCCATGTAACGATCAGCAGAAATACGGACCCCGGTGATCTTGACTTCCGCGCTCTGGCTCTGGACGAAGTTCGTCAGCAGGGTTGAGCTTAGACGGGGGTCTCCGCTGGTTGCGCCGAACGCCAGCATCGCCGCGTGGGTGATCCGGGCCGACTGTTCCGGCATCGACTGGAGCTGCCGCGCAAAACTGAGCAGTTGTTGCGCCTGCTGGATGCGGGCGAATTTCTCCGGCAGCGAGACGTGTGCCAGGCCGAGCACCAGCTCGTGATAGTTCTGGATGATGATCCAGTTACCGAGCGTGCGCTGAATAGCAGCGGGTGACACCTTCAGCTCACGCGCGACTTTTTTGAGCGATTCATTGTCCAGCCCCAGCGCGCCCATGACCTGTGAGATTTCATGTTCGCTGGCGGAAAGCCCCATTTGGTTCGCTTCGCGGAGCATCAAGGCCCATTGGAGATCGTGCTGGGCGGACATCTGGCCGAGGACCGGTGCGAGACGGTTGATCAGATCGATCTGCCCCTGGGCGTCACGAAGCTCCGCAACGCGGAGCTTGTCGCCGTTGATCCTGCCGACGATTTCAGCGGAAGGGTCGCGGTTACCAACCCTGCCAAGCACGCCTTCCATGAGGAAAACAACCATCAGCAGCGAGCCGCCGACCGCCAGGAGCCATGTTTGATATTTGCGGAAGAACTTGAACATAAGGCGGAGTATAGCGGCAGGCGGCACATCAGGTGATTCCCTACCGCTGCCGGACGAGTCGGATTACCCCTGACCAAACCGACCCGCTGTGAAATTTAGTCGGAAGAAACCGTCGGAGTTACTTCGGCTCGGTGGCGGGGATGGTCCCCTGCAACCGGAAAATGGTTCTCCCTTTGGCACGGAGCACGCTGATCGACATCGGTGTCGCGAGCTTGGCCTTTTCCAGCACTTGGCCGGCGTCGTCGAGCGTAGCGATCCGGTAACCGCCTAACTGGTCGATGATGTCGCCGCGCTTCAGACCGATGACATCGCCTGCGCTGCGTTCCTCGATGAACGTGATGATGATGCCTTCGACATTCCGGAGTCCCAGTGCCCTCGCGGTTTTTTCGTTGACGTTCTCAGCGGAGATGCCGAATATCTCATGTAGCAGCCGCTGACCGTCCGGCCTGGCGCGGGCACCGAGGACCAGCGTCGTGGTCACCAGCTTTCCTCCGCGTTCGAGAGTTACCGCGATCTTGTCCCCAGCCTTGTGTTCGATCAACGCGATCTGAAAATCGAGGTCACTGGTGACTTCGTCGCTGTTGACTTTCACAACGATATCGTTGAGTTCGAGTCCCGCGTTTTCGGCAGGGGAACCCTGTTGAATTGAGACGACCCTGGCAGGGCCATCGTGATTCAAGATCATTCCAGTGGTGATGCGATATCGCCGTTCGACATCGAGCAGATCGGGCAGCAGATCGCGCAGATGATCGACGGGAATGGCAAATCCGATGTTCTGGGCATCACCTCGGATGGCGGTATTGACGCCGATAAGCTCACCCAGGACGTTGAGCAGAGGCCCGCCGGAGTTCCCGGGATTGATGCTCGCGTCGGTCTGGATGAGACCGTCAAAGCTGATGGTGTCGCTGACCCGGATGCTGCGGTCCAGCGCACTGATGACGCCTGCGGTGACGGTGTTCTGATAGCCCAGCGGATTACCGATGGCGATGACGGTTTCGCCGACCATCAGATCGGAGCTGCGACCCATTTTGAGCGTGTGCAGCGCGTTACCTGCGGAGATTTTCAGGACTGCCAGATCGCGTTGGGTGTCGATGGCGACAAGCTGGGCATCGAACTCCTTCCCATCGGAAAAAATAACCTTCCGCTCAGCGGTACGCGCCACGACGTGGGCGTTGGTCACTACGTATCCGGCGGGGTGGAGCACGAATCCGCTGCCGACGCTGGTCCGCTTGACCTCGCGGACACCGGCGGGTGGCCGCTCGCCGGGCAAATCGAAAAAGTCATCCAGCAGCGAATCGATGCCGGAGGTCTGCACTTTGATGACCTGGGTGGAGGAGATATTGACCACCGCGTCCTTGCAATTCTGAAAGACATCGACCACGGCTGTACGACGAAGCTGCATGGGGTCGATAGAGAGAGGTTTGGCGGATTCCGTGACAGGTGCGGCCAGTCCCACCGCCGGCAGGAGCAAGATCAGCGGAAAAAGCGGATTTTTCAGGTATCGCATCATGGAAGCAGGACTCCGGGGCCGTTAACATCGCAGCGAAGCGACGGGGCATCTACGAGAGTGGCTGTGAGAAACTCAAAGATAACAGGACGATTCGCGTTACTGACGATTCTAGTCACCGCTCTGGCGGGATGCGGTGAGCAGGCCGCACCACCAGCGAAGGCGCCAACCGCAGCCGTCACCACCCAGCCAAACGGTGAAAAGCTGGACCGGATCGACCTCGACGGTCTGCGTCGGCTTATCGCCGAGGCCAAGGCTGAGAAACAAGTTCTGGTGCTTGATTTCTGGGCCACCTGGTGCGTCCCTTGTGTGGAAATGTTCGGCCCGCTGCATGACCGGCTGGGAGCTTTGGGAAAAGATGTTCGGTTAGTCTCCGTCACGCTCGACGATCCCGATACCGAGGGAGCAGCATTGAAGTTTCTCCAGGACCACCATGCCCGGAAAGATGCTTTTATGCTCATTCCTGACACCGACGCCCGATTCCGGGCCATTGCCGGAATCGCGCGCCAGTGGAACGATTTGGTCGTGCCCGCTATCCTCATTTATGATCAGGCAGGCAATCTTGCCTCTGAATTCGTGACGGATCCCCGCGTGGATGATGTATTATCCCGTACCCGTGAGCTGCTCTCTACACCATCTTCGGTGAAACAACCATGAAAATGGTCGAGGCAAAAACGAAAAAGACCTACGACGTCTGGTCCAAATTTTATAACCACACCTTCGGTGCACTCGTCCACCGAAGGCAGATCAGAGCTTTGCAGCAGCTTCACCTGCGTCCGGGCGACCGCGTACTCGATATCGGCGTCGGTACCGGCATGACCCTCGATCACTACCCTCGGAACGTAACCGTCGTGGGTATGGATCTCTCCGCGGGAATGCTCGCCAAGGCCGCGAATAAATGTGCCGAGCTGGGACTCGACCACTGCCGTCTGGTGCGCTGCGATGCGATGCTCCCGCCCTTTGCCGAGCGCAGTTTCGACCACATCATGATCAGTCACACCATCAGTGTGGTCAGCGATCCGAATAAATTGATCAGTTGGGCGGAAAAGCTGGTGAAGCCAAACGGCCGTATCGTCCTGCTCAACCACTTCCAATCCACCAATCATTTCTTCGCGTGGTTCGAGCATGTATTCAATCCGATGTTTGTCCACGTAGGGTGGCGCAGCGACCTTTCACTTGAGGAAGTCCTGCGCGGCAACGACCTGCACGTCGAGTACCGTTTCAAGATGCGGCTGGTGGACCTCTGGCAGATCGTTGTGCTCAAACATCCCGGTGCCGGCGCAGCACCGCCGCCTGTCGCGACGAATCCGCCGCAGATCATCCCCACACAACGCCTGGCAATCGAAGGTCAGTGAGCATGGTTGCCTGCCTGTCAGCGCAGCTATCATCTCCCGCTTTTGAACCGCTTGAGTGGTTGATGTCGTCTGGTTTGCTGCGCTGTGTGTGTCCTCTATAATCGCGGCCTAACCTCGGACCGGACCATCGCTTGACGAATGGAACGCAGCAAAGACCGGGCGGCGCGCCCTGGGTGATCGCCGATCGCAGTACGCGGCACGCCGGAAGACCAACCACGGCACTCCTGCTGGCCTCGGCCTGCGTGATCGGTGCAGCGAGTCTGATCGCTCCGAGTTTTTCCTTCGCACAAAGCAGCGGCACGTCAACCGAACCCGTCGCCCGGCACGCGCTGCCGTTGGCTGATCCTGTTCTCGACAACGACGCTGAGATCAAAGGCAATAAAGCCGTCTCCTGGAGCGTCGGCAATTCCCGACTGGTACTCGTCGAGGGTGACATCAGATTCACCATGGGGACTTACGGCTTCCGTGCTGATCGCGCGGTTGTTCGCATTGACACCGAGGTGGCTCCGGGGCGAAAGATTCGCCACCTCTCGCTTTATCTGGATAACGTCAAACCTCTGCGCGGTCGCGGCCCCGTACAGGCCGAGGCCCCGCGTCTGCTGGTCACCGCCTCGACGATCGGCAAGATCGATCTGATCACCAATCTGCTCGAGCAGAAGTCAGCTGCATCCGATCCTTTTGTCGTTGACGCACAGCGACGCATTGATGACTACCTCGCTGCGATTTCCCAGCCTGTCCGTGATGTGCCCGATCATGGGCCGGTGATGACTCCGGAGATGATTGCGATTCGAGATGAGCGACGGGCGCAGATCGCAGAGGACATCCGCGCTCGATCCGAGGAGGCGCTGGCAGCGAAGGCGAAACACCGTAAAGGCGGTGAGTCAACCGCAATAGCGCAGGCCGGCTCAGGACAGACGCCAACGGCCGGCGCGACGACTCAGCCGACAGCTAGCGGCACCGGACCATCGGCGGCCCAAGCTGGCGGGGGGCAGACCGCGGCGGCAGGCGGCATTCCTGTGTCGTTGCCGACAAAGGAATCATCAGCCATCCTGCCTGCGGAGGGCATGGTGAGCTTCAACTTCGACCAGATGGTCGTCGAGCCGGGGAAGAATGGCGAAAGCACCATCGTGCTGCTGGGACACGTGCGCGTGCTTTATCAGAATTATCAGGGCAAACCCGGCGCATCGCTTACCGCAGAACGGGCGGTCATTTTCCTCTCGAAGGACAAGCTGGCGATGAACGCCGGCGGCAAGCTCAACGCAGGCGATGTTCACGGCATCTATCTCGAAGACAACGTGATCGCGACTTACGACCTTTACACGGTTCGTGCTCCGCGCGTTTACTACGACTTGAGCCGCAACAAGGCGGTCATTCTTGACGCGGTGCTCTTTACGTGGGATCCGCGGCGCAACATTCCGATTTACGTCCGCGCGGAAAAGATGCGGCAGGAGGCGGCCAATCTCTGGACGGCGCAGCAGGCGGCGGTCACGACCAGCGAGTTTGCCGTGCCTCACTTTTCAATCGCCGCCAAGCAGATCGTCGTGAAGCAAGAGCCTAACGGCGACGGCACGGTCGAGACGAAGTTCACAGCCAAGGATGTAACCACGCGAGTCGGAAAGCAGCCCATCTTCTGGCTGCCGAAAATGTCCGGCAACGCCAATGACATTCCGCTGCGCAAGGCCGAAGGTACATACAGCAACAGCAACGGCCCCATTATCAAGACGACGTGGGATGTCTTTGGCCTGATGGGCCGCGAACGTCCGCCGGGTGTTGATCTGACCGCCAACATCGACTACCTCGGCGAGCACGGCCCTGCACTGGGAGCGCATCTGGAATACGACCGCCCGGAGATGTTCGGCGAGTTTAATGGCTATCTCGTGGGTCTCGATGACAGCGAGGATAAAATCGGAAATCGCAAGGACGTTTCCTTCGATCATGAGACACGCGGCTTTGCCCACTGGCAGCACCGTCAGATGCTCGCGGAGACCTGGGAACTTTCGCTTGAGGCGGCTTACGTCTCCGACCCGACTTTCCTGGAAGAATTTTTCCGCGGCGAAGCGGACGAAGCCAAGCCTTACGAAACTTCGGTCTATATCAAAAAGCAGGAAAACGACTGGGCGTTCACCTTCCTGGCCAAGTACGACCTTCAGGATTTTCAGACTCAGACGACGCAGCTTCAGTCCCCCGGTTACTCGGTGGATAAGGCTCCGGAGCTTGGCTACTACCGGGTGGCGACGAGCCTGTGGGACGACCGACTGACCTATTACACGGAAACACGCGCCAGCCGAGTACGCATCCGTGCAGGCGAGGATACGCCCGCGGAGCGCGGATTTACGCCTGCTCAAAGTCTTGCGCTCTTTGGCATCCCGGATACGTCGGAGTTCTCGGCGATGCTGACCCCGGGAACACCCAGCGATTACCGACTGCGACTCGATTCACGGCATGAGATCGACATGCCGCTGACGATGGGCATCTTCGACGTGACGCCTTACATCGCTGGCCGGTTCACCGGTTACGACGACGATTTTGAGAAGATGTCGGGTGAAGATGATCGTATTCGCGGCTGGGGAAGTGTCGGCGTAAAACTCTCGACCGAGTTGAGCAGGACTTACGATGATGTCGATGTCGCAATCTTCGATCTTCATCGTTTGAGGCACATCATCGAGCCGCACGCGAATCTGTTTTACTCCGGCAGTACGATCGAGATGGGTGATCTGCCCATTTATGATCCCGACATCGAGGGCATCACGGATGGAGCCGGCGTCAGCGTCGGTGCGACCAATACCCTGCAGACGCAGCGGGGCGGCCCCGGTCGTTGGCGCAGCGTGGACTGGCTCGTAGTCAACACCGACTTTTTCTTCCGTGGTGATGACGGCGATACGTCCAGCCCGATCGGTCGCTTCATTGATTACCGACCCGAATACAGTCTCGGCGGGGATCACTTCCACGCCGACGCGATGTGGCAGGTCAGCGACACGCTCGCCGTGGTGGGCGAGATCATTCAAGACCTCGAAGACGGCAAAACCGCCCAGTGGCGTCTGGGGGTGAATATGCAGCACACGCCGTACCTCGCGACCTTTATCGATTACACCGATACGGAAGTTCTCGACAGCAGGTTGCTGAGTTTCGGCTTTACCTACCAGTTGACGCGCAAGTACACGGTGAGCTTGCGCCAGACGGTTGATGTCGCCACCCATCAGGCACGGAGCCTGGATATTTCGATCAATCGCCGCCTGCCGCGCTGGGAGCTGATCGTCATCGCGCAGTTCGATCAGGTGGACGACGATCAGACCATTGGCGTTGTGCTGATTCCGCATGGCGTGACGGCTGCGCGGTTGATCGACCCATTCAGCGCATTTAGAAATACGGATTAAGCCTTTACCGCCTGTCCGAATCGGTGCCCCTTCATTTCCTCGCATCGAGCGAACGGATACACAATCAGACCTGCGGACACTCTCGGAGCGGGCAGTGCTCCTATAATTCCCCCATGCGACTGACCGTCAACGGTGAAACCACCGATGCCCGCGAGGGACAGACCGTGCGCGAGTTGATTGATCAACTCAAGCTCGGCGATCGCGCGGTCGCGGTGGAAGTGAACAAAAAACTCGTTCCCCGCCGGCTGCATGAGACGACACGTCTCGCGACAGGCGATGTGGTGGAACTGGTAACGCTTGTTGGCGGCGGTTAGAGGCTCCTGAGCGTGGTTGGGCATGCGACATCGCATCACCATCGATGCGGACGCTGCATGCAGCCCGACTTATTCGTGTATTTACGCCATAATGAGTGATCTATGACCGCTTCCATCCAAACATCACAGGCATCGGCTTCTCTTGACGCACCGCTGGTTCTGGCCGGCCGGACTTTCCGTTCACGGCTCATCGTCGGCACGGGCAAGTACCGTGACTACTCGACCATGCAGCAGGCACTCGACGCCAGCGGTGCCGAGGTCATCACCGTAGCTGTTCGCCGTGAACGGCTGTACAACGAAAAAGGTGAAAGCCTGCTTTCGTTCATCGACCTCAAGCGATACACGATCCTGCCGAACACAGCCGGCTGCTTTACCGCGGAAGATGCGGTACGTGTCGCCCGTCTGGGGCGTGAACTGCTTGATCAACTCGGCAATGCAGGCAAGGATTGGGTGAAACTCGAAGTCCTCGGCGACAAGAAAACGCTGCTGCCTGATCCTGTCGGCACGCTCGAAGCCTGCCGCGAACTGGTCGCCGATGGATTTCAGGTCCTGTGCTACACGAGTGATGATCCGATCATGGCGCAGCGCATTCGTGATGCGGGGGCAGCCAGCGTGATGCCCGCCGGTTCGCCGATCGGTTCAGGGCAGGGGGTGCTCAATCCGAACAACATCCGTCTCATCCTTGAATTGCTCAAGGGCAAGGAACTGTCCGGCGGACGAGGCGATGCGAATTACCCGGTGATTGTCGATGCAGGCGTCGGCACCGCCAGCGACGTGGCGATTGCCATGGAGCTTGGAGCCGACGGTGTGCTGCTCAACACCGGCATCGCCCACGCCAAAGATCCCGTTCGCATGGCTCACGCGATGCGCATGGGCACCGAAGCAGGTCGCCTGGCGTATCTGTCAGGTCGTATTGATAAAAAGCTCTACGCAACGGCGAGCAGCCCGTGGTCCGGCGTGATCTCCTACATACCGGGAGAGTAAAGCACAGAGCAAGCAGGGAAGGCTTGCCTCGCACGAATCGCTTGTGGATCAGGGTTTGTCGAATTGGGTAAAATCCACTGATTACTGGAGATTTGCCATGACTGTCGCTGCCACTTCATCGCGTTTGCTTTCGCCTGTGGAAGTCGCCGCCTATCGTCGTGATGGATTCATCGCGGTACCTCACCTCTACTCAGCCGAGCATGTGCTTGAATGGAAGCGGCTGATCCAGAGTGTGCTCGATGAGGAAAAGAAGCAGGTAGGCGATGCGTGGGATCTGACCTCCAGCGGCGTGCGGGTGTGGAATGCTCCGAACATCCATCCGACGTTGCGGGCGGCGATGAAGGATGACCGTGTCACGCCGATCCTGCAGCAGATCATCGGACCGAATGTGGAGTTTCTCAGTGCTAAGGCGGTGTTCAAAAACGATACAACAAGCTTTGCCTCACCCTGGCATCAGGATTGGTTTTACTGGGAAGGGGCCAGCAAGATTTCCGTCTGGATCGCGATGGACGACGCGACGCCGGAAAACGGCTGCCTGAAGATGATCCCCGGCACACACGTCAAGGTATTTCCCAAGACCAGTCACGAGGGCAATGCGTTTGTCAATCGGATTGATGATAAGGAGATCGCGGGTTTACCGGTTTCCACGCTGGCGATCAAGCGTGGCGGGGCGGTGTTTTTCCATGATTGTGCGGTTCATAGTTCTTATCCCAATACCGCCAGAACCGACCGCTGGTCGCTGATCTCGACTTATCGTGATGCGTCGGTGCGCGATGAATGCCAGCCGAGTCTTCAGGAATACTGGAAACAACCGATGCTGGTGTGCGGTCAAAGCGTCAATGGCGGAATGTGAATATCGCTGAGATTTAAGATTATTTCCGCTGATACGCAATCGCGTAAAACGAAAGCGTTTTCCCGGTGTAGTTCGGCTCGGAGCGATGCCAGGTGTAATTGGTGAAGAACAGTGCGTCACCCGGCGACATCGACACGAGCACTTCCTTGGAAAAATCCACAGATGAGTTGGGGATTCGGTGCCGCTTAAACGGCTCCGTTGCCCGCCCACCCATGTAGGGCGGATCGTCGAAATAATTCTCGTGTTCCTGGAGTTTCCAGTCTCGCTGACTGCGCGGGATGACCGCCAGTGCGATCGCGTCTTTGCCTACCTCGTCCAGCGGCAGCCAGCAGTTGCACCCCAGTTGCGGGTCGATGTGCCAGTAGTACGAATCCTGATGATAGAAAGTCCGGCCGCCTTGCTCGCTGGTGATGAGCCTGCTTTTGATCCCAGCCTGGTCGGTGAAAGGCTTGACCGGCCCGCCGAGAATCTCACTCATCGCTCCGATCATGTTGGCATGCTCTACGACGCGGCGGAATGCCTCACTCCGCTTGGCGGGAAGTTGAAGACCTGCGACGAGCTTTCCGCCTTTGGGATTTTTCACGTAGTCCGGGTGACAGACATGAAGATGCTCATCCGGCCATATGGAGTCGCCTGCTTCGACCCTCAGCAACTCCGTACGAATCGGGGGCAGCACATCGACGGGAATAAGCCCGCGCACAACTGTATATCCCTCGTCTCGATATTGCTTCAGTTGTGTCGAGGTTAACAAAGGCTCATGTGTGGTGGTGGAGGCAGTGCTCATGAAATACTCCGGAAAAGATTAAGCGACAGACTCAGGATACCCATTATGCTAGCCGCGGTGCATCTAGGCCAGATAAAATTATGTAAAATAATTTTTTGACTTTTACCTCTCGTCAGCCTATAATTATGGTCGCTTGAAAATCATCTCACAGGCGAATCGGGATTGCTCCGGCATCCACGAAGTACGGACGAGAGTCCAGGTAAGGTTTGTTGGCATATCTTGAGTTTGTGGAAGCGGAGTTCTCCGGCGGTTGTTACCGCCAAAGACAGGATTGCTGATTGTTGAACGTTGAAAATTTCATTTCCAGGACATTGTTGTCCAGCAAATCACATCAGGCCTGAAGGAGCGCAAGGGATGCGCTTGGGCCGCGAAACTTGCGCGTGATCAGTCTTCGTCGGTCGGTTTGTGGTTTGAGGGAATGCGGACAGCGGATAGCCGCAAACGCATTTCCACCATGAAAAGAGAGCATTTGACGCTGCCGGCACCATCCCGGCGGCAGGCAGGGTCGATTGGCATTGACCTTGCGTTCAGTGGACCACGAGGCGTCGATCTCCATGGACTTACTTCGCCTCAATGAAACGTCGTGCTCTGAAAGGCGGATCGTGGAACAAAGCCTGCTCGACATCTTCCGGGCCTCCGGAGACGCGAATATCGGAAAGACGCTGCTGCGCTTGGCGCGGCTGGCGGAGGCGGCCCATCAGTTCGAGTCGGTCAAGGCGATGAGGGATGCCCGATCGGATGCGGAGATAACAGATCATCAGCGACGGGCTGAAGGACTTAGCCCGAGGCCTGTGGTGAATCCCGGACGCGTGGAACGGCACGCGGGGGCGTCAGTCGGCAAGGAGGCTGATCGATGAACTACGGGTTGTATCTCTCCGCTTCGGGCGTCCTGACGAACTCGTATCGCCAGGACGTCTTTGCCAACAATCTGGCCAACGTGGAGACCATCGGATTTAAGCCCGATGTCCCCGCCATACGCCAGCGCCGTCCTGAGGCTGTCGAGGATCCCGGAACCGGCTCGGCCTTTCGTCAACGTCTGCTGGAAAGGTTGGGCGGCGGAGTGCTCGCCGGGCCGCAGCGAATCGACTTCACCCCCGCGCCGCTCAAACCCGGCGGCGACCTCGACGTGGCCCTTCGGGGTGAAAACGCCTTTTTCGCTGTGCGGACCAACGAGGGCGGGCAGCAGAGCATCCGTCTCACACGGGATGGTCGCCTCAGCCGCGATCCCGACGGCTACTTGGTAACCGCTGCGGGTAATCATCGATTGCTGGATACACACGACCGGCCGATCCAGCTTGGCCTCATCGGGCCGGTGAAGATTGACCCCGCGGGTCGAGTGATTCAGGACGGCGAGACGATCGCCCAGATTCAGGTCACCGGAGTCAATGACCTGACGAGCCTGCGGAAGCAGGGGAGCAGCCTCTTTGCCTGGACGGAAAAGAGCGATCCACGCATTGCGCCCAGCGACCCGACGATCAAGCCCGGCTACGTCGAGTCCAGCGGTGTTGATCCGATTCGTGCCCTGATGGACATGATCAGTGCCACCAAGGAAGGCACTGCCAACGGGAATCTGATCCGTTACCAGGATCAACTCATGGACCGCGCGGTCAACACTTTTGGTCGTGTCGCCTGACTCGATCCCTAACCAAGGATATTTATGGCGGTTTCCGCACTTCATTCATCGGCTACGGGTTTGTCGGCGTTGTCGCAGAGCATCGACATCATCGCCAACAACCTCGCCAACGTGAATACCAACGGCTTCAAGGCTTCACGCGCGAACTTTGAAGACCTGCTCTACGACCAGAAACTCCAGCCGGGCGTGCAGAACGCCAACGGCGACGAGCGACCGGCCGGTCTCCAGGTCGGGCTGGGTACCCGCATCAGCAACACGCAATACGACCTGAGCACCGGCAACCCGATCCCTACCGAGCGAGACCTCGATCTGATGGTGCAGGGTAACGGCTTCTTTCGGGTCAGCATTCTCCAGGAGAAGGGTAACGGCATCGGATACACACGCGCGGGAAACTTTTTCCGCAACAGCGAAGGCGACATCGTGCTCGGTAATACCGAAGGCCCGCGACTCGATCCGCCCATCAACCTTCCCGAAGATGCGACCGACATCAGCATCAGCGCTGACGGCCAGATCAGCTACATTCCTCCCGGATCGACGACGGCAACCGTCGCAGGACAGATCCAGCTTTCCAACTTCGTCAATCCCAACGGCCTCGAATCAATCGGCGGAAATATCTATGTCGAGACCCCCGCATCCGGGCAACCCATCGAGGGCAATCCCGGCGAAGGGGCACTGGGCACGATTCTTCAGGGTCACCTCGAATCGTCCAATGTCGATCCCGTGAAAGAGCTGGTCATGCTGATTAAGACACAGCGGGCGTTCGAAATGAACAGCCAGACCATCCAGGCTGCGGACGAAATGCTCCAGGTCATCAGCAACCTCAGGAGAGTCTAAGTCGAATGTTCAGCCGTATGAATCCATCTCGACGCCAGATGTTCCGTGATCTGCTGATCATCGTGCTGATCACGCTGGCGATGATATTGGCACTGGCGATGGGATCGCCGGTCTGGGCGGACTCGATCAAGCTCTCGAATGAGGTACGAGTCGGCAGCGGGGAGATCACGCTCAAGGATGTCGCGCAGCTTGAAGGCCCGGAGGCTCTGAAACTCGCGGATGTCGTGGTTTCCAATCTCAACGATACGGAAATCTTCCTTTCGCTCGAAAGCATCCGTGATCTTCTGACGGCACGAAACATCAACTGGGGCGTGATTTCGCTGCGCGGGTACACCCGTTGCCGCGTGCAACGTGAGGCGGCGAACCCGGCGGCACTGGCCAAGCCGATCGAGATCGCGGAGCCGGCTGTGGTGATCGCCAACCCCAAAAAAGAAGTGGCACTCGACGGCCCCGTCACGGTGAAGGATCGGATCGTTGATTTGATTATCCAGATTACGGGATCGAACAGGGATGATTTACAAATCACGTTTACCCCGGAGGACGCACGTCTGATCGCGCAGCCGGCATTCGGCGGAGATCGCTTTGAGTTCGAGCCGCAGTCGAGCACGGGGCTTGGTCGCGTGCCGGTAATCGTAAGACGCTGGCATGACGAACGACTCATGGATACTCAGCGCGTGACTGCGAGCGTTTCGCGGCGATACCTGGCGGTGGTCGCCACCGGAACCGTGTCACGTGGACAGACTTTCACCAGCGACGACGTGGAGATCAAGGAAGTGTTCCTCGACCAGTCGCGCGGCTCGTCGCCGATGACGGATATCTCGCGTGTGATCGGCCAGGAATGCACCTCACAGATTCGCAAAGGATCGGTGGTCTTCGCCAACGGCATCAAGTCGCCGGTGCTCGTCAAGCGCGGAGAGTTGATGACCGTGCGGAGTGTCGCGGGGAACCTGGTGGTCAAGACGACCGCCCGTGCGGGGGAGGACGGGACATACGGCCAGATTATTTCGGCGCGTAACGAGCGATCACGCGGCGCGTTTTACGTCAAGGTCACCGGCTCTCAGGAAGGTCTGGTCACTGCTGAGGCTGCCGAGCCGGATCCTCAACCCAGATCATCCGTGGATTCCGCGCGTCGGCGAGAAGGAGAACAACCATGAGTTTGATGAAATGGGTTTCGATCCTGGTCATAGCGGTAGTCGTCAGCTCATGGGGCAGCCGCCTTTACGGGCAGACTTCGTCGCTTTATGTCACAGAGGTTGCAGTACCGGCTCCGAAGGGAGTTGGCAACAACCCGGTCGATCGCCTTTCACCCGCTCTTTCCAGCAATTCGCTGGCGGCAGTCAAGATGCCTGAGCCGCGCAAGTTCGCCATGTATGACCTGGTGACCATCATCATCCGTGAGAGCACGGAGAGTGACAGCGAATCGACGCTCGACACCAAGAAGGAGTCGAAGTACGACGGCGAAGTCAGCGCGTTTCCAAATCTGCAACTGGCAAAGCTGTTGCAGTTCCAGCTTGAGCCGTCGAGCTTCAGCAATGGCAATCCGAGCCTGGGCGTGAATTTCAAGAGCAACTTCAAGGGTGACGGCAGTGCCAAGCGATCCGACACATTCACCAGCCGCATCACTGCTCGAATCATTGATGTCAAGCCCAACGGCACGATCGTGATCGAGGCCAGGAAGTTCATCCAGAGCGACAAGGAAACACTTGAGATGGTTCTGTCGGGAACATGCCGCAAGGAAGATATCACCATCGATAACACGATTCTTTCGACACAGATTTATGACCTGAATCTCAAGAAGATTCACAAGGGTGAGCTGCGCAATACAGCGAAGAAGGGCTTTATCACCAAGGTTCTCGATGGGATTTTCAACTTCTGAGTCGTCGCAGAGGGAAACTTCCGGGACATGGACGGTTCAGTGGAGAGTGATCGGATGTTGATGAAAAGCAAGAGCTGCAACTCGGTGAGGTTTCCCGCTCGCTTACCCGCAGGCATGAGCCGCCTGGCAGCTGTGCTTGTCGTGTTTCTGATGGCTGCGACGACAGCTCAGGCGGTTCAGGTGCAGGATCTGGTTCGTATCAAGGGAGCGGAGACCAACAAGCTCGTGGGAATGGGGCTGGTGTTTGGTTTGCGGGGTACGGGTGACGGCGGGAAATACCTGCCGGCGATGCGGCCACTGGCGGCAGTGATTCAGCAACTGATGGACCCGAACGTCGTCGCTGCCGAGCTTAAGGACGCCAAAAACGTCGCACTGGTGGCGCTCTCCGCCACTCTGCCCGCAGGCGGTGTGCGTGAAGGCGATCATGTGGATGTAAACCTCTCCTGCGTAGGCCCGGCCAAGAGTCTCGAAGGCGGGCGGCTGTTCATGATTCCACTGGTGGGTCCGCTGCCAGGCTCACCCACCTTTGCCTTCGCAGAGGGAGCTGTGACGATCGACGATACGGACAATCCGAATGTCGGCGTCGTCAAGGGCGGAGCGCAGTTGATCCGCGATATCCGTGCGCAATACATCGATAACGGCAAGCTCACGCTGGTGCTCGACGACTCGATCGCGTCCTGGCCGATGGCTAACAACCTGGCGAGTCTGATCAACGGCTACATGTCACCTGATGGGCCTAATGTCGCCAAAGCTGTGGATCAGAAAAATGTTGAAGTCACGGTTTCCGCGGACGATCAGAAAGACCCCGCGACCTTCATCAGCCAGATTCTCCAGGCTTATGTGCATCCTTCGCAGATCAGCGGCGGAGCGCGTGTCGTGGTCAACGCCAAGACCGGCACCGTGATTGTCAGCGGCGATGTGCAGATTTCACCGGTCGTGATTTCGCATCAAGGTTTGACCATCACCACGATCACCCCGGAGGCGACGCCAACGGTGGGGAATCCACGGATCGAGGAAAAGCGATTCGTAGCTATTGATCCTGAAAACGTCGGCGGGGCCAAGTTGTCTGATCTGCTTATGCAGCTCAATCAACTCAAGGTCGATGCGAAGGATCGCATCGCCATCCTGCGTGAAATCCACCGGAGCGGCAAGCTGCATGCTCAGTGGGTGGAGGAATGAACATGAACATCGACAACCAGACCGCAGCCCTCAAACCGATGCCCATGCCTCTGCCTCAACCGGGCAGCACCCGTACCGCGGCTCCCGCTTTCAGCGCGATGCTGGCGTCACTGGACGGCGCGACGGATCGCAGGAAACAATCGGTTGAAGAAACTGCGCGTCAGGCGGCGCAGCAACTCGTGGCCACCACGCTCGTGCAGCCAATGCTCGCACAGATGAACAACGACCCGTTCAAAACTCCCATGTTTCACGGCGGACAGGCGGAGGAGACTTTCAATCAGCAGCTTCAGACGATTCTGGGTGACCGCATTACCGCGGGAGCAAACTTTCCAATCGTGCGGACGGTTTACAAACAACTGATGCAGCACGTCAAGCCGCAGCCAGCTCAGCAGGCGGGGATCAATATCAATGGATAAATCACCGGACCATTTGCTGGAAAAAGATCTCGCTGCGCTGGAAGTGATCCTGCGTCAGCAGCTTGCGCTGCATGAACAGATGCTCGTGACGCTGACGGACAAGAAAGCCGCACTGGTGCATGCGGACCACAAAAAACTGACGAGTCTGCTCCAGCAGGAAAATCGTCACGTGCAGGCGATCAGCGAACTGGAAAAACAGCGATTAACGCTGGTGGGTGACCTGACCTTGAAGATTGATCCGCGTGCTGCGGCGCCTCTGCGGCTGCCTGAGTTGGCGATGCGAATGCCGGAGCCGGCGCGCGGGCGGCTGATGGTGCTCCGCGAACAGGTGCGGCAGCGGATGGAGCGAGTTCGAGAAGAAGCCGGTCTGGCGCGGCGAGTCACGGAATCGCTCGTTCGCCATATGCACGGACTTGTGCAATCCATCGGCAGCGCGGTGACGGGTATCGGCACCTACAACCGAGCCGGCACGCCGCCACAGGCGGCACTGGCGATCAGCACCTTTAACACCACGGCCTAAGTCATGAGCCTCAGCGGCGCATTACAAATCGGACGCTCGGCACTCGTGGCCAATCAGGCTGCGCTCGAAGTCGTCGGCAACAACCTTGCCAATGTCGCTACCAAGGGCTACCACCGGCAGTCAATCGTCCTGGCGGCCAACCGTGACCAGGAAATTCAGCGAGGAATCTTCGTTGGTCGCGGCGTTCACATTCAGGAAATCAACCGTCAGGTGGATGACGCGCTCGAGGGTCGCATCCGCAGCGGCGTGTCGGATCAGTCGGCTTCCGCTGCCACACGCGACATCCTCAGTCAGATCGAGTCGCTTCAGAATGAATTATCCGACAACGATCTCTCCTCGCAGCTCAGTGAATTTTTCAATGCGTGGAGTGAGTTGGCGAATAATCCGCTGGATAACTCGGTGCGCCGCGTCGTGGTTCAGAAGGGCGAAACCGTTGCGTCCTACATCCGCAACCTGCGGACGGGAATCACCGCTGTGCGGGCGCAGGTGGACGAGAGCATCTCTGGAGATGTCTCCGCAGCCAACGATCTGCTCTCGCGTGTGGAGGAGTTGAACACCCAGATCGTCCGTGCTGAGCAGGGCACCGGCAGTGCCCACGGCCTGCGCGATCAACGGGATCAGATTCTGGCGGAGCTTGCCCAGTACGTTGACGTATCGACCATTGAGCAGAGCAATGGCGCGGTTGATGTGTTCGTCGGCTCGCTGCCGGTCGTACTCGAAGGCAAGAGCCGCGGGCTGGAGGTTCGCCGCCAGACGATTGACGGTGATCTTCAGATGGATGTGGTGCTGTCGGCAGACGGCAGCATTCTCCAGCCGACGTCAGGACGCCTTGGTGCGTTGATTAAATCACGTCGTGATGATGTCAATGCTGCGGTCGATACCCTCGATACCTTCGCCAATCAGCTTGCATTTGAGGTCAACCGTGCCCACTCTCAGGGACAAGGTACGAAGGGCTATTCGTCGGTTACAGCGACGAATAAAGTTTCAGATGCGAATGCGGCTCTCAATGCGGCTGGACTGGCGTTTTCTCCCAACCACGGCACCTTCCTCATCCACGTCACGCAGAAATCAACCGGCCAGCGCACCACGAGCACGATCAACGTCGATCTTGACGGCATCGGTACGGATACCACGCTGACCAGCCTCGCGGCACAGCTCAACACGGTCGCCAATGTGAATGCCTCGATTACGCCGGACGGCAGGCTGCGGTTGAATTCCGGCGGCGGTGACTTTGAGCTTTCCTTCAGCGAGGATAGCAGTGGTACGCTGGCGGCCCTGGGTATCAACACCTTCTTCCAGGGCACGGATGCTTCTGATCTCGCGGTAAACAGCGTGGTATCCGGCGATCCCGCCTACGTCGCCGCCGGTCAGAATCACGTATCCGGCGACAACCGCAACGCCCTGGCGATTTCTTCGCTGGCGACTCGGCCGCTCGCATCACTCGGCGGTCTGAGCATTTCCGATCAATGGTCACGCCATGTCGAGGACTATGCGGTTCGGCTGGGGCAAGCGGATCAGAAATTCCAGGCGGATACCGTGGTCCGCGAAAACCTCGAAGCGCAGCAGCAATCAGTCAGCGGCGTCAACACCGACGAAGAAGCAATCAACCTGCTCGCGTTTCAGCGGGCTTATCAAGGCAGCGCGCGGTTTCTGTCAGTGGTGGACGAAATGTATCAGACGTTGCTGGGTCTGCTCTGAATCCGCATCTGGACGGACTGAAGCCTTATGTCACGCATTGGAATCCTCTCAACCCGCAGTACCGCGCAGCTCAGCGCCAATTCTCTGCTCTCGTCTTTGCGACGCACGCAGATGCAATTGATCAAGGCGCAGAACGAAATCAGCACAGGCAAGGCGGTTTCCAAACCATCCGATGCCCCTGCAAAGGCGGCGTCAATCCTGCTGCTGCAACGCCGCCTCGCGGAACGTGAACAGCACGATCGCAACCTCCAGCACGCTTCAGGCGTGCTCGATAACACCGACAACGCCCTCTCAAACGCGGCTGATCTGTTGGTCGAGTCACGCGGCATCGCATCCAGTCAGGTCGGCATCGGCTCCAACGCTGATACACGCCGAAACCAGGCGGCAGTCATTGACGCCCAGATTAAAGCAATGATGGATGTCGGTAATCGCAAGTTTCAGGATGTTGCCCTCTTCGGCGGCAGCTACAGCCCCGCCAACGGCGGCAATGTTTTCATCGATAAGCTGGGGGGCATTCAGTATGTCGGGCAACGGAACAACCTCGGAACCGATACCGGCCTCGATGACCCGTTGAGCTTTAACTCCAACGGCGTAGATGCCTTCAATGCGCTCTCAACCCGTGTCCGCAGCTTGATCGATCTCGACCCGCAGGCGACTGCTGCAACTCGCATCGCGGATATCAACGGTGCGATGAATGCGGGATTTCGCGGCGGGTCCGTGGTCGTCGATATTGATGGAACCGCGGTCAACGTGGACCTGACAGATGCAGCCACGCTTGGCGATGTGGTGACGCGCATCAATAACGCCATCAGCGGTGTGGATGCCACAGCCGGATCACTGGCGATCTCCGGTTCGGGATTTTCGCTGACGGCTGCGGCGGGTCACACGGTCGCCATTGGTGAAATGGGTGCGGGCGTGGCGGCGGCGGACTTGGGAATCAAACTTTCCGCGACCGCTGCAACGGTGGCTGGCGGCGATTTAGACCCTCGACTCACCCAATACACGACGCTGGCGTCACTTGGACCTTCCATCGACTGGAACGGCGGCCTCCTGATCACTCAGGGGAACACGACCAAAGTCGCTGACTTCAGCTCCGCGACGACCATTGAAGACATGATGAGCGTGATCAATGGTCTGGATATAGGCCTGCGGCTGGAGGTCAACGATGATGCCAACAGCCTGAATCTCGTCAGCGAAATCAGCGGCATCAATGTTTCAATCGGCGAAAACGGCGGAACGACAGCCGAAGATCTGGGGCTTCGTACTTTTGCGATGGGTACGTTGCTCTCGGACTTCCGCCACACGCAGGGAGTCGATAACCCCGCGGGTGACGACTTTGAGATTCGTCTGCACAACGGCACGGTCGTGACGGTCAACCTCGACGGCGCAGTCAGCGTCGCTGATGTCATCAGCCGCATACAGTCTGCCGCGACGAGTAACGCGACCAATGGCGGTGCTCCGGTCGTGTTGAATGTCGGCGCACCCGGCGCAGCGGGGACGGATATCAACATCGGGCTGGCGACGACGGGTAACGGCATCGTGATCGAGGATGGTACGGCGGGGGGGCAGGCGTTCCGGGTGGTCCAGCTTGGCCAGAGTCTGGCGGCGGACAATCTGGGCATCTACCAGAATGCCGGCACAGGCAGCACGATTAACGGTACGGACAACTGCCCGGTTCGGGTGGACAGCATTTTCTCTCATCTCATCGCACTGCGTGATGCTTTATTGCGCGACGATTCGTCTGGCATCACAGTTGCTGGAGGAGATATCGAACGCGACATCGAACGGCTCGCACAGGCGCGGGCGGATGTCGGCGTCAGAGCGCAGCGGGTCATGAAGCAGCAGGAACGGTCAGGCGACATGAAACTCGTGGAACAAAGCATAATCAGCACGCTCCAGGACGCGGATCCCACGGAGGTGATTACGCGGTTTACTCAACTCCAGCAGCAGATGGAGGCGGCACTGAGCGTCGGTGCCCGAAATCTTCAGATGTCGCTGCTGGATTTTCTGCGTTGATTCTGCGCGTGAAGCGCAAGGGTTGCGCGTCGGTTACCGCCTTCGGCCGGTGGAACTGACCCGAACAGAGACGGCAGGAAGCCGTCGGCCGGATCGTGTGGTCCGGAGATCCAGGATGGATGGCCGAACAGGAACAGTCGCCATGATGATCAACACGACGAGATTCGGGAAGGTAGAGGTGGATGAGCAGCGCATCATCACCTTCCCCAAAGGTCTTCTGGGATTTCCCAAGTACAAGACCTTTGTGCTCATGGAGCCCGCAGCGGACAGCTATTTTTTCTGGCTTCAGTCGATCGAGACGCCGGACCTGGCGTTCGTCGTCACTGATCCGAGCCTGTTCGTCTCGTCGTACAAGGTCCCGATCAAGCCGGAGCAGATGGAGGAACTGGGCCTCGAGTCATTGGACCACGCCCAGGTGCTGGTGATCGTCAACAAGCGTGACACGCTGCTGACGGGAAATCTTCAGGGGCCGCTGGTCATTCATGTGCATCGGAAGGTCGGCGAACAGCTTGTGCTGTCTGACCGTCGCTTCACCACACGGGTGCCGCTGCTGGAGTTGCGGGCTGGTGTCGAAGCGATGGCGGGATAAGTCTGACGAAGGATTCAGAGGTCGGGGTTTCGCGGTAAGAGCGAAAACTCCGGCCGGTGTGCGTGAGGTTTGGGTGTCAAAAAGATGCTGACTGGATGGATTCGGATGAATCCATAGACGGCGGCAAACACTGACGGCAAACCTGAAAACGGGACTCGACGCAAGGATGTGTCGAGAAGCAGCCACGGAAGGAGTTTTTAATGCTTGTGCTTTCCCGTCAGCGCGACGAGACGATCATGATCGGCGACGAGATCGAAATCACCGTCGTCGATATCCGGGGCGATAAGGTTCGTCTGGGCATCAATGCCCCCCGGAGTGTGCATGTGCACCGGAAAGAGGTTTACGAGGCGATCCAGCGGGAAAACGCCGAGGCCGCTCGGGTGCAGGTCGATGATCTCAATGTTGCGAACAAAAATCTGCGTCGGGCTGGGGGACCGTACCCCGGAGCGCAGCAGGGATAAAGCGTTCGGATGATCGGGAACTTTAACTCTTACTCACACGGGACCGGGCAACACCCGGGTTACAGGGACCAGGGGTAATCACGTCGGCACCAGCACTCGGGAAGGATCTCGAGTCACCGGTACGGGAACCCCTTAAACGTCTAGGCATCCCGACAATCAAGGAGGATTGTCATGTCAAGAATCAACACCAACGTCAGCGCACTGGTCGCCCAGCACAACCTTGTCAAAGCGCAGTCCGATATGCAGGTTCGCCTGCAACGGCTGAGCACCGGCCTTCAGATCAATCGTGCCGCGGATAACCCGGCGGGCTTGATCGTCAGTGAACGGTTGCGCAGCGAAATCGGCGGAATCACCCAGGCGATCGACAACATCGAGCGCGCTTCCAATGTGATCTCGACGACGGAAGGATCACTGGCGGAGATCTCGACGCTGCTGACCTCGATCAAGGGTCTGGTGGTCCAGGCCGCCAATACGGGCGCCTTCAGCCCCGCTGAGATCGAGGCCAACCAGCTTCAGATTGACTCGGCTGTCGAGTCCATCACGCGAATCTCCAACACGGCGAGCTTCGCCGGCCTGAAACTGCTCAACGGCTCGCTGGACTACACGACCAGCGGCATCAACTCGACCCAGATTCAGGATGTCAAAGTCTTTGGAGCCAACTTCGGTACGCAGGCCTATATCCCGGTGAATGTGGAAGTGCTTAACAGCGCAGAAACCGCTTCACTCTTTATTTCGGGTAATACCGCAGGCGCGCCGGGTCAACTCCTCTCCAGCGTCAGCTTCGAGGTCACCGGCAACAAGGGCGTCGAAGTCTTCAGCTTCGTTTCAGGTACCGCGCTGTCAGCGGTCGCCTTTGCCATCAACCAGGTTAAGGATGCGATCGGAGTATCCGCATCGCTGGCCAGTGCGGGCAATCAGACATCAGGTCTCAATATCGTCAGCACTTCTTTCGGTAGCGATGCGTTTGTCAGCGTTCGTAAGCTCAGCGGCGGCTCCTTCTTCCAGAGCTTCACCGCACAGGGCGGCTCGGCAGTCAATCGTGATACCGGCCAGGATGTGCTTGCTCTAGTCAACGGAAACCTCGCTCTGGGTGACGGCACCAAGCTCACCATGCACTCGACGACTCTCAACATCGAGCTGAATCTCACCCAGACTGCGGCACAGCAGCTTTCGACCTACAACTTCAGCATCACAGGCGGTGGCGCGAGCTATCAGATCGGCCCATCGGTCAACTCCAGCCAGCAGGTTGGCTTCGGTGTGCAATCCGTGGCGGCAAGTCGGCTCGGCTCTGAGGCCACCGGATTCCTCAACTCAATCGTTACCGGCGGGGCCAACAGCCTCGTCGCGGGGCAGGCGGACAACGCATCGCAAGTTATCGACTCGGCAATTGATCAAATCTCGCTCATGCGTGGCCGACTCGGTGCCTTTGAAAAGAACACGCTCGATACCGCGGTGCGCAGTCAGCAGATCGCACTGGAAAACCTCACCGCTTCGGAGAGCAACATCCGTGATGCGGACTTCGCCGCTGAAACCAGCAAACTGACACGCGCTCAGATTCTGGTAAACGCAGGGACTTCGACGCTCGCATTGGCGAACTCGACAGCTCAGAGTGTCTTGCGTCTGCTCCAGACATAAACCGGTAAGCCTCGACCTACTGAACTTTCGGATCGAGGCAGTGCGGGTGTTCCTGCTGCATGGACCCCGGACTTAACTCAGACGATTTCCTCCCTTCCCCCGAACCTTCGCGGATCAATCCGCGGGGGTTTTTGATGCGCAGAAAACACAACTCATGTGTGGACGGCAAGCGGAAGCAGCGTGAAGCCTCGCAGGTACCTGCGGGCATGGCGGCTCATGCGTGCTGTCAGAGATTCAATATCCGCCGACGGGTAATGCCGGTGCTTCCGTGGGATTGGCGGCGATGAAATCCATCAGTTCCTGCTCGTTGGGAGCGAGTTTGCCGTTGAGCCGTAGTCCGCCGTGTGACACGTTGATGCTCATCGCTGCGTCGTCGCCGGCTTCGACCCAATGCGGCGTGAGCAGTGCATTCCAGAGTACGGTCCCCGGTCCCATCTCGTAGCACAGCGCGTCCTGCTCGCCGAGCTCTGCCGGTCGGTGGAAATTTTTGGGTAAGTAGCGTGTTCTCACCTGTCGCGGCGCCCATCGATCTGGATCGCGCAGGCCGCAGAACCGTTTATGGCCATGAATCTGCCAGGCGAGCACATGGGAAAAATCCATGTGATAGTTGGTCGCGCTGCCCGGCCCGGAGATGAAAATGATCGGGTAACACCGTGTCCAGGTGAAGCCGTTTCTACTGAGTGCTGCCTGCCACGGCTCGATGACTCGTTCACGAAAACCGTGCAGGAACTTTCCAGGCGCATCGAACGCGCCGAGCCGATAGCACGCCAGACCGAAGGACGATCGGACCGCCTGCTCGATCGGCAGCGAGCGAAACTTTTCGCTGATATCACCCAGATCGAGCGTGTTGCCCTTGTTACCCGACGATATACGAACGTCCGGATCGGCGCGGAGTTCATCGACGACGCGGTCGATCGGCGGGAGAGTGAAGTCGAAAGGCACGCATTCACCCGCCATGAGAAAGTTGCGCACGCCGTCCCATGCAGTACGGAAGTCAGCCCAGGTTGTGATGGTTCGATGAATAAGAAGTTATCCCACTTGGGCCAGTTTGGGCGCAGGCAGTCCGAGGAAGTTCGCCAGCAGTCGCGGCCCTTCGAGAGTCAGGAAACTCTCAGGGTGAAATTGCACGCCCTCCAGCGGTGCGGGGCCGAATGTCTGCGGTTTCGCACGCACAGCCATGATCTCACCTTCGTCGGTCCAGGCGCTTATTTCAAATCGCTGGTGATCGAAACTTTCCTTGAGAATGACGAGGCTGTGATAGCGTGTCGCGGTGAAGGGATTGCTCATGCCTTCAAAGATCGTCCGTCCATCGTGACGGATCGGGCTGGTCTTTCCGTGCATGAGTCGCGCGTTGCGGACGACCTTCATGCCGAACGAATGGCCGATGCACTGATGACCGAGGCAGACACCCAGGAGTGGAACTTTACCGGCGAAGGCTTTGATGATGTCGTTGGAGACACCCGCCTCATTGGGTGAGCACGGACCGGGTGAGACGATGACGTGATCCGGCTTCATGGCGACAGCTTGTGCGGCAGTAATCTTGTCGTTGCGAATCACGCGCAGATCGAGGCTGGGATCCATCTCTCCGATGCGTTGGACCAGGTTGTAGGTGAAGCTGTCGTAGTTGTCGATGAGGAGGATCATGGCGGCTAGTCTGCCTTCTTTTCTGAGGTCGGTTTTTTCGCGCTGCCGCCGTCTTCAACACCTATGAGCGTGCCGTCTTTGAACTTGAGTTTGTAATTGTTGCCGTCAGATGAGTGATAGTCCGATGTCCCGGAATAACCGGGCGGAAGTGAATTCACCTGTCCATCGGCAGATCGAGTCTGGATGGTTGCGCTTGAAGGTTTCTTGGACTTATTGTCGGGAAAGAGTTTGGCGAAGCCTCGACCGATGTCACCCAGCGGATCGAAATTAGAGCCGGAGCTTTTAATGACGGTATTGCTGGGCGGAGTGCTGTTTTCGATACGTGTCGGGATGGGTGTCAGATACGTAGGATTGTGGTAGCCAGAGCGCGACACCTCCCGCGTCTCGCAGGCGACAAGCGCGAAAGCTGTCAGGGTGATAAAAAACGCAGATAAGCAGCGAACCATGACTGCATTTTAGCAGGGTGACGCTAAGGCGTGGTGAGCTTAAGCCCGACGATGCCGCCAAGAATAAAGATGATGCACACCATTCGAGGCCAGGTGACGCCTTCGTTAAAGAGGAAGACCCCGGCAATGACGCTCCCGACGGCGCCGATGCCGGTCCAGACCGTGTAGGCGGTGCCCAGCGGCAGTGATTTCATGGCACGGGCGAGCAGCGCGAAACTTGCCGCAAACCCGACGATGGTCCAGACGCTCGGCCAGAGACGTGTGAATCCCTGCGACGCTTTGAGGCCGACCGCCCAGACGATTTCAAGCAGGCCGGCAAGGATGAGAATGAGCCAGGGCATAACGATCAGCTCACCACCACGTTGACCATTCGACCTTTGACCACGATGAATTTTTTGATGGTCTTGCCGTCGAGATACGGCTTGATCGCGGGATTCGCCAGGGTGACGGACTGAATCATGTCGTCCGTGGCTTCTTTGGAAACCATGATCCTTCCGCGCACCTTTCCACTGATCTGCACCGGATATTCAATCTCGTCAGACTCAAGCATGGAGGCGGCATAGGCCGGCCAGGGCTGATAGGCCAGTGACTTTTCATAACCCAGTCGTCGCCAGAGCTCCTCCGCGATGTGCGGTGCCAGCGGAGCCAGCAGCAGGATCATCGGCTCCGCTACGTCGCGCGTGACCGAGGGTTTGCCGACAAGCTCGTTATTTAGCTCGATCAGTGCGGCAATGGCGACGTTAAATGCGAGATTGTTCATCGCATCGGTGACACGCTTGATCGTCTTGTGCAACAGGCGGAGGATTTCAGGCGGAGCAGGGCCTTTGCTGACACGCAGCGAACTGGTGCTCTCGTCGATGAAGTTGCGCCATAGCCGCTGGAGAAAGCGATGGACGCCGATGATGTCCTGAGTTCGCCAGACTTTCGATTGGTCGAGCGGCCCCAGATACATTTCGTAAAGGCGCAAGGTGTCACAGCCATACTGTGCAGCGATTTCGTCAGGGGCGATGGCGTTTTTGAGTGACTTCCCCATTTTCCCCATGAGGCGATTGACTTCCTCACCCTGATGGAAAAATTTGCCGTCGCGTTCCTCGATCTGGCTGGCCTCTCGGCGTGTGCCACGGGCATCCTCGTAATAGAACGCTTGGATGTAGCCCTGATTGAATAGCCTGCCGAACGGCTCAGGCGTGCTGATGTGTCCGAGGTCGAAAAGCACCTTGTGCCAGAAGCGGGAGTAGAGGAGGTGGAGCACCGCGTGCTCCGCGCCGCCGACGTAGAGGTCCACTCCCTCACGGGGTTGGGGATCTTTTTTGCGGGGGAGCATCCAGTATTTTTCCGCTACCTCGCCGACCAGGCGGCTGGAATTCTTCGGATCGAGAAAGCGCAGGTAGTACCAGCAGGACCCGGCCCACTGGGGCATCGTGTTTAGCTCGCGTTCATAGCGCACACCGTCACGAACGACATAACGCCACGACTCGGGCGCACGACCCAGCGGCGGTCGCGGCGGGGCGTCGGGATCGTCGCTGGCAGCAGGGCGGAAGTCCTCCATCTCCGGCAGTTCAACCGGCAGATCGCGTTCATCCACGGGTACGATTTCTCCCTTCGGCCCGTGCAGGATCGGGAACGGCTCACCCCAGTAACGCTGGCGTGAGAACAGCCAGTCGCGCAGTTTGTACTGCACCTTGGCGTGTCCAACGCCCTGGGCGTCCAGCCATTGAGTAATCCTGGCCTTAGCGAGATCCGTCGTCAGTCCGTTGAGCGAGATGCTGGCGTTTGCAGAATTGATGTTGATGCCATCCGCAGTGAATGCTTCCGTAAGCTCTCCCGTGGGATGGTCTGCCGAGGTTTCGTTTGTCGGCAGCGCAATCACCTGCTTGATGGGCAAATTGAACGCTTTGGCGAAGGCGAAGTCTCGCTCATCATGCGCAGGCACGGCCATGATGGCTCCGGTGCCGTAGCCCATCATCACGTAATCGGCGATCCAGATGGGTATGCGGCTGTCGTTGACGGGGTTGATGGCATAGGCCCCGGTGAAGACACCCGACTTGGTGCCTGTCGTAGCTTCGACCTGTCGCTCACGATCCGTTTTTTTCGCTGCCTGTGTGCGGTAGGCGTCCACTGCGGCTTTCTGGGCTGGCGTGGTGATCTCCTCGACCAGCGGATGTTCCGGCGCCAGCACCATGTAGGTCGCACCAAAAAGCGTATCGGGTCGTGTGGTAAAAACAGTGATGATGGCGAGGTCCGCATCCGACGCGGTGGAAGCGTCAGTCGCGGGCTGCTCACTGGGCGCGATTTCAAAATCCACCTCCGCTCCGGTGCTCCGACCGATCCAGTTGCGTTGCATCAGTTTGATCGGCTCAGGCCAGTCCACAAGATCCAGCTCTGACTCCAGTCGGTCGGCATAGGCGGTGATGCGCAGCATCCACTGTTTGAGCGGGCGCTGGTACACGGGGTGATTGCCGCGCTCGCTGCGGCCATCGTTGGTCACTTCTTCGTTAGCCAGCACCGTACCCAGCGCGGGGCACCAGTTCACCGGCACCTCATCGAGAAACGCCAACCGCTGGCCATCGATGATCGTGCGCTGATCGTCTGGTGAGAGTTCGTACCACTTGCGGAAACCGTCCGGCGGGCCGGCAAGGGCTTCGAGGTCTTCGCGATTACCCGCGGGTACCAGTTGATTCTCAAAGTCGATGTAGTAGTCCGAACCTTCGAGAGCCTTGACCAGGTCACTGATGGGACGTGCTTTTTTGGTGCTGGGGTCAAACCATGAGTTGTACAACTGAAGAAAGATCCACTGTGTCCAGCGGTAGTAGTCCGGATCGGTGGTCGAGATGCAGCGATCCCAGTCGTAGGAAAGCCCCAGCAGCTTGAGCTGCCGAGTCATATTGGCAATATTTTTTTCGGTGGTGATGCGGGGGTGCACACCATGCTCGACGGCGAATTGCTCCGCGGGCAGGCCGAAAGCGTCATAACCCATCGGATGCAGAACATTGAAACCCTGCATCCGCTTGTAGCGAGCGATGATATCGGTGGCGATATAGCCCAGCGGATGACCGACATGAAGCCCTACGCCGGACGGGTAGGGGAACATATCGAGGACGTAATACTTGGGCTTCTCGTGATCGAAATGCGGATCGCCCGGATTCGGCGCACGGAAAGTACCTTCCGACGCCCAGTAGTTCTGCCACTTCTGTTCGATAGCGCGAAAATCGTATTGCATAGTGTCATGATAAGCACCATGCGAAGACGATGGGGGCTAATTGGCTGGACTTTTCAAAATCAGAACGGGATCAGCACACCCAGGTACACCAGAGCCGAGTCGTAGCCGGGGTTGTCACTGTGGGTGCCCGCATTGGAAATGTGGTACCAACGAGCACCACCCATGAGGTTTGCCCAGTCGCAGATTTTGTAAGTTGCGCCCAGACCGATCTGTGGGGTGAAGTTGAAGTTCGAGCCGTTGGCGGGAATGCTTTCACCTGTATAGAGGATACCCGCACCGCCATCGGCGTAGATCGACCAGCGGCCTTCATTCTTATCGCGCAGGAAGTGCCATCGCAGGAGCAGGTCAAGTCCGCCGCCTAAACTGTCGCCGCCTTCATGCAGCGGTCCGCTGTCGTTGACGCTGGCGAACGCACCGACCGCTTCGAGATTGATCGACAGACCATCGATAAAGTAGTAGCCCCCGCCGACGTGGACTGCGTAAACCTCGCCGCTGTCATCACCAAAAGCTGCGGAACCGTACGCGGTAAAAACCCAGCTCCCTTCTTGGAAGGGATCACTGGGGCGAGTATGTTCTGATTTGATGTCCGAGCTGGACGAGGAGCGGCTCTCCGTCGCCAGAGCCAGAGTCTCGAAGGGGTTACTGTCAGCCAGAACCATCGAACCAAGCAAACACGGCAACAGTGCAGCGGCGAAAAGCTTTTTCATATCGACTCCGTTTGTATTCCCCAATCAGCCTGAAAGGTGACCTTGATTTTTTGCATTTTAATCATCGGCCATAGCCATTCAACTCATTGATACACAATCCACAAATTCCATCCTTGTCAAAAATCGCTCCTTAGCGAAGGAATCGGCGGATCAATTTTTCAGGTAGCTCGCTGGTAAGACGCCGGGCATCGCGAGGTGATAAGTCCAGATATTTTATTGCGTTATCGTACGCCTGCCGCATCGTAAGCGAGCTGCCCGCCAGGTGATTTTGGCCTGCCGGCCGAACCATGCCGTCAACCCCGACATCCAGTTGCCATTGTGCCACGGTGTAGCGACCAGGCGGAGCGTCCGCAGGTGCGACGCAATCCGTGGTGAAGACAAATCGCTCGATGCCCAGTGTCTTGATCCACAGCTTGATGACAAACCAGGGCAGATGGTGCCCATCCGGGATCAGCGAGTATTTCATTTTTTCGAGCGACATTACGCGATTGATGATGTTGTCATGTCGGGGAATCATCGACGCGCAGCCATTCCCCAGATGCGTGAAGATCGACGCCCCGGCATTCTGGGCCTCACGAAGAATGTCGAGTGAGGCGTTCGTGTGACCCAGCGCGACGACGACGCCTTTTTCCGCCAGTGATCTTGTCGTTCTCAAATCTCGATCGACTTCAGGTGCCAGCGTCACCATGGCGATACGGTTCCAACCGCCAGCCGCATCCATGATCGGTTCAAACAAATCAGGCGTCGCGGGCTTGATCTTTTCCGGGCGGTGTGCGCCACGGTAACCCTCCTCCGGCGAAATGCACGGCCCCTCAATGTGAAAAGCCGGCATCAGTCGTCGCGCTGTCGGATCGCTGTCGATCAGCAACCGCAAGTGACGGACACGAGTGGCCATCGTGGTGATGTCGTCGGTCGTGATCGTCGGCAGGACCGCGCGATTGCCGCCGGCACGGAGCCGGTCAACGACGTGATGAAATTGCTCGGCAGTGGGGAGTTCTCCGAGAAAATCGACTCCCGCGTAGCCGTTGACCTGGATGTCGATGAAGTCTTCAGCCATGCGCGTGTTTATTTCTCGGTTACCCACGGCGCGGTCGCGTCGCCGATGCCGCTGGCGAGGTAACCTCCATCGACCACCAGCACGTGACCATTGACGAACGATGCCGCCGGGCTGGCGAGGAACACCGCTGCGGGAGCGATTTCCTCCGCTTTGCCGAAGCGTCCCATGGGTGTGTGCTCGATGATCCGTCTGCCTCGCTCGGTGCCTTCGATCATCTTGCGGTTGATGTCAGTGGGGATGAAGCCGGGAGCGATCGCGTTGGTACGGATGCCATGCTTGGCCCATTCATTGGCGAGGCTGCGTGTCAGGCCGATCACCGCATTTTTCGCCGAAGCGTAGGCTGCGACTTCGATCAGATCCACAAACGAGGAGATCGACGCGAGATTGATGATGCAGCCGGAGTGTTGCTCGTAGAACAGATGCCCCGCCGCCTGTGCGCAGCGAAGCGATCCGGTGACATGCGTCTCATAGATTTTGGTGAAATCGTCGCACTTGAGTTCAAAGGTCGGCTTACGGAGCATCGCACCTGCTGAGTTGACGAGGATGTCCAGCCGCCCGAACAGATCCACCGCTTTGCGCACAGCACGTTCCACGCTGCCGTCATTGGTGACATCAAGCACAATCCCGCCGGCGACGGGGTCTTCCCCTGTGTCATCACGCAATCCGTCGAGCACTTTGGCGGCGGATTCGACTTTATCTTGTGTGCGCGAGCCAACGAGCACCTTGGCCCCGCTCTGCACAAATGCCGCAGCTATCGCCATGCCGATGCCTGATGCGCCGCCTGTGATCAGCGCAACTTTACCGGTCAGATCGAAAGGATTGGTCTGCTTAGCCATCGCAGTCTCCGTGAATCAGAGCCGCGTAGCATAAAGGATTTCGACCAGGGGTGATGTTCGGAGAAAGTTTGCCGTACAGCGGCAAGCACAGGCGTGCGAACCGATAGTGCAGGAGATCGCGCTGCGCCGCGGTTGAACGACTCAGGTGTTAATGCTTTTCCGACTGGCTGCTCTTGTGGGCGGTGTGGTCCGTCGGCTTGCGGAAGGTTTTGAGGTCCAGAGACTGGAAGTATGCGATCGTTTTCCGCAGCCCTTCCTCCAGCGCCACTTTAGGCTCCCAGTCGAGGTGTTTCCGTGCCAGCGTGATATCCGGCTGCCGCTGCGTGGGGTCATCTGCCGGTAGCGGCAGATAAGTGATCTTGCTGCGGGAGTGGGTGAGCTTGATGACTTTTTCAGCGAGTTCCTTGATCGTAAACTCGCCCGGATTGCCAAGATTCACCGGACCGATGAAGGAATCGGGACCGTTCATCATTCGGATGAAACCTTCGATCAAGTCATCGCAATAGCAGAATGAACGTGTCTGCGAACCGTCGCCGTAGATGGTGATGTCTTCGTGAGCCAGAGCCTGGAGGATGAAATTGCTCACAACCCTGCCATCATAGGGGTGCATGCGCGGGCCGTAGGTATTGAAGATGCGGACGACGCGGATGTTGACGCCGTTGGAGCGGTGGTAATCGAAGAAAAGCGTCTCCGCAGCTCGCTTGCCTTCGTCGTAACAGGCGCGGATGCCGATGGGGTTGACATTACCGCGATAGCTTTCCGGCTGCGGGTGAATGTCCGGGTCGCCGTACACCTCACTGGTGGAAGCCTGAAAGACTTTAGCTTTGCATCGCTTGGCCATGCCCAGCACGTTGATCGCACCCATGACCGAGACCTTCATGGTCTTGATCGGGTTGAACTGGTAATGCACCGGAGAAGCGGGGCAGGCAAGGTTGTAAATCTGATCCACTTCCAGAAACAACGGGTGCGTCACATCATGGCGGATCAGTTCAAAGTTCGGCTTCTGGAGCAGATGAGCGACGTTGGTTTTCTGGCTGGTGAAAAAGTTATCGAGGCAAATCACATCATGCCCCTGCGCGACCAGACGGTCGCACAGATGCGAGCCGAGAAAGCCAGCCCCGCCGGTGACAAGGATACGTTTGAGGGAGTCAGCCATGAAGGGTTTCAGGGTCGGAGTTTGGGATGCGTGTCTGGGTTAAAGAGACCGGAAATATCGGTCTCCGTATTCTGACCCATGCTTAGATCGGCTCAAATGACGCGCCTCTTTCGATATTGCAGGCCACGAGTTGGCCGTGTTGAAAGTTGGCGGCAGACTGGTTGGCGGTCAGCTCGCAGATGAATACCGCGTTGCATTTCACGCTGATCGTGTTGTGCTCCGTGTCGGTCGCCACAACCATGCCCTGGATGCGACGTGGCCGGCCGTAAATCGGCTCAAAATAACGTCCACCCGAAGTCAGGACATCCACCCGCTTAGCGCGGGCGTGAATATGGCCGGTGATGCGGTGGCCGACGGCAAGTCCGATCGGAGCCTTTGTCACCAGATGGATCCGGTAATCCGTGCCGGGCAGAGAGAGCGTGATGAAATCGCTTGCGACTTCAAAAAGGACTCCGGTGGTGGTCGTGCCGACTGATGCGGTAGCGCTCATGAAAACCTCTGGGATGCGTATGGGCCGTTAGGATACATCAAGCCGTCATTTTCAGCAGCGAACTTTAGTCAATCGCTGCCTTCGAGGATGTAGTCCATCGTAGGCAGCGGTCGGTCGAGAATGGCCCGGATGTAAACGCACAGCAACCGGTTGGCTCGACGCAGAGCCTGCTCGTCAGTCGCGCATTCGCCTGAACCTGCGAGCGACCGCAGGACTTCGACCGTTTCCCGCCGCACACGCCACGGGCCGACACCGCTGCCTGGAGAAGTCAGTCCGGCCGGCTGTGAGGTGACGCCTCCCGCTCTGGCGTCGAAGGTGTACGTCGCAGCCGTCGGCAGTTCTTCGCCGCTTGCCGCATCGACGCTCACTTCAGGCTTATAGCCCAGGTCCACCAGCATCCGCCACTGAAAGCGTGCCAATGCTGCTTGCGGCTTGGTGCGATCCCGCAGCGACTCCAACAGCAGCACCATCTCATCAAACATCACCGGATGCGCATCGTGGTCCGCCATCAGTGCGTTGGAGACATCAGCCGCATACATCGCGATCCATTGGGCAGCCAGGTCGAGGTGCAGGTGACGATATGGTTCCTGAAGATCCCACTCGGTCAGGGTCGCTAGGTCAGCCGTGGGTTTGATGATGCCGACGATTTCACCGCGTGTCAGCAGGTCGATCCCGCCTGAATACCGCTGCACACTGCTTTTGCTCGTGCGTTTGGATCCTTTAGCCAGCCCGCGAATCTTGCCGTGCTCAGCAGTTAAGAGCACAACGATCTGGCTGGTTTCCGACCAGTCGAGATGGCGGATGCAGACAGCCTGATCTTTGAATCGCGCACTGGCCATAGCTGTTCAAACCATGTCACAACGCTGCGACCTGTGCCCGCAATGTCTCAGCCTCTTTCTGAGCCGCTGCGAGCTGGTCGCGTGTCTGCTGCACCAGACTGGCTGGAGCACGGTCGGCATAGGACTTATTCGCCAGCCGTCCTTCAAGTGCCGCGATGCTCCTGGTCACTTCTTCGAGCCGCTTGGTCAACCGCGCCTTTTCCGCGTCAGCCTGCACCAGGCCGTGGAGATAGTGCTCCGTGCCCGCTATCAGCGCTGCCGCAGCGTCGGCGGGCTTTTCCACCCGCGGCCCGATTTCTCCGCAGGTCACATTAGCCAGCGTCTCAATTAGAGCCTTCTGCGACAGCAGACGCGATGCGATGGCGGCAGGGGCCTTGGCGGAGATCAGCACCTTCTGCTTCGGCGGCACCTTGTAGGTCGTTCGCACCTGACGAAGTGTCGAAATGACTTCCTGCGTAAGGGCAAACTCTGCTTCCGTGCTTTCGTCGATCAACTCCGGCGCGACGAGCGGCCAGGCTGCGGTCGCCAGCAGATCACCAGGCGTGAGCGTCACGCCGCTGATCTCCCGCAACGGTGCTACCTCATTGAGTTTTTCCCAGAGTTTTTCCGTGATGAACGGCATCGCGGGATGGAGCAGGCGCAGACTCGCATCAAGACACAAAGCCAGCACTCGACGCTGCACGGCATTTTCACCGGCGGTGGGCTTGATCGCCTCGATGTACCAGTCACACAGATCACGCCAGATGAAGTCGTAAAGCCCCTGCGCATAAGCGGAAAATTCGTAATTGGCGAGAGCTTCGTTGGTCGCCCGTACCGTGGTCGCCAGACGTGAGAGGATCCATTTATCCGGCAGTGAAAGCTCCGATCGCGTGCTCGATGTTGCCGGATTCGCGGCCGAGGAGCCTGCATTATCCGGCTTTGCATCGCCGAGTATTCCCAGCGCAAACCTAGTCGCGTTCCAGAGTTTGTTGGCGAAATTGCGGCCATAGTCGAACTTCTCGCTGGTGTTCCGCGCAGCGGGTTTTTCCGCAGTTGTTTTTTCACCCGCATTAACGCCGTAGCTGGTCACCATCGTTTTTTTACACTGCGGGCAATCGGATGCAGGCGACATCACGCGGTATCCGCCGGAGACAGCGGTCATTGTCGGGGTAAACACCTTGCCGCAGTGCGGACAAATCGCGCTGACAGGCATTCGCACATCCTGCGTCTGCGTAGTCATGGCTGCGAGCGTGAAGCGCATCGCATCCGCGCCGTGCGAGTGGATGATGTCGAGCGGATCAACGCCGTTCCCCAGCGTCTTGGACATCTTTTGACCCTCGCCATCCTGGATCATGGCATGGATGAAGACATCCTTGAAGGGCAGACGGTTGAGGAAGTAGAGGTTGGTCATCACCATGCGCGACACCCAGAGGGTGATGATCTCTCGCGCGGTGCAGAGCACTGCTCCGGGATTCCAGATGTTCAGCTCGCGTGTGCTTTCCGGCCAGCCGAGCGTGGAAAACGGCCAGAGCGCGGAGGAGAACCATGTGTCGAGAACGTCGGGGTCCTGTGTAAAACCCTCTTGTTCTAGGGCGTTAATCACTTCCTGGTCGTCTGCGTCACGCACACAGACAAAATGTCCAATGACGTTATCGTCACCAGGTTTTCCAAGAGCATCCGGGAGTGTTCGATTACGGTAATTAATCGACACGCGATCGCTATGTCCCCATTTTTTTAGATTGGTTCCCAATGTCGAAGATTGATATTTTTCATGTGGATAGCTCCACACCGGAATCCGATGGCCCCACCAGAGTTGGCGGCTGATGCACCAGTCGCGGATGTTTTCGTGCCAGGATTGGAATGTCTTGGCATACCGCTCCGGATAAAAACGCAGCCCCGCCTCTGACGAGCCGCGACCGGGATGGTCTGCGGCTTCCTCTATCCCACGGAGCCGGCCTGATGAGTCATCGCGCTGATCCGAGGCCATGGATCGCAGGGCAGCGCCGGCGAGGCGGTCATCCGTCACCTTCACATACCACTGGTCGCTCAGGTACGGCTCGATCGGCACATGGCTGCGGTAGCTGTGGCCGACCGCGTGCTTGTACGGCTTCATGTCTTCGAGCATCTGGTGATCTTTGAACCAGCGGACGATCGTCCGTCGCGCCTCGAAGCGATCCATACCCAGCAGAAATGCTGCGTCGTTTTCGTAGCCGCCGGTGCGGTCGGTGGTCCAGTCATTCGCCGGCCAGCCGTGGTTTTTGCTGATGCTCGCATCGGGGGCAAGCACGTTGATCACTGGCAACTTGTGCCGCTGGCCGATCTCATAGTCATTGGGGTCGTGGGCCGGCGTTACCTTCAGGAAACCCGTGGCGAACTTCGCCTTCGGGTCATCTCCCTCCGGGTCGGGCAGCACCACATAGTCGTCCTCGATGATCGGAATGACACGGTTCACAATCGGCAGGAGCACGAGCCGACCGCGCAATTCGGCGGCACGCGGGTCTTTCGGATTGATCGCCACCGCCGTGTCGCCGAGCATCGTCTCCGGCCGCGTCGTCGCCACCGTTACGTAGTTCTGACCGTTTGCCAGCGGCGGGCCTTCCAGCGGGTAGCGCAGGTAGTAGAAGTGGCCGTCGATCTCCTCCATTTCCACTTCGTCATCCGCCAGCGCGGTCTGTGTCACCGGATCCCAGTTCACGAGACGTTTGCCGCGATAGATCAGACCGTCTTTGAAAAGGCGGAAAAATGCCTCACGCACCGCACGGGCGCGAGGTGCATCCATGGTGAACGCCTGCCGGTCCCAGTCGCACGAACAGCCCATGAGCTTGAGCTGATTGGTGATGGTGGCCTCGTACTCGTCCTTCCATGCCTGGATTTTTTTGACAAACTCCTCGCGTGAAAAATCGGTGCGTTTTTTGTTTTCCTCGCGCAGCACACGCTTTTCCACCACGGTCTGCGTGGCGATGCCTGCGTGATCGGTGCCGGGAATCCATACCGCGTTGTCGCCGGCCATGCGGCGATGCCGAATGAGAATGTCCTGGAGCGTGTTGTTGAGCGCATGCCCCATGTGCAGGGCGGCAGTGACATTCGGCGGCGGGATCACGATGGAGTAGGGCCGGCTGGGTGCCATCGGGTCAGCGTGGAATGCGCGGGACTTCGTCCATCGCTCAAGGATGGCAGGCTCTACGTCGGCGGGTCGGTATTGCTTGGCGAGTTCTTCAGTGGTCATGGTGATTGTTGTCAAACACCCAGGCATGGCCATGTCCGGGCTTTGGATGAAAATCAAGTTAACGGAAACGCGAGACGGACGAACGATGAGCAGCCGCGGGGCGATCGAGGTGTGCGGGTCGTCCGCTTAGCTAACGACGACCGGAATGGGGAGGAAGGCGAGCATGGGAGAATTATCGACCGGATGGTCAGGCGGGTCAAAATCTGTCGTGATTCCATGTGAGTCAGCGGCGTTTTTTCCGTTCCTTGAATTTCGGCTTTTCTTTCACCGGGCTGTTGGACAGTTGCGGTGATCCTTTGCCGCCGTTCATGGCCGCCAGATACTCCGGCCCCATCTGCGTCATCGCTTTCATCTTGCTGAGCATGCCCATCCCCGACATCTGCTTGCTGAGCTGGCTCACCATGTTGAAACCCTTGACCAGATGGCTGACATCGTTCTGACTCGTTCCGCTGCCACGCGAGACACGACGGCGGCGGGAGTTGTCGAGCAGGTCCACGTCTTTCCGCTCGTCAGCAGTCATGGATTTGATAATCGCTTCCGTACGGTCGATCTGTTTTTCATCCAGATCGACGCCCTTGAGCGACTGACCGATGCCCGGCAGCATCCCCAGCAGACTTTTCATCGAGCCCATCCGGCGGATCGCCTTGAGCTGGCCCAGGAAGTCATCCATTGTCATCTTGCCCTTGGCCATTTTTTCCTGGAGAGCCATAGCTTCTTCAGCAGATACCTGCTCCTGCGCCTTTTCGACGAGGCTCACCACGTCACCCATGCCGAGCATGCGTGAGGCGATGCGTTCGGGGTGGAACTCTTCAATCGCGTCGAGCTTTTCACCCACACCGATGAACTTGATCGGCTTGCCTGTGATCTGCTTCACGGAGAGTGCCGCACCGCCACGGGTATCGGAGTCAAACTTGGTGAGGATGACTCCGTCCAGCTCAAGTTGTTCATTAAACGCCTTGGCGGAGTTCACCGCATCCTGGCCGGTCATCGCGTCGATCACGAGATAAATCTGGTGGGGCTGCACCGCTGCATTGACCTGGCGCAGCTCATCCATGAGTTGATCGTTGATGTGCAGCCGACCGGCGGTGTCGAGGATTAAAACATCGGCGTGCTTTTCCCTCGCCGCCTTGAGCGCATTGCGACAGACGGTAACCGCGGCACCGACGGCTTTGCCGTATTCAGCAACCTTTTCCGGTTCGGAGTAGAAATAAACATTGCCGCCTCCTCCTCCGCCGGAGAAATCTCCGTCACGGACCTGATTGGCGAGCACCTCAAGCTGATGCACGGCAGCCGGTCGCTGAAGATCGGCTGCGGCGAGCATGACGTTTTTATTGCGTTTCTTGAGATAGGTTGCGATTTTGCCGCAGGTCGTGGTTTTTCCCGATCCCTGCAAGCCGCACATCATGATGACCGTCGGGCCGGGTGTGACGTAAAGAATAGGCGAGGCTGGCGCACCGCCTGCGGGTTCCCCGTCGCCGTGTTCATCACCCATGAGCCGAACCAGCTCGTCATAGACGATCTTGATCATCTGCTGGCCGGGTTTGACGCTCTGGAGCACTTCGGCTCCGAGCGATTTTTCCTGCACATTCTTGGTGAAGTTCTGCACGACTTCGTAGTGGACATCCGCTTCGAGGAGCGCGGTGCGTACCTGTTCCATCGCCTCGCGGACGTTGGATTCGCTGATCTTGCCCTGCCCGGATAGCGTGCGCAGAACGGATGAAAAACGATCGGTAAGAGTTCCAAACATAGGGATATCTTAGGAAATATGCGCAAAGATTGGTGCGAGGGATCAAGACAGCATCCGTCGTGCGGGTCGGCGGAATTTATCTCTCGTAAAAGTGCAGCGTCATCGACCCATAGGAAAAGGACTCCGGTCCGTTCCATCCGTCCACTCTGGGGCCGCTGTCGTGTGACTCGGTTCGCAGGACCAATAGTGCGTGCGCTGCAGCAATACCCGCCAGCCGGGTCATCAGAGCGATGATCCGATCGTGATCTTTCTCATCAGCCATCATGCGATAAGGCGGGTCGAGAAAAATCAGGTTCACCGGCAGGTGCGGCAGAAGGCGCAGCCATGCGGCGGAAAACGCATCGACGCTGAGAACTGTTGCTTTAGCGTGGAAACCAAGTGTTTCAAGATTACTTTCGAGGAGATCGCGGGAGTTGCGATCGCGTTCGATAAAGGTGCAGGAATCCATTCCACGGGAGAGAGTTTCGAGTCCGAGACTACCCGTGCCTGCGAAGATATCCAGCGCGTGGCCGTCGTAGGCCTCCATGCTGGTGAGCCGGTCAAACAGACTGGTCTTCACCCGGTCGGTGATCGGCCGTGTGGTCTGGTCGTCCTTGGGCGGGAGGATGTTACGGCTGCGGTGCGTGCCGCCGATGATTCGCATGGACGTATCGTACAGCGGAAAAAGGATGCGCAGCAGGCGGGATGTTTACGCGGATTTCCGCTGCCGATATCTTCCCCACCATGAGTGACGCCACCCGCGCAGATAAATATGAGCTTTATCAACTGTCCGTGCAGGCTCCTGATCACGAGGCCTATTTTCTGGCGCGGTTGTACAAGCACTACTACGGACGAAAGCCGCAATTGCTGCGTGAGGACTTCTGCGGAGCCGGTGCGGTGTGCTGTGAGTGGGTCAAAGCTTCCCGCGACCGGCGCGCTCATGGCATCGACCTCGATCCAGAGCCAATAAAGTGGGGCATCGCGCATAACGTCGCCGCTCTTCCCGCCGGAGCTCGCGAGCGGATCGAGTTTTTTCAGCGTGATGCCCGCTCGGTGGTCGGAGAGAAAGCCGACGTCATCGCCGCGCTGAATTTTTCCTACTCCATTTTCAAGACTCGTGACGAACTGCGGCGATATTTCCGCGCGGCGCATCAGAATCTGGCACGGCGGGGGGTGCTGGCTCTGGATATCGTTGGCGGTTGGGAAACTTTTCAGGACGGCAGAAGCGACGTCCGCACGATCCGGCATCGCAGACGATCATTCAAGTACGTCTGGGAGCAGGCGCGGTTTGACCCGATCACCCACGACTGCGACTTCTACATCCATTTTCAGTTTCCCGACGGCAGCTCGATCCAAAGAGCGTTCGCCTACCACTGGCGACTCTGGACGATTCCTGAGGTCCGTGAGATTTTGCGCGAGGCGGGCTTTCGTCTCGCGGATGTTTACTGGGAAGGCACCAACCGCAAGACCGGCAAGGGCGATAACGTGTGGCGCAAACGGGAACATGGGGAAAGCGACCCAGCGTGGATCGCGAGCGTCGTGGGGGTGAAGTAAGATTCGAGTCCCGCGGGCAGGGGTATTTTGCTCTCTGCCTTGTGTTTCCTTTTTATCAGATCGAAAACGTATGAAACTCCAGGCATCCAAAGGCACCCGCGACTTCTACCCCCGTGACATGGCGTGGCGCAACCACCTCGTCGATGCGTGGCGCCGAGTCTCCATCCGTAACGGCTTTGAACAAGTTGATGGCCCGATCTTTGAGCCGCTCGATCTCTACAAGATTAAGTCAGGCGAGGGTATCGTCAGCGAGCTTTTCCATTTCTCTGACCGGGGTGAGCGTGAGCTGGCGATTCGACCGGAGTTCACCCCGACACTGGCGCGCATGGTCGCGGCGCAAGCGGCATCGTTACCTAAGCCGATCAAATGGTTCTGCACGCCTAACCTCTGCCGTGCGGAAAAACCGCAGCGCGGCCGACTGCGTGAGTTCTGGCAGTGGAACGTGGACATCCTCGGCCTCGATACGCCGATTGCCGACGCGGAGTGCATCTTTACCGCTGTCGATCTCCTCGCCGAGCTGGGTCTTCGTCCCGATCATGTTCGTGTCAAAATTTCCCACCGCCAGACCGCCAAGCAGGTGCTGCGCAAGCTCGGTGTTGCTGAGGAAAACACGACCGCGGCGTTTGATCTGCTCGATCGCCGCGCCAAGATTACCGATCAGGAGTTCATCCAGGCTGCGGGCAAGCTGAACCTCACCGAACCCAATGTGCTGCGGCTCGACCAGATTTGTCGTATGAAATACGCCAGCGGGTCGCTAGGCGCGCTTCACCAGCATCTGGGGGCCGACAGCGATTTAACCGATCTGGAAAATCTCGACGCGGAGCTGCGCCGCTTCGGTATTGCCGACTGGTGCGAGTACGACCTGGGGATCGTTCGCGGGCTGGCGTATTACACCGGCACGGTTTTTGAAATCCACGAACGCAGCGGGGCTGAACGCGCGATGGCTGGCGGCGGACGCTATGACCAGCTCATCGAAACCTTTGGCGGCCCGGCAACTCCCGCTGTCGGCTTTGGTATGGGGGATGTCGTCCTCTCCAACGTGCTCACTGACAAAGGTCTGATACCCGAGGAAGTCGGCCCGCAACCCGACGTGTATGTGATCGCCGGAACCGACACGGGCGCAGCAGAGGTCGGCCAGCTTGTCGCACGGCTTCGCCGCGCCGGGTTGCATGCGCGAATGAACTACAAGACAACCCGCAACGTCGGAAAACTTCTCAAGGATGCCAGCGCCTGCCGCGCAAGATTCGCGGTGATCCTCGATGACCAGATTACGCAAGGCATCGTGGGATTGAAAAACCTTGCGACAGGTGAGCAGACAAACGTGGACTTGGGACAGTTACGGGATCGACTGTCGAGTCAGCAATAACGCGCTTTTGTTCGCCATCGTGAGACTCTTTGAGTTGAGTTGTCCCGGATGCAGTTGTCACGGGGAGACAGCAATCAATTCCCATGGCTCAGCGTCGCTTCCATTACGAGCTGGCTTTTGAGCACTACCTGCGCGCTAATGCGATCCCCTATGTGGCGGTTGATGAGGCCAGGCGTGCGCTTCAAGGCAGGGATTTACGTATCACGCTCAAGAGTTTTGATTTCGTCGTTTACAGCAAAGCCGCGTCTAACTTGCTCGTGGATGTGAAAGGCCGGAAGCACTCCGGCCGATCCGGGAAATCACTTCAGAACTGGGTGACTCAGGATGACGTGGAGTGCATGTCGGAGTGGGCGAAAATTTTCGGAGCGGGATTTGAGCCAGCCTTTGTGTTCATGTTCTGGTGCGAAGCCGAGCCGCCGGACGCGCTGTTTCAGGAGATGTTTGAGTTTTCCGGCAAGTGGTACGCCGTGCTGGCGGTGAAACTCGTCGATTATGTCCGGGATCTGCGCCCGCGAAGCGCACGCTGGGGGACGGTGAATATTCCATCCGCGAGCTTTAACCAATACACTAAACCGTTGAAGCAAATGCTGTAATGATCAGACGGTTACCAGCCGAAAATGCACGTAGCGCAGGGATGCGACACCTGCTGACAAAATCCGAAAATAATTCATCCGGACAGTCCGTCGGCGCGCTACCATATATTCGTGGGATTCTTTTCCAAAACTCGACGCCTGCGCCGCGGCGGATCGCTGCTGATGCTCTGGCCGCGGATCCGGCTGTACGCAAGGTCAATGTTCGATTCACGCACACCGTGGTGGAGTCGGCTCGTTGCCCTGATGGCGGTTATTTACATTCTCTCGCCGATTGACTTTGTGCCCGACATCATCCCCTTCGCCGGCTGGATCGATGACATGGTTATCGCGCCTCTGCTGTTGGCGCTGGCTTTGTGGGCGATACCGGTTGAGGTCATACAGCGGGTTGAGGACGAGGAAGAAGCAGCCGGGAAGCCGCTGCGCCGAAAAGTCGAGTCTGTTTCCCGCCCCGTGCGATAATCCACGGCCTGTAACCGTGAACGGCTCAACCCGCGCGGTTGCTCCGACCGATCCTCCATTTATAATCGCCCCCGAAAGAGAGACGCATGCCTCCCAACCGTACGATTTTCCGCATCATCATTACCATTACCATTACCAGCACCCATAGTCGGTAGGGCTGCGATTGCTGCACCGGAATCCAGAAGCCCTGCCGATCGGTGGGGCTTTTTTGTTTACTCAAACGAACCTGATTCAGACACGCAACAAAAACCTGAGACGCCAACCATGACCCAGCCTGCTGAGAAACGCTCCTATAAATCCACGCTGAATCTACCGCAGACCGCCTTTCCCATGAAGGCCAACCTTGTGCAGAACGAACCCGCATCAATGAAGCGGTGGGAGCAGATGAAGCTCTATGAAAAAATCCGGGCTGCCCGCGGAACGGCTGCATCGAGAGGAAAGTATGTTTTTCACGATGGCCCGCCGTATGCGAACGGCTCGATTCACCTGGGGCACCTGCTCAATAAGGTTCTCAAGGACATCGTCGTTCGTTCGAAAACGATGGAGGGCTTCGATTGTCCGTACGTGCCGGGATGGGACTGCCACGGCCTGCCGATCGAGCACAAGGTCATCGCTGAACTGGGTGACAAAGCGCGTCAGATGGAGCCGTTTCAGATTCGGCGTAAATGTCAGGCCTATGCGGAAAAGTACGTGAAACTTCAAGCCGGCCAGATGCAGCGATTGCTCACGCTGGCGGACTATGAGCATCCGTATCTGACCATGACTCCGCGGTACGAGGAGCGAGTGCTGGGAGTCTTTGCTGATCTGGTGGAGCGAGGGCTTGTCTATCGCGCGCTTAAGCCGGTGCATTGGTCGATCGCCAATCAGACCGCGCTGGCTGATGCGGAATTGGAGTATCAGGACCGCGAGGATACGAGCATCTACGTCATGTTTGAGGTCGTCGATGCGACGATGCTTCCGCCGTCGCTGAATTGTCCCGCCGGCCGGCCGGTGAGTCTCATGATCTGGACGACGACGCCGTGGACGCTTCCTGCCAATCTCGCGGTAGCGGTCGCTCCGCGTGCGGAGTACGGCCTGTATCGTTTCACGGTTCAAAATGAAACGCGCCTTGCCGTCCTTGCGGACACGCTGGCCGACAAGGTGCTTGGCTCCGGCGGGGCGACAGGGATCGAAAATCTGGGCCGCTGCCTGGGTAATCAACTCGTGCAGGCCGGGGTGTCCTACCGCCATCCGTTTATCGATCGCACCTCGCCGGTCGTCCCCGCCGATTACGTCACGCTCGATGACGGCACGGGTCTCGTTCATACCGCGCCGGGGCATGGTGTCGAGGACTATCAGACCGGACTGCGAGCCGGCCTGCCGATCTACTGCCCGGTGAAGGAAGACGGCACGTTTGACGACACGGTTCCCCAGTGGCTGCGCGCCGAGGGAGCAGATATCGATGTCTGGAAGGCGAACGATCTGGTCGTCAACAAACTCCGCGAGTCGAAGCACCTGTTCTTCGCCCATCGCTTCACCCACAGCTACCCGCACGATTGGCGGAGCAAGACTCCGGTGATCTTCCGCGCTACGGAACAGTGGTTCGTCGGCGTGGACAAACCGTTCACCATCAATGGCACCGCCGAGGACACCTTGCGCAACCGAGCAATGGCCGCCGCTGATCGAGTTCGCTTCTTTCCCGACTGGGGCCGTAACCGGATGCGCGGCATGCTTGAGTCCCGCCCCGACTGGTGCATCAGTCGGCAGCGATCGTGGGGATTACCCATACCTGCCTTCTTTCGTGAGGGATCAAAAGATTGCCTGCTCACGCACTCGTCAGTCCGCGCGGTGGCGAAGGCGATCTCACAGCACGGATCCGATGCGTGGTTCAAGCTGTCAGCTGAGGAATTACTGGCTGCCTATGACCCGGCTCAGGATGCGGACGCACCCGCATGGATCCGCGAAGCATCATTCGACCGCAAGCGGCTGGTCAAGGGCAGCGACATCTTCGACGTGTGGTTTGACTCGGGGACATCGTGGGCTGCGGTGATCGAGGAGCGCAGCCTGGGTCATGATTGGGCGACCGGCCCGCTCACGGACCTGTACCTCGAAGGCAGCGATCAGCATCGCGGCTGGTTTCAGGCGTCACTCCTGCCGGCTGTCGCTGCTCGGGGCGAGTCGCCTTACCGTGCGGTACTCACGCATGGATTCATGGTGGACAAAGACGGCAAGAAAATGAGCAAGTCATTGGGCAATGCGCTCGAGGTCGAGACGCTGCTCAAGGATCACGGAGCAGATGTCTGCCGCTGGTGGGTCTCCTCGATCAACACGGATAATGACATCAAGGTTGACCCGGAGTTCTTCAAGCTCGCGGGTGAGGAGTATCGGAAGGTCCGCAACACAATCAAGTACCTGCTGAGCAACTTGTACGACTTCGACCCGCGCAGCAACTCTCACGTCTGGTCGCCTGCAGATGCGACATCTCTCGACGCCTGGGCACTGGGTGAGCTGAGCGTGCTGGTGAAGACGGTGCGTGCGGGATATGAGCGGTTTGATTTCCGCGCGGTTCACGAGGCAGTGTTTAACTTCTGCAATGAGACGCTCTCAGCTATTTATCTGGCTGCGACCAAGGATCGCATGTATTGCGATCCGGCTAACGGCCCGCGTCGCCGCCGCTCACAGACCGCGATGCACGAGATCGCCGGCGCGCTGATCCGGCTCGTTGCACCGATTCTTCCGCACACAGCCGATGAAGCCTGGCGGATGCAGCCCGGCCACGCGGACGGCACCGTGCATCTGGAACTATTCCCCGAAGCGGCGGTACGGACAGTTCATCCCAACTGGCCGGCGGTAATTGCGGCACGTTCGACGTGGTTGAAAGCAATCGAAGAAGCGCGGTCACAGGGGGGCATTGATAATCCGCTCGACATCGGCCTTGTTGTCCCGGCGGACGCCGCCATGAAGGACTTCGAACCAATCGACCTGGCGGACCTCTGCGGCATCAGTCGCTTTACGAGGGAAAGCAACGTCGATGGAGTGAAGGCGATTGACTTGCGCCAGGAACCTCGTTGCGAACGCTCCTGGAAACGTGACGGCACGGTGAAACAACGGTCGGATGAGGGAATGTTGTCAGATCGTGACGCCAAAGCCATCGGAGTTTCGTGATCGGCAGCGCGGTTGAAAGTCGCAAAGTTTCGTCGTGCGATTGTCGATTTCCCGCATCATTGCGCAGGCTTTGCCGTGTTGCGTTCATGCGACATTGCTCTTAACCCACTGCCCGGACGGGTCGATAATCAGAGGTAGTGTGTCGTTACTGAGCATCACCGCTGGAGTTTGACGCGAATGATCGCCATGGCCGACGTGGAATTGCCGCGCATCCTTATCGTCGATGATGACCCGATCGTCGCCGATTCGCTTGCCGAGTTTCTCAAGCGTGAGGGTTATCCCGTGCTCACCGCCAATGACGGCAGCGAAGCACTGGGGGTACTCGAGTCCGCACAGGCCGGCGTCGGCAGCCCGCTGGGACTGGTCATCACCGATGTCAACATGCCGCGCACCAGCGGTATGGAACTCCTCAAAGCAATCCGAAAAAAATATCCGTCGCTGGCGGTCATCATCATCACCGGCTACGGAAAGATCGAAACTGCGGTCGAAGCGATCAAGCTCGGCGCAGTTGAATATCTCACCAAACCGGTCATCGACGACGAACTGCGTGTCGCGGTCGGTAAGGCTATCCAGCAGCATGCGCTTTTGGCGGAAAACCAGACACTGCGCAGCCAGCTCACGGAGCGATTCGGACTCGGCGCGCTTGTCGGTGCTGACTACCGGATGCAGAAAATCTACGACCTGATCGAATCGGTGGCCGAGAGCAAGACGACGGTCCTGATCGACGGCGAGAGCGGTACGGGTAAGACGATGGTTGCCCGCGCGGTTCATACCGCCAGCCCGCGTCGTGCCGGGCCGTTCGTCACTTTCGCGTGCGGGGCGATCCCTGAGACGCTCCTGGAGAGCGAGCTTTTCGGTCATGTGAAAGGGGCGTTCACCGGAGCCGACGCGGATAAAACCGGCAAGTGCCAAGCGGCACACGGCGGGACGCTGTTTATTGACGAAATCAATTCTGCGACACCCGCCTTGCAGCTCAAACTGCTCCGCGTGTTACAGGAAAAAGCGTTTGAGCCGATCGGTTCAACCAAGACGATCAATGTCGATGTGCGCTTTGTGCTGGCAACCAATCAACCGCTGCCGGAACTGGTGCAGAAGGGGCAGTTCCGTGAAGATCTGTTCTACCGGATTAATGTTGTCTCGTTAAAGCTGCCCCCGCTGCGCGAACGAGCTGGTGATATCCCGCTACTGGTCGAGGCTTTTCTGACCAAGTACGGCAAGGAGCTGGGTAAGGACCGAACATTTGGTGATGAAGCCATGGCTGCGCTGAGGATGTATGCCTGGCCGGGTAATGTCCGGGAATTAGAAAATGCTGTTGAGCGGGCAGTGGTACTCAGCAAGCGACCTCGCATCGAGATCGATGACCTGCCGGATACGATTCGTGCGGTAGTTGAAGGAGGCGGCATACCGACGCCAAACCGTCCCCGCGACTCTGCAGGCGGGATGTTCATTCCCGCGCTGGTCAACGGCTGGACACCCATGCCGCTTGAGCGCGCACTGGAGGAGCCGGAGAAACAGATCATTCTCGCTGCGCTCGAAGCCAATGCGTGGAACCGTCAGGAAACCGCACGGCAGCTCGACATCAACCGAACGACGCTTTACAAAAAGATCAAGCAGTACAGCCTCGACGAGCCGCGCTGAGAACCTGTTCCCCTCAACCACTACTGATCCGCGGGACATCGCATCCGGTGCGTGTCTTATCTCCGTGCGATCATCGTGTCGCATGACCTGCGTATCACGTACTGCATCGTGGAGTTCACCTCTTATTTTGTGTTGCTGCCTTTGCGGTCGGGGTTCGTTCAGAGAAGCGGTCAACCATATACTGAGGGGCTGCTTCATTCGTGTTTCCGATGAATACCATTCCATTGCCGACATGGTGGAGCAACCCGGCTCACACGAGCGAAATGAGAGCGTGATCGGTACGAAATCAGTCGCGGAAACGCTTTATTACGTGATATGCACACTCAGCAAACGATGGATCCAACCCGCCTCCGCGATCAGATCGCAGCCATGCATTTCCGCGTGATTGCGGTAGTCATGGCCCTGATATTTGTTCTGACCAACCTCGCCGACGCCAAGGGACTGCGTGTCGAATCCATAACTGAGCCGGCGGGTGTACGGATCGATGTCGATCCCGGCAATGGTTCGGGTAATGCGTTGCTCCAGATCGTTGATGCAGCCACAGGCACCGTCATCAAGACCTTGCACGCCGGCCCCTTGCTTACGCCGCAGTCTTTTACGGTGACGGGCGGACCAGCGGGTTTACCCGCGGGTTCCTACAAGGTGCGTTATCGCAGCGGTGTGGAAGTACGGTTTGATTCCGCGGTGAAACGGCCTGATGCGAAAGTCCCCAAGTGGCTCAACCCCACCGACATCACCTGCGTTGGTGATGCCCTTTACGTCTTTGATGCCGGGGAGTTCCTGCCTGAGACACGGCCAGCGTTTCTCAATGAAATAACCGTGACCACGATCGCTGACAAGACTTCGATCACCGGCAGGTTCATCAATACCAATCAAGGTGCCTTGCAGATGATCAGCAAAAAGGGGGAGAGCCAGGTCGTCAGCAATTATGAAACCGTACTCACTCCTGATTCAATCGCGCTGGTCAAAAAAATGGAGCTAGGACTTCAGGAACTCGTCACCCGCCGTAATGAACACGGTCCCCGCATTTTCAAAATGGATCGCGAAGGCAATCTCGATACATCATTCGGCAACGAAGGCTCGATCGTTCTGGATTCGGATCGCTATCTTCGTTTTCGTCCCTTCGGCGTCGATCCGGTCAATGGCAATGTTCTATTAGGTTCGACCGGCCACGAACTGTTGGTCTATGACCACACGGGCAAGCTGACGACACAGACCATCGGCGGCTGGGAGGAATCGCCCTACACCAGCAAATGGTGTACGCCGTGGGCGGCGTCGTTCGCCTTTGGTCCGAGCCATCGTCTCTATATCCCAGGAGGTGCATACGCCAACGGCAGAGTGTACGACCGCACGAAGAACGGCCATGACGGCATCCTTTATATGTTCACGCTTCCTGAGTATGAGGGATTTGACCGCTATATCTGCGGTGATGGGACCGGTGCGTTTTACACCTGCGGTCGCGCGGATCAGGTGACGAAACATTTTGACAACGGCAAAGAGGTCAAAATCATTTGCACGACTCCACCGACTCTGAAACTCGCCCGGCCAACTGGCGGCTGCGCCGGTGGCGGGCTGGTGTGGTGGGTCTGTCACGGGCCGGGCTATGGTCCCTTCTGGGACAGTGGCGGCGGCGGTGAAGTGGTTCTGCTGTGGGATACTGGCGATGATCTGAAGTTGATCGACCGCTTCGGTGTACCCGGCCTGGCGGACGATACGATGGAGTTTCTGAATCCGTCCGCTGTCGCAGTTAATGCCCAGCAAACCCAGTTGTGGGTTGCTGAAGACGGTGACGAAAACAAGGAAGGCGAACCGAAAGGTAACGCCCGCGTGCGCCGGTTTGCGATCACTGCAAAATATGTCGAGGAAGCACTGATCGAAATCAAATGACGACTTCAGTTCGAGGCGATTACATCTGAGGAGTTTCCATGCTCAAGCGAACTTTTCTGTTGTTGATGGCAATGGTGTTGACGCTGGCTGGTCACGCGACAGCCGCTTCGCCGGATGCGGATGGTATTACTCGGATTCCCATCGAATGTGAAGACATGCAGGGGGTCAAGTGGGGGCCGGAGGGGTTTACCAAAGAGTGGACCGCCGGCCAGTGGGGACGCGACCTCCATCAGAACATGATCTTCGGCGGCGTGTGGTCCAGTCGCATGGCCAACGCTGTCACCGATGCGAGCGATACCCCCGCAGAGGTATTTCAGGATGTCACCATCCCCAGTGCCGGCAAATACAAAGTCTGGGCAAAGTACGAAGTGCCTCCGTTTTTCAACTATCCCTTTGGTGTGCGCATCGAAACACTCGGCTCGGACGGCAAGCCAGCCGGTCAAGCGATCTTCGACAAGGTGTACGGACTACGCGATTCGCTGAAACATTTTTCGTTCAACAAGAAACTTAAGAGCGGTGATCTGTTCTGGAACTGGGGCATGGATCACGACGCCGCCGAAGGCTACGAATCCGAACTGCCCGCCGGCAAGGTCCGTGTGACGCTTTATAAGGCCAAAGGGCCGGCAGGTGCGCCCGTCGGGGCGCGATCCGTCGATGCCATTCTTATCACCTCGCTCATCAGCACGCTTTCCAACGGCGATGCGAAGACTGACTTCAATAATTTTCCGCTGATCGAACAGCTCATGTGTGCGAATCACGTTTACGCGCGATTCAAAAATAACGGCACTCAACCGGTCCTCATCACCTACAGCCACTGGAACCACCGCGCGACTTACTACTACCAGATCGACCCGCAAAAAGCCGTGATGGTTCGCTTCTTCGGCGCTGACGGCAAAATGGTCCTCAACGACAAGGGAGAGCCTCGCACCCATCCCAAAGGTCAATGGACCGAGCCGGTCGCGCCAGGCGCGACGACGCCATGGATCGACATCGGTCCGACGATGACAACGGAAAACAGTTGCCCGTTCTTTGTGCAGGCTGCATTGCCCGCGGAGCCGGGCAAGCAAGTCCTTGGATACCCGCTGGCGATGGATTTGGCGTCCGAGCCTGCTGATAGCAAGATCCTCAAGAGCTTTGCGATGGACGCCGGCGAGCCGCAACTCGATGTGCTCATCCAGCCTGACCTGCACCGCAAGGAAGGAGTAGAGACGACGGATAAAACCGTCAATGTCTTCCGTCGTGTCACCAAATTACTCGATACTTTCCCCCGTGTCGGCCCGATGCCGAAAAAGCTCAAGCTCTACGGCTACATCGGTATCGGCTACCTCGGGCCGCTGACGGCGACGCGCCCCGACTTCCCTGTGACGATGGATTACGCGATCGCACTGGGACTAAACACCGTGCCCGTCGATCCTGCGGATGTCGATTTGATTGACGCTGCCAAGGCCTACTACGCAAGCAAGAACGCCCCGTTTGTCGAAATGTCCGCGACATATCACCACACGCAGGATGTCGAGCTGGTGCGCAAAAAACTGTCCGAGCCGGAAATCGCCCGGAGACTTTATTACGTCTCCTACGGCGATGAGATCGGCCTGCCTCGGATCGATGTCAAAGATGAGCACAAGCTACAGCAGTTCCGTGCCTTCCTTCAGGCACGCGGGGTCAAGCCGTCAGAACTTGGAGCAGAGTCATACGATACGATCAAGCCGTTGACCTCTTACACCGCGAATGTCGCTGTGCAGATCGGTGTGCTGCCTGCGCCGACCGACGGCACGGCGGCGAAACTGCCCGAAGGTGATGCCGGTCGGTACATCAAGAGGCTCTACTGGCTCTCCAGCCAGTTCGCCATCCAGCAAGGGATCGACGACTTCGCGGAGAAAACCCGCATATTGACCGCGATGATCGGCCCGCATTTCAAGACCACCGCCAATCTCGGCGGCATGCACCCGTACTACTGGATGCACCAGTCGAGTTTCATCGAATCCTTCCGCGGCAATGCCATGACCCTGGCTTGGAGCGAAGATTACGACTACTGCCAACCGGAAGTCACGCGGTTGGTCATCGACTGGCAGGCCGCCTACCTGCGAGCCGGCGCGAAGTATCACGACACTCCGATGATGTTCTATTGCATGCCTCACTATCCGGGTAACAGTGGGCAGCACCTGATCCAGAATGCTGTCACGCTCTGGGGACAGGGTGTGCAGGACCTGGACTTCTTCAACTCCGGCATTGATGCCTACGGCACGGAGAACTACATCCACAGCCGCGGCGGTCACGCCGAAACCGGTCGGGCTATGCGACAGATCAGCGGAATGGCCGGCAATATCGAGGATGCGCTCATTCCCGCGCGGACTAAGCAAGCCCGCATCGCGGTGCTGCTCAGCGAGACGAGCGACGTATGGGAAACGAACGGTCAGGGACAAGGAGTCATCGCACCCGGTACTCCGGAGAGCAACATCAGTCAGGAAGAGCGCAAAAATATCTGGTATTGCCTGCGCAATAACGGTTATCTGGTTGATGTGCTGACGGAAAACGACGTGGCTGAAGGTCGTCTCAAAGACTACGCAGCACTCTATGTATGCGGTCATAACCTGGATCAGCGGACGGTTAAGCCGATCACGGATTGGGTCACCGGCGGCGGGCGATTGTTCCTGACAGCCGGTGCCGCCCGTCGGAATGAATACGACGAGCCGTTGACGGATCTGGACAACTGGCTTGGCCGCAACGCGGAGGATCCTCACGCGGTGTTCTATGGCGGGCCGATGCGTGCAAAGCTGGAGCTTCTTCAGGTGCCCGTTCTCGACAGTGTTTCGTTCAAACTGCCCGGCGGAGATGCGGCCGGATCGTTTGATGTGATCGGCTCGCGCGAGGTGTTGAACGTAGCTTCAGGTGCGGAAGTGCTGGGTACATATCAGGACCACAAGCCCGCGCTGGTGTCCAAAGCTATGGGTAAGGGCGTGGTGTACCAGAGCGGCTTGCTACCCGGTCAGGCGTACGTGCGCAAGGGACTGATGCCCGCGCAACCAATGGGTAAGGGCGGACCGGAGTGGAACTTCTCCCAGTGGGAGCCGCTCAACTATGACGCGAATGCTGCAAAGGTGATTTTGCTTGCCGTTTCCAACCTGGCACCTGAGGCAAAGGCTGATCGTGCTGGAATTGTGACAAACATCCTCCAAAGCAAGACGCACACCCTCATCACGCTGATCAATCTTGCGAAGTATCAGGACGGCATTGCCAAAGATGTCGTCATCACCGTTCCCGGACTCCGAGCGGTCAAAGGGGTGACGACAGCAATGAAGCGGAAAGTCAGCATCGATGCTGCTGACAAGGGATCGGCCGTTTTGCGGTTGGATCAACTCGACGATGCGGATGTCATCGTGATCGAGCATTAATCCGCATGACGGAAAACGTTATCAGCAGATGAATGTTCAGGGCCTGTTGAGAACTCGTTCCAGAAACCGGTAGGACTCCTCTCGCACGGTTTGCGGGAAATCATGCCCGCAATCCGGACTGCGCACGATGAAGTCATCATCCCGGCCTTTGTAAATCGGGCGGATGAGCTTTTCGCACTCGCGCACGCCCTCGACATCGAAGGAGTCCTGCGTCGTCGCGTTGATGAAGATGGGGCGCGGCGCGATCAGGGACAAGACATCGTTCCACTCGAAAGGCATGTTTTCCGCACGCGCTCCGTAACGTTCCATGATACGGGGCATGTAGCCCGCGTGTGACCAGTCAGTGATGTTGCCCGGCCCGCCCTCGCCGCCATGCCGGTTGTATTTGAAAAGCGTAAAACCGCAACTCGACACCGCAGCCTTGATCCGCGGCTCGAAGGCGGCAAGAAAAAGAGTGTTGTGCCCGCCCAGCGAGTGGCCGACGCATCCGATGCGGTTGGGATCAACTTCCGGCATCGACGTGAGCACATCCACCGCGCGGCGATGGTTCCAGATTCCCTTCATCGTCGCGCTGGCGTAACCCAGCGCGTACGCATCACAACGGTAATCTCCAAAGTTCGGATAGTCCGGCGAGAGGGTGACGAACCCGCGCGAAGCCAGCTCCTTCGCGTAGTGAAGATTCGGCAGCCCGCCCAGTCCCATCGGTTCATCCTTGCCGATACGTGTGGTTTGATGAAGGCAGATCACCGCCGGAAATCGTGACAACGAAGACTTCACACTTGCCGCGCCCTCCTTGAGTGGAATCGTCACCCATGCAAAGCAGCGGTCGCTTGCCGGCGCGCCGGACGGTTCGGTTTCAAACGAAATCTTTCGGCGGAGATAGCCGCTTTCACGATTTTCGCTTTCGATGCGCACATTGGGGCTGACCAATTGGCCTTCACGCGGTGCGGAGCCCATCACTTCGAGTATCCGGGAGACGATGGATGATTGAGACATGGATCAGAGTGTAATGGTGGACTACGACAGCAACAACGATCAGGATGCTCCGCATCGGGAGAGAGCAGCGTTATGCACCGCAGACGCTTTGACGTGTTCCGAGATACGAGGTTGACTGAGGCGGCTTCAGACCATGAGTGACGCAGCGGCAGCGGCGATGGTGTTCTCCTCCATCGCAAAGCCGCTGGGCCGATCGAAATAGACGAAGGCATTGGGTTCATATCCGCCTTCGAGTTTCTGCCGCTCAGTGACGAGGTAGCCGACCATATCGTTGGTGTAACCGATCGCCCAGAGTTCACAAGGTTGGCGACATTGACAGTTCATGTCGAAAAGCTCTTTTTCCAGGCGGTAGCCGATTTCCTGAACCGGTTCGCCGGGTATGGCGATGAGCGTGAGCGGCCCGATGGTCAGACGTTGCATCTGTGAGCGTTCATGCGCGGGCAGGCCTTCACGTGCGAGCAGTCCGCGCGTGTTGGCAGCCCAGAAATTGACCAGCTTGTTGCCGCCCGCCTGTGTGACTCTGGTCTCGATATCTGCAGGCGTGATCGGTGTGAATTCAAAGTCGATCGTCGTTGTCGAGACGCTCAGGCGGTCGCAGGGCTGTGTGCGCAGCGAGCCGGCGGCACCGGCCGCCGCCGCACCAACCTCGCGGCCAGCTGCCTCGACCTGAGCGGGAGTCGCGCTGATGAATCGGTTATTGGTATCGAAAAATGCTGGCCGGACATTGCCGAAGCAGCCCGGCATGAACAACGCATGACAACCCAGCGCCGTCTCGATTTGATCCCGTGCAAAGCCGGGGTAGTCAGGCGAGATAATCCTCGCGGTGCCGGGCATCGATGTCGGGTGACACGAGTAGTGGAAAAGTATCGCTAGCGGTTTCCCGCTCGCGGTGTCGATGCGAAGAACGCGCACACGACGATCGACGATACCGCCGTAATTAGGCGTCATATCCGCCGTGGGTTGCGGACCTTGAATAGGTCGGCGATTGATGTTGATGTGCGAACTGCCGCATCCTAGTGCGAAAGTCACCGGCTGGAGGCGCCGTGTCGCCTGAGTGACAGCAGCGACCACACCGCTTTCGAGCGAAGCCATGAACGCCTCGTCGGGTATCAGGCCGAGTGTCGGCAGCGTTGCCGGTGCGCAGTGCGTGTGGCTGCACGCGATCATGATGTGATCAGCGGGAATGTCCGTATCCGCAGCGATGCGATGGCGTATGCGCGAGGTGGTCTGGCGCGTGATGCCGATGACATCAACCGTCACCAGTGCTGCCCGCACGTTTTCATGTTGCAGCACCAGTGTCCGCACCTCGATCGGGCGGAGGACTGACTCAGAAGGTAACGCCCCGGCATGACCCTGCAGAGCAAGACCAGGCGCGGGTGTGATGTCAGCCGAAGCGGTTGCTGCGATCATGCTGGAAGGATACCCGCAAACAAGACGCGGTTATAGCTCAGCTCGCTCGCCTGGGATGAGGCATGGCTGCAATTGTGACGATCAACGCGATGACGGATTGATCCGACGCAGATCGTCCAGCCGACTTGCGACCTTGACGATGGTGTCGCCGATGCGGTCGATCGTCGAGGTATCCGCACCGAGCCACTGGTGTGCGAAGGTCAGCGCCCGGCTGGTTACCGGCCCGTCGGCCACGGGGCACGGACCGCCGAAGCGGAATTCCGTCTTGGGCAGATTCCAGAGCATGTGGGTGTACACCGTGCCGTAGGTTCCGCCGAAGCCAAATCCTTCAGCCGCGAAGGCGTCCCGCAGGACATTCATGGGTATCTCGCCGATCTCGCCGCGATCAGCCAGCATGGTGAAGGCATAGTAGCCCTGCGGAGAGGCTTTTCGTCCCCGCGCCTGCACATGCAGGCCGGTATGTGCCACCTCCGCCACCCGCGCTTCGAGTCGAGTGGCGTGTACGTTGTAGCGGTCGATCAGCGCAGCCAGTCCTTCAAGCTGGCCGTCAAGAATCGCCGCCTGAAACTCCGTCGCGCGGAAGTTGTGGCACAGCAGGCCCTCAGGCGGGCCGCTGGCAGCCTGACCTTGTTTGGTTTGAGCGGCATAGCCAATGTGTTTGGCGCGGTAGATGCGCTCCGCCAGATCATCGTCATTGGTGAGGCAGATGCCGCCTTCGCCGCTGGCGACGGTTTTGGATTGCTGAAAACTGAAGCTGCCGACATCACCCCAGCTGCCGACGCCTCGGCCGGCCCATTTACCACCCTGCATGTGGGCGCAATCTTCGACTACGAATAAGTTGCGTTTTTTCGCAATCGCAAGGATGCGTTCCAGATCAGCCAGTGAACCATAAAGATGGACGGGGATGACCGCCTGCGTGCGCGGAGTGATCGCCGCTTCAAACGCAGCCGGGTCCATGCACAGCGTCTCCGCGTCGATATCGACAAACACGGGTACCGCGCCGACATAGCGCACCGCCATCGCAGTGGCGAGCCACGTCAACGCGGGAACGATGACTTCATCACCGGGCTTGATCCCCAACGCCAGCAGCGCGGTCTGGAGCGTCACCGTGCCGTTGGCCATGAAAATGCCGTGCTTTGCCCCGTGATAGCGCGCATAGTTCTGCGCAAAGGCCATCTCGGCTGCACCGCCGAAAGACCACGCGCGGCTGCGGTAAATCTCGATCAATCGTTGCTCGGTTTTCGAGTCGGTCGGCGGCCAGGGCGGGCAAACCAGCCCTTGCGCGGCAGGTGTACCTCCGGCGATGGCGAGACGTCCGGCAGCAGCACTTAATGTGGACATGGGCGGTAACTCCAATAAGGGGACTAGTCGGCAGTATCCTCGAAAAACGCTGATCCTGCCAAGCCATTATCGCGCTGCGATCTCAGGTCGCGCAGGATTACCCGCCTGCGAGTTATCGCAGTCGGCGGCAATCTATTAGTGATGAAAAATCAGGGCATCCCCGCTGCGGCAGACGAGGGGATTTCTGCATCGCCGGGTCGTACGAGCCGGACGGTCAGATCGATTCCGTCTGGAATGACTTTGTAGTCGGTGACAAGGATTTTCTTACCCGGCGCGAGCTTGAGAATGGGGCGGAACTCGACGTTCTGAAGTTTGTTGATCCATTGTGCGACGTGCTTGGCCTGCTCATCCGGGCCGGTCATCGCGATGGTGCTGCCGATCGCACCGACGGGCACGGGCATGCGACCTGCGGTGACATCCTGAAGCGACAAGGCCGCCTTGCCGTCAGGCAAAAATCGTGTGTTAAAACTGGCACTGAAGATCTGGGAAATGTTCAGTTTGCGATACTCGAATGCCGCGATGAGTCTGCCGTTTTCGAGTGCCATCATCGGGTTGGTGATTTCAGCTGGCTTGTCATATCCGCGTTCCCGCATCCACTCATCGAGATTGGTATGGAGCCATGCGTTGACTTCATCCATCGTCAGATGAATTTCGCGCAGTTGATCCGAGTCCGCATCAGCAAGGTCGATCCCCGCTGCTTTGGGTGTCGATGGATCGTTGTTCGTTGCCGTGACGACGTCGGCAGGTGTTCCGTCGGGTGAAACGTGTCTTGTGTTCGAGGAAGTGTCGAAGAGCGCCAGCAGTTTGCGATCAACATTTTGCGAGAGCGTTTCGACTTGCTCCCGCGAGTGCGTCTGCAGGAACTCGCGATGCTTTTTCCAGTGTGTGGGTTGGGAGCGAGACAGAAACACCACACCGCCCACACCGCAGACGAGCACAAGCAACGAAAGCAATATCACGCGACGCCAGAATCGGCGGCGGCGCACGCTCCGCTCCGCAGGCGCGGGCGTCCGGATGGCGTTGGATTCATCCTGTGCGGACATAAAACTGACATCGACCCGATAGCGAAAGAGATTGAGGGCCGATAACCGCCGCCACGGCAGACACAAGGCCGAGATTCGCAGATGTAGTTCCGATCAGATGGGACCAGCGGAGTTAATCAGGCTGCGCGTTGAGGAATTCGTTGCCGATTTTGTAAACGTCTCCCGCTCCCATCGTTACCACGAGGTCGCCCGGCTTGGCGATGATTTCGAGTTGTTCGACGATGGCACCGAAGGGGTAGAGATGCATGGCCTGCTTTTTTCGCTGACGGAGGCGATCCACCAGATCAGCGGCACTGACCGCGTGCCGTTCCTTTTCTGAATCCCTCACAAAATAAATGTGCGGCACGATCGTGATATCCGCCTCGCTGAAACTCTGCTCGAACTGCTCCATCAGAAAGCGAGTTCGGCTGTGCTGGTGCGGCTGAAAGACGCAGATCAAACGGCTGGGCTTGTAGTGTCGCTTGAGCGCACGGAGCGTCGTGTCCACTTCGGTCGGATGATGGCCGTAGTCGTCCACCACGGTGACGAATCCGCGCCCGACTTTCCGCTTGCCCAGCAGTTGCATCCGGCGATCGAGTCCAAGAAACGTCGGCAGCGCAGCGGCAATCTGTTCCCAGGTCGCGCCGACGCGATGCGCCAGGATCGCCGCCGCTGCCGCGTTGTAGGCCATGTGCTCGCCGGGCATGGGACTAGGCCAGAGCGCGACCAGTTCACCCTGGTGATAGAGCCTCGTGATCGGCTGGCCGGGTGCTGCGGCCGTTCCGCTTGCGCGGTCGGAGGCCCGCTGCCTGCCCAGCTCAACACGCCAGTCCGCCTGCGGAGCAAAGCCGATTGTCTCCACCGCGCACTTGAGTCCAGCGGTGATCGTCAGGCGGTGCGGCATCTCGTGGTTGATCAGCAGCGAGCCGTGTTCCGGCAGTCGCTGGGCGAACACACGGAATGACTCGACCACGTTTTCCAGCGTGCCGTAGATTTCCATGTGATCTTCCTCGACGTTGAGGATGGCCGCATGGGTCGGGTGGAAGTTATGGAAAGAGCGGTCGAATTCGCACGCCTCCGCCACGAGCAGGTCGGATTGACCGGTGCGCGAGCCGCCGCCGATCTGTCGGCAGACTGCGCCGACGATAAATGACGGGTCCAGCCCTGACTCGATGAGGATGTGGCTGAGCATCGAGGTCGTCGAGCTTTTGCCGTGTGTGCCAGAGATCGCGATACCCCGCCGACCGATCATCAGCTGTCCGAGCATCTGGGCGTATTTGAGGACTGTGATGCCTCGTCGCTGGGCTTCGACGACTTCAGGGTGGTCCGCCTTGATCGCCGCCGAGATGACCAGCAGGTTGCACTCCGAGGGAACGGTCGCGGCCGTCTGGCTGGTCGAGACAGCAAAGCCGTCGTCTACCAATGCGCCGATCGCCTCGCCGGATGAGTTATCGCTACCGGAGCAGATCGCGCCTGATTTACGGGCGATGCGTGCCAGCCCTGACATGCCGCATCCGCCGATGCCCACAAAGTGAACATGCTTTCCCGCCAGCGCGACCGGCTGGTTAGTGGGAACTTTCGGGGTTTGCGGCGTGTTGGACACGGTGGTCATGGTTGAAAGCGCGGGGCTGATCGTGGCTGTCATTGGCGGGACAACTCTCGATGGGTGATTGTAGGGGTTCGATGGCTCGAATCGACAAAGTAGAGGGCAGTCCGTGAATTTCATTTTGACCGGTCTCCAGCTCGCGTCCGTTGAGTCAATTTCATCCCTTCGCCGAGCTAACTCCACCCGCTCAGCCGGGCTTGTGAAGAATCTCGACACAGCCCGCTTGACCAGCCCAGCCTTGCGGCTGCTACGATGCCGCCATGAGTGACTCGCTTGGAGATTTCATTCTCGTCCTGCACGGCCATCTTCCCTATGTCCTTCATCACGGTGTCTGGCCGCATGGTGAGGACTGGCTTTACGAGGCTGCGGCTGAGACCTACCTGCCGATCCTCGACACCATTGATGAAATTCATCATCTGGGCGGCATCCCTCGGTTCACGATCGGCCTGACACCCATACTCCTCGAACAACTCGCCCATCCTCGTTTTAAGTCCGGTTTCGCGGACTACCTGAAAGAGCGTGTCGACCGAGCCCACGCGGATCGGGCTGACTTTGAAAAGCACAACGACGGTTACCACCAGCATCTGGCCTACCTCGCCGGGTGGTGGGCGCGGACCTTTACGACGCTCAGCGAGCGATTTGAAGCTCTTGGCAGAGACATACCGGGAGCCTTCGCCCAGCGAGCGCGGGCTGGATCGATCGAAATTCTTACTTCCAACGCGACACATGGCTACATGCCTCTGCTGCTGGAGGATTCGTCCATCCGGGCGCAGATCCGGGCGGGAGTTGCTGCCTCGCGGAACCGGCTGGGATTTTCGCCGACCGGCATGTGGTTTCCCGAATGTGCCTATCGACCTGCTGGACCGTGGCGGCCTTCGGTCGTCTTCAACAACGAACGTAACCGGATCGGTCTCGAACACCTCGCCGGTGATGAAGGCATCACGCATTTCTTTGTGGAGCATCACCTCATCGAGCAGGGACGATCCGAAGGGGTCCAGTCCGCGGCCGACGGCGGATTCCACCGTGTCGACTGGGAGGAAGGATCGAAATATCCCGGTCGCGGCTGGTACGACGTGCACGAGCCGGTGATGGTGAACTCCGACGGCGGGCCGGGGCGGCTGGCTGCGTTTGCCCGTGACCCGCGCATCTGTGAGCAGGTCTGGTCCGGCTCGATTGGTTATCCAGCCGATGGGGCGTTTCTGGAGTTCCACCGAAAATATGGTGAGCGCCGCGGCCTGCGTTACTGGAGGATCACGGGGAAAGGTGTGGACCTGGGGCAAAAGGAGCTTTACGACCCGCACCCGACAGCCGGCAAGGTTTTCGAGCATGCGCAGCACTTTTGCAACGCGGTCAAGTCCCGGCTTGCCGAGTACCGTCAGCGGACCGGACGCACTGGTGCGGTGATCGCCTGTTTCGACGCTGAGCTTTTCGGGCACTGGTGGTTTGAGGGGCCAAGGTTTCTGCGCGATGTACTGCTGAGTCTTCATCATGATCCGCAGGTGAATGTTTCGACCTCGGCTGACTACCTCAAGCAGCATCCTCCTGACAAGGTGATGGCCTTCAAGGAAGGCTCCTGGGGTGAGGGCGGCGATCACCGTGTGTGGTTTAATGACCAGACGCGATGGATCTGGGAAGTGGAATACCGGGCGGAGGCGCATTTCGGCAAGCTGACGTACAACCTGCCCTGGCGCAATCCTGAAAAAACAGAATTGCGTGACCTGCTGGAAAAAGCCGGTCGAGAACTGCTCCTGATGCAGGCGAGTGACTGGCCGTTTGTCATCAGCCGAGGCCAGGCGATCGACTACGGCATCAAGCGTTTCGTCCTTCACGCAGGAAGATTTGAAAACCTTTGCGATCTGGCGGAAAAAGTTAATCGTGGCGAAAAGCCAACAGAGCTGGAAAAGTTTGAGGTGCGTGATTCGGATTTGCATGATCCGGTATTCCCAAAGATCGATTTGAGCTGGTGGAATATGTAGGAAGCGCAGTCACGAGGCGATTTGTCATCGCTGCGTTGTCGGCACATTCAGCGACGCGGCTTGTCGCGGCCCTTAACCCAAGTGATCTCCAATGATTCGTATCCTTCTTGCAACCTCCAATCCTCATAAAGTGGACGAGATTCGTGCTGCGTTCAACTCGCTGCGGACTGCTGCTTTACCGCGGATTGAGTTGATCGGGCTTGACTCTCTGGACAGAAAGATCACCGAGCCTGACGAAGATCAGCCGACCTTTGAAGGCAATGCGTTTCTCAAGGCCGGCTATTACGCCCGACAAACGAATCACGCATGTCTGGCCGACGACAGCGGACTTGAGGTGGATGCCCTCGGCGGTGCGCCCGGGGTCAAGAGCGCACGTTATGCGGGCATCGAAGGTCATCGCAGCGTCGTCGATCCCGCCAACAATGCCTTGCTGTTGAAAAATCTTGCCAGAGTCCCTGCGGAAGAACGCCAGGCGCGGTTCGTTTGCGCGATGGCGTTATGTGTGCCCGGCCGCAACGCTCCGGTCGCTGTTGTACGCGGCACGGTCGAAGGCGCGATCCTCGGCCCCGACGAGGAGCCGCGAGGGAGCAATGGCTTTGGTTATGACCCTCTCTTTTATGTCTCCGAAATGGATATGACGACTGCGGAACTGACTCAGGATCAGAAAAATCGTATCAGTCACCGCGGCGCAGCAGCACGACGGATGTGGGAAGAAATCCTGCGCAGACGAGAAACGCTTGAGAACTCCTGAAGCCGCTTGATCACGGATGCCATGAACCGTTTACGCAAGCTCGCTCGGCAAGATCAACTTGGCTGCCGGTTTCTATCGAAATCCCGCATCGGCAGCAGCGGCTGGGCTTACCGCACCAGTCGTTTCCAGCCCGATGTCTCTTTTTCAGGACCGGGATAGGGATCCTCGAAGTTGATGTTGTTACGTTCCAGAAGAGTGCCCATCGCCTGATAAAAGCGAGCGATGGCGATGTTGTAGTTGATGATCGACTCCAGCTCATTAAGCTCCGCCTGCGCGACTCGTTCCTGTGTGCGGAGTTTGAGGTCGATGAATTCGGGTGTCAGGTTGATGCCGATCCTTTGCTGGTCGTCGATGGCCACGAGGTTATCCGTCGCAGCCAGCCGGCTGGCGCGGGCGGCACCGATGACTTCATAGGACGTGTTGAGCTGACGCAGCGCGTTCTTGATGTCCAGCAGAACATCCTGCGCAGCACGCTGGTAGTTGAGCGTGATCGCCTGTCGCTCGATCTTTCGCTGACTGTAGCCGGCTTCGGCGGCACGATTACCCAAAGGCATCTCGAACTGCGCACCCAGCAGGTAGTCGATGAAGTCTCCCTCGGTCACGTTGTCATACGCGCCGTGAACGCTGCCGCCTACGCCGTTGTACCGGATCGCGCCGGAGAGATTCAGAATGGGTAGCCGGGCATTGTCCGCAAGCTGCACACGGATCGATGCGTCGTCGATTTCCAGGATTGCCCGTTGGAGTTCGGGCCGCTTTTGCAGGCCGACGGTGACAGCATCGAGCAGGCTGTAACGGATACCCGTGTCCGTGGGGTTATCCGTGGGCACGATCATGGTCTCACCTGCCAGAGGCAGGTCGGGGGAATTGATCAGCCTCTTGAGCGCGTCGGAGGCCTGTCGCACCGCCTGACGAGCGCGGAGGACATTGCTGCGGCGTTCCTCGACCGAGCTGCGTGCCTGTGCCAGCGAGATGCGATTGACGTCAAACTCGCGCCGCCGTTCCAGCGTTTCGATGTCCGGGCCTGCCGCTGCGTACAGACGGCTCTGGATCATGAGAGTTTTTCGGGCGCGGACCAGTGCCCAATAAGCGTCTTCAGTGTCAGCGACAGTTTGCAGCAGCGTCTTGCGCAGGTCAGCGACGCTCTGCCCTCGTGCGTTGCGCGCCAGGGAAATGTTGGATCGCGTGACATCGCTGCCGAAGTTTCGCAGCAGCGGCTGATTGATCCCTACGAGCACGTTGGCGTCGTAGTAACGGAAATCGCTGTCACCCGGCGGCGCATAGAACGAAGGATCGGCAAAGTTACGATTGAACTCCGTCTGAGCGCGAATCTCCCCGCCGTGCGACAGCGGCTTGCGAATGCCGGTCTCCAGCTTGGTCGTCTCACTCTTGTTGGCCCCAAAAGCCGAGGAAACACCCGCACTCGTGCTGGGTCGGGGCGTGTCCAGATGCTGCCAGTCGAAGTTTGCGAAAAAGACCGGATCAAAGGCAGCTTCGGCAGCCAGCAGTTGCGCGTCGCTGATCCCCGGTACCAGCCGCGCCTGCCTGACTTCGAGGTTGTGCTCGACAGCCAGTTGTACCGCCCGCTGAAGGCTCATCTGCACGCCGGTGGCGTCGATCTTGTTCAACAGGTCAGGGCCCAGGTCCGGCTGGACGCCTTCATACGCCGTCGGCCCCGCTCGTGTTTCCAGATCCTTCCTGCGCTCATCCGTCATGCCCGCGTCTTTGTCCACCTCGCTTTGTGTGCGAGTCATCTCGACAATCGGGCCGTCCGCAACCGCCTTGAGGTATGCCTTGTTCGACGCGATGAGCTGGTCGCGGAGTTGCTCTTCCTCCGCCCGCTCCATCGGGCTGTGACAGCCGACAAGCACGACGGAAAGCGACAAGCCGACCAGGAGCAGGATGATCCGCGCAGCGTTGATGCGCAGAGCGATGTGACGGATGAAGACACCTTCGGAATGCGGGTGCGTGAAGTTCATAGTGGGGCAACTATAAGTCGGGTAGTTCGGGTACGTCAATGAATCATCGTCAACCCGAAGCGTTTACGAGAGGAAGGCCGATCGCAAGACGGCGGTCGGCGTGCTGCGGCGGTTCATTTTATGATAAACACGTGCCCATTGTCAAGTAATTATTTAGATATTTTTTTAACAGGCCGACAGCCTTCCCGTCCCCGCCGAGGAACGCGACTGTTGCCGGATTGACTGCGGACTTTAGAGACTTGTGCATGGTGCAGAATTCGTAATGGATTGGAATTTATTAAGAGAACCAAAATGCTGCCGCCTGTAACTAGCGGATTATCAAGAGGTTGTAATATTATGATGGGAAGGGCTGCCGTCGTTGCCGCATAGCGGGTCGCCCATGAGGAAAGCAGGGGCATGATCACGCTAGAATGCCCGACTCGATGCCGCCGATGTCAGCGGCGCGTTTGTTTCCCGTTTTGCAAGGATTACGCCGTGTCCACCAAAATGACGATCACCGAAAAGATTATGGCTGCCCACTCCGGCCGCGCCTCCGTCCGTGCCGGTGAAAACGTGTGGGTTAACGTCGATGTGCTCATGACTCACGATGTCTGCGGGCCGGGGACCATCGGCATCTTCCATGAAAAATTCGGCAAAAAGGCGCGCGTCTGGGATCCTGATCGCGTCGTCATCGTGCCCGACCATTACATTTTCACCGCTGATGAAAAGTGCCACCGAAACGTGCAGATTCTCCGCGACTTCGTCAAAGAGCAGGGGCTGCGCTATTACTACGATCCGGAGTTTGTTTCGGCGGCTGCGGGTTCGGGAATGCCTTCGCCTTATCGTGATCCGAATCGCACCAGCTACAAGGGCGTCTGCCACAAAGCCCTGCCGGAAGAAGGTCACGTCCGCCCCGGTGAAATTCTCCTGGGTACCGACAGCCACACCTGCACCGCTGGCGCGTTTGGCCAGTTCGCCACCGGCATCGGTAACACCGATGCTGCTTTCACCCTCGGCACCGGAAAAACCTGGTTGAAGGTCCCGCCGACGATGAAGTTCACCTTTCACGGACAGATCCCGCCGTACCTCACCGCCAAGGATCTGATCCTGGCCGTCATCGGTCAGATCAGCGTCAGCGGTGCGACATACAAAGCGATGTATTTCGCCAGCGAAGGCATCGAGTCACTCACGCTCGAAGACCGGATGACACTGACCAACATGGCCATTGAGGCTGGCGGCAAAAATGGCGTCTGCGATGTGGATGAGAAAACGCTGCAATATGTCCGCGCCCGATCAACGCGCCCGAACTGGACCGTGTACCGTGACGATGCCGGTTGCGAATACGATGCGGAGTACGAGTTTGATCTGGCGACGATGGATCCGTTGGTCGCCAAGCCGCACAGCCCCGACAACAAAGACACCGCGCACAACTGCCGCCATGTGAAGGTGGATCGCGCGTACATTGGAAGTTGCACCGGCGGGAAGATCACCGACATGATCTTTGCCGCTTCGATTCTCAAGGGGCATCAGGTGAAGGTGCCGACTTTCGTGGTGCCCGGCAGCACGGAAGTTCATGCCGATATGAAAGCCCTGAATCTCGTGGGAGAGCCGCTTAAGCCGGGTGAAAAGAGCATCGAGGAAATCCTCATGGATGCCGGCTGTCAGGTCGGCCCCAGCGGTTGCAGTGCCTGTCTGGGCGGGCCTGCGGATACGTTTGGCCGGCTCAACGAGCCGGTGACCTGCATCAGCACGACCAATCGCAACTTCCCCGGTCGGATGGGCCACAAAGAGGCGGGTGTCTATCTTGCGTCGCCGTTGACCGTCGCAGCCAGCGCATTGACCGGTCACGTCACCGACCCGCGCGAATATGTGAGCGAGCCGATCGTGACCGGCAGTGCAGGATTGGTGTGAAGCTGTGCAGAGTTCGGCTACTGCGGGTGTGTGCGTGACCGGGACCATTCCTAGCAATTGAGGAGTGGGCTTGAGAAAGACACCGCAGGCTGAATGAGCGGCTGGAAGTCGAAAGCGTAATTTCTCGAAAACATTTAATTCCCCCATGGTTATACGATCTCGATGCGATTTTTTTCGGGTCGTGACCAGACGGTTTTTTCATTGAACCAGTCTTGATTTTTTTGAGGTTTGCGGTAAATTTTGTCCCTAGAAAGTTGCCTTTAGCCATATCAAGCAAGCTCTCGAGCGGAGCGGGAGAAAAACGATGAAACGCTGGGCTTTGGGAATCGCGGCGGCGCTGAGCAGCGCGTGGGTATCGACTTCCGTTGCATCGGTGTACACCTTTGAATCGCTCAGCACCGGGGCGATCGCGACGCAGGACAACTGGACGTCGTACGCCGGTGTGGCGTCTGTGGGCACCCCGAGCGGGACGGGCAATCCGTCAACGCGAGTGTTCGTTGGTTCAGGCCTCGAAAGCTTTGGATCACGCATCAACAACGGCAGCTTCAGCATCCCGACATTTACCGGAAGCGAGACCGCTGCGGTGCTCCAGTTCGACTTCCGCCTCCCAACGGGCGGTAACCGCCAGGCGACTTTTGGTGTAGGGTACGATGTCAACGGCTCCGGCAGTGTACAGGCGGGCGTCGCGCTCAAGGAGTTAAGCCCCGTCATCGGCGCGGATTACTATTCGGGCACGCCGCACTTCATGGTGATGATCAACGGCGGTACCTTTTTCCTCTCGTACACGACTTTTCCCTCAGGGTTTGCGGTCGGAGACTGGATACGGGTTAGGCTCGACATGGATCTGACTGCCAACAGCGGTAATGGGTCGGGCGTGCTATCGGCGCAGAACCTGACGACCTCTGGTGCCATGACGGCGATCACCGGACCGCTTAACCTCAGCCTTCTTACCTCCGGCCCCGCGCCGAGCCTGTGGAACGCGATGTACGCCGAGGCCTACGGCGGTGCCAGCGGCGGCCAGAGCGACAACCTCACCGTGCTGGTGCCCGAGCCGGCGAGTCTTGGCCTCCTGGCGCTGGGCGCGGTGATGATCTTCCCCCGTAAGCGGCACGGCTGAACGGAACGGGAATGTCGCGACACTTCGGGTCGCGGTTACGCGAAATCTTTTTTAATTGTCAATGGGATGGCGGAAGGCGCAAGGGCGCCAATTCCCTGCTCGCGACGAGCTTCCTGACAACGCTCACTGCCGGCAGCGAACTCCCGACAGACGCGAGGTCGTGTGTCGTAAACCGTGCAGCGGTTTGCCTCGTCGAGAAAGCAGCACGCCTCGTGGAAGGGCAAGGGGAATAGCTGGTACCGCCAGTAAGGCGTGGCCGCGTCCTCTCGAAGTGAGCGGCCTTCGATGGTGATTCTCGGTTCTCGCGTCGCGTCCTCTGCCGAGACGAGGATGCGCCATGTCTTGCAGCAGGCACCGCAGCCGTCACATTCAAAAAATGAGTCAGGTTTTTCCACGCTGTCTCCTGCCGCTGTCAGCTTGATGGACGGTATCATCCCATCATGACGTTGACGACGAAAGAGAAAAAAGCGTTGAAGTCCCGTGGGCAGAAACTTGCCGATGACGCTCGCGTGGGTAAGGAAGGGCTGAGTGACGCCATGCTCGCGCATATCCGTGCGGTGTTGGCGCGGAATGAACTGGCAAAGGTCCGCTTTGCAGAGAAGCTCGAAGGGGCGAGTCGCAAATCCTTCGCCGAGGAGTTGTGCGCCGCGATTGGCGCCCAGTGCGTCGCAGTGGTCGGCAGAACGGTGCTGGTGTATAAGAAAAAACCTGAGGAAACAGCCTAGCATCAAAAAGCCGGGTGATGCTGCTGACCGGATGTAAGCGCAGCTTGATGCGATGACTCCGTTTGGCCGTCGCAGGCTACCAGCTCTGAGATTGCAGTAGCGAAGTGATGAAAAGGAGATCACGATGGAAGCGGACATCAAAGCAGGGCGTATTCGTCAGGGAATGACATTCAATCAGAAAGTCTGGGCACTGACCGCTCGCATACCTCACGGTAAAGTCACAACCTACGCCGAGATCGCCCGTAAACTCGGCACACGCGGCTACCGGGCAGTCGGTAACGCGCTCAACCGCAATCCATACGCTCCGGCTGTTCCCTGTCACCGAGTGGTCGGTAGCAGCGGCGCGCTGACGGGATTTTTTCACGGCATCGATAAAAAACGCGAAATGCTGCGAAAAGAGGGCGTGGCGTTGAAAGCCTCCCGCGTGGACCTGACTCAGAGTTTTACGACGCTCTGAAACTCATGCCGGCAGGCGCGCCGTGACGGCAACTCGCTGTTGTGACGATGGCGAGTCGTGGTCACGCGGCATGACGACGGCGGCTTAAGGCAGCTATGCCGCTTAATACCAGCAGGAGTGCTGAGCCGGGTTCGGGGGTTACGGTAAAGCTGTCGATTTCAAACACGCCACCTGTCGCACTCATGAAAGCGAATCCGTTGACAGCGTAGTTCCCGCCGCCGAGCGTAAAACCGATCGTCTGCACATCGCGCCGTGCTTCGTTGAACTCCGCGAGGATTTCGGGGTCGGAGTTTGCGAGCTTTCCGTTACTTGAGGTCCAGAGGGACGGGTCGTTGAGTGCGGTACTCAGCGTGACGTAGATGTTGTCCTGCATCTGATGTGCGTATGAATTAACGAAGTTCGGATAAGTGCCTTGGTATGCCTTGGAGAACCACGCATCGTAAGGCTCGCCGGGGAAGCTGGGATCGCTGCCCGGCGTGATGTACGGGCGGTCATCATTACTGCCGTGAATATCACCAGCGAACCAGAAACGGAAGTGTGAAGCAAAGCCATCGTTCTGTGGATGGACGATCCACTTCCAGAAGTCGTCACGAATGAAGTTGGTGCCATCCGTGATGCTGCTGCTCAGGCGAAAGGTTGCGCTGATCTGGTCAGCATTGCCCAAGTTGGTATGAAAGATGTTGAGGTAGTCGCCGTTGGTATCCAGCGAGCGGTCAACCACGACGAACTGGGTACGGTAGGTTGGAGTATTCGTCGAGGTGGGATATCCATTGGTGGGGACAGCCGCGGTGATGGTCGAGCCTGTCCAGCCGGGTGTGCTGGTGACGATAGGGCGTATGAGGGTGTTTGTTTCATCCAGGCCGTCAGCAAAGTCCCATTGGCGCGTCCCGACCCGCCAGAGGCTGGTAACATCAGTGTCAAAGGTTTCCGTGTATGCCTGAGCCACGGAAGCGAGGAAGGCATTGAGCAGAATCACGGCCAATACGCGGGTTCTCATCATCTCCTCCACAAGGTGTCAAAGTGCTTGCTGAACGCAGCCAAAACCTTATGGTGTTAGTATTCGGGGATTCTCATTCACAGGCAACACTATTTATCCGTAAACTCCTTGAAATTATGGACTTAAATTGATACACAGTTACGATATGCGACTAACGGTCACCTCTTGTGTGTGAATTTGGGTAAAGATGAAGGATTGGAATCGGCGACGAGGAGATGCCATTGGCAGAGTTCATCAATCCCAGCAGGACTTTCCCGATATGTGATGCGGTGGTCTATTCGGGACGGATTCTGGAAACGGTGATCGTGCCGATCCCGGACGGAGCCAGTGAGCCGGTTCGCGGCGGCGCGTCGGCGGAGATGCGTGAGATTTTCAGGCAGCTCGACGAAGTACTGGCCGCAGCCGGTACGGATAAGACGAGCGTTGTTTCCGTTAAGTTGTATCTTCAGCATGTCGTCCGCGATATTGCTGAGGTCAACGAGGTGTATCGCGAGTATTTTGGTGCGCATCCGCCGATGCGATGCGGAGTCGGCGTTGATCTTCAGGCGGGGATGCTCGTCGAGGCGGCGTTTACCTGTGAGCTTCCCGCGAAGGAATAAGGAACTCTGAATGTCTTCCCGTGACGATGACGCTCGCCGAAAATACTGGACGCAACAGCTCGATGAAGCGCATGCGTTCATGCAGCGGATGTGGACTTACCCGGTCAATGAGTGCGGCGAGGCGATGGTATCGCTTGAGGACGCCGCCAAGGACGCCGGCGCGGTAGTTGAGTTTTCTGATAAACCGCATGTGCTGGGTCTGCCGCGGCTCTATTACCTGCGAGCCGGACAGATTGAGGGTTTCATTGGTGCCGCCGCCGCGATGAATAAACGCGGATGGGTCATGCGCGTCGAGGATGGTTACCGCACACGGCAAATGCAGAAACACCTGGCGCGCACTCCAGGCGTGTTTGACGCGATCCTCCGCAGCGTGATCTGGGAACTGGGAGGCAAGACACCCAGCCCGGAATTTTTCATGAAGCGCAGCATGACGCTCGTCGCCTCGATGCCCAAGGTCGGCACGCACATGTCGGGCAGCGCGATCGATATCAGCGTGCTGGATCGAAAAACCCGGAAGGAAATCGACCGCGGCAAGCCGTATCTGGAGATGTCCGAATTAACGCCGATGACGTCTCCCTTCATCAGTGCAGCCCAGCGAAAAAATCGTCGGGATATCACAGCCCTGATGCGGAAGCACGGATTTATCGAGTATCCCTACGAGTTCTGGCATTACAACAGCGGCGACGCTTATTACGAGGTGCTGACCCAATCCGGCAAACCCGCTCGGTACGGGGCGATCGACTGGGAAGGACCGGGATACTCGAAAGTAACCCCGATTCCCAAACCCAACGAGCCGCTCAACAGCACAGCGGAAATCAAAAAGGAGATCGACGCGGCTCTCAAACGGCTGGCCAAGTGAGGTCAGCCTGAGTCACGCTATCCGCATGGAAACGCAACCTCCTAAAAAAAGAAGCAGGTGGGAAATCATCGCCTGGGTGGGTACCGCACTGATGCTCTTCTCTTACTTGATGATGAGCATGCGACGCCTTGATCCGAATATCGTGTTTTACAGTTGTCAGCTCGTGGGGCAGATCGCGCTGTTGGTCGTCTCGGCATCGAAGCGCGCCTGGCAGCCGGCCGTGGCGAACCTCGCTTTCGCCATCGCCTCGGTGGTGGGTTTGATCTATTGCTTTGCGTCAACGGGCTGAGCGGTCTCATCGCTGAGCTTTTTGTCGATCCATGATGCGATGAGACGCGCATATTCCGGACGCGGGTGACTGTCGGCGAAGAATAGCTGGTTGCTCGTCATTCCCGTCCTGGTCATGTGTTCGTTCAGCAGCGGTCGGCTGTCCAGAATCGATACGCCTGTGGCTTCAAGTTTTGTTTTGATCCTGTCAATCGGCACGTCGAAACGCGAACCGTCAGAGGCGAAGATCACAAACAGAAACTTCACGCCGTGGCTCTGGCACTCCCGATGCATCGCATCGCCCAGACCCGCGATCAGGTCAGTCACTCTCTCATCGGGAACCCAGCGGGATGCCAGTGAGCGATAGATATGCGAGCGACGAGCAAGGTTGACGCGAAAGGCTTCGAGCGGAGAAGAGAAGGTATCCCCAGCACGACCCATGAGAACCGGCTGGCTGTCGCGAAGGATGAAGCGCGGTCTTTCCGGCTGGGTTGCGACAGTCACATCGGGCAGGCCTGTGCGTCGGAAGTGGTCATCCATGAAAAGATAGACGCACCTTTGAGGACGGGCGCCCGCTTCCAGTTTCCGCTTCAGATGAATCCATGCGTCTGAGGTGCCGGCATTACGGATACCGAAGTTATAAATCCGATCACTCGATCGGAGTGACTGCAATCGGGCAGCAAGGGTCTGGTCATCCTCCAACCCTTCGCCAAAAGTGAACGAGCAGCCAAACAGAAAAATCTCCGGTCCCTGATCGGGACGACCCGGCACGACTCGGCTGGCGACCGCATCCGTGTGGTACCGGACATCAAAGTCGAGCGATCCGTCTGACTTGGTTTTCCTGGCGCGTGCGGAGGACAGAGGCAGAAGCTGCGCGAAAGCCTGTCGATCCGGCCCCTCGATCTGACCAGTGAAACTACCCGTTGAGATGCTCTGGCTGTGCTGCAACCAGCCGCGGCCGGTCACTGTTTCGCCGATCATCCCGCCGATCAAAAGAATGGTCAAAGCGAGCGTGATTTTGGCTGCGACGCCGGGTTGTATGAACGCGAGGCTGGCCGTGGTCAAGAGTCCCAGCAGCACACAAAACCCCAGCCATGCGTTGAGGGACGTACCGCGCATGCATAGATACGCCCCCGCAGCCAGCGCGAACGATCCGAGGATGATCAGCAGGGATACCGCTCGGCCGCGCAAAGCGACAAGCCACAGCGCCAAGCCGGCCACCGTCGCACACAGGCCGAGGTAATCAGTTCGTGTTAACGAGCCTTCACCCGTCGAAAACAAAGTTGCTGCCAGCGGCCACTGCGCCAGTATCGCGACGAATGTCGTGACATATCGAAATCGTTGATAGGCGAGTGTGGTCGCGGGCATTTCGTGTCACCGGATGATCGCAACTCAAAACAGCGTGTAGATAAACGGGGCCAGTCCGCTGCCGCCAAGCACGACCAGCACACCCACCAGGAGCAGCACAACGACGATCGGGATGAGCCACCAGCTTGTGCTGTTGACCAGAAAATCGGTCAACTCACGGATGATGCCGGGGGATTCCTGCTGAGCCTGCTGCTCGAAGTCGTTTCGCTTTTGAGTGTCGTTTGGTTCAGACATGATGACCCTTTTCAGTATTGGCGGAAGTAACGGGAGGAATCTGCCGTCGTCTCGTGTGTGGTCCAGTACGTCGCCGCTTCGCGGTCGATGCGGCATTGCATCGGATCGTGTCCGAACACTCTCATCACCAGGCCGATCGGCGTGACCACGAGGTAGAACACGATGCCGAGAATCAGATGCGACATCGTCCAGCCGAGCGGTAGTGCGGCATACATCCAGCCGGTGTAGAGCGTTTTGCCGATGACGGGTGAAACGAGCGTCAGGATCGCGCCAACGACCCCGACACCCCAGGCGACGCCAGCTACGGTCCATTGATCGACACCCAGCCCTTCGATTCCGCCGATGGTCAGCAGAGTCAGCGGAATCAGCACGCCCAGGAGTTGCATGGTTCGTGGCTGGTCGCGATTGAATGCGATGCTGATCAAAAAGGCTGCGCCGGTCACCGCAGCCATAATCAGCAAGGCTTCGCGCTTGCCCAGCGCGATCAGCCCCAGCAGGCCGAAAAATGCGACGAACATCAACGCGAAAATTCGCAGGTCGCGTTTTGTCGGGTTGAGTTTGATTTCGATGACAGCCATAGAGTTCTCACGCGGACAGCAACCATTTCGATATGAACACTCACGGGAAGAAGTCAGGATTTCCTTTTGTTATGCGTTCAGGTTCATGGGCGATCCGAAGCTGCTGAATAGAACGGAAAGATTTCAGTCCAGTTGGAACTCCGCCAGATATTTCGCCACGTCGATCGGCTTGAGATTCGGTTGTTCTTCCTTGATGAGCACGTTGCGTTCGAGCACGAGCACATCCATGTTTGTCGCCAGAAAACAGCGGTAAGCATGTTCATGCGAGCAGACGATCGGTTCACCGCGCACGTTGAAGCTGGTGTTGATCATGACCGGGCATCCTGTGCGCGACTCAAACTTTTTCAGCAACATGTGAAATCGTCCGTGCCGCACCGGGTCGATTGTTTGCACGCGGGCGGAGTAATCGACGTGCGTGACAGCCGGGATATCCGAGCGTTTGATTTTCAGCTTGTCGATGCCCTGGAGGTGTTCGGATCCGCCGTTGAGTTTCAGACGCCGCTCCTGTCTCACTGGAGCGACCAGCAGCATGTAGGGGCTTTCCTGGCCTTGCCGCATGTCGAAGTATTCATGCGTGCGGTCGTGCAGCACCACCGGCGCAAATGGACGGAACGATTCGCGGAATTTGATTTTGACATTCATCACCGACTGCATTTTTTCACTGCGGGCATCGCCGATGATCGATCGCGACCCCAGCGCCCGCGGGCCGAACTCCATTCGTCCCTGCACCCAACCGATGACTTTTTCACCGGCCGCCAGATCAGCCACGAAATCGCAGAGCGACTCGTCGTCGTCGAAGCGGCGGTACTTCGCGCCGGCGGAGTTGAGAAATTCACGGATTAGCTCATCGCCGAAACGCGGCCCCAGCAGTGAGCCGGCCTGATGATCGCTCTCACCCGCCTTTCGGGTGCGCGGATTGTCGAGAAGCTGATGCCAGATGAACAGCGCGACTCCCAGTGCTCCGCCCGCATCACCTGCTGCGGGCTGGATCCAGATATCGTCGAAGGCTCCATCGCGCAGAATCTTGCCGTTTCCGACGCAGTTGAGAGCCACGCCGCCAGCCAGACAGAGGTGTTTCATTCCGGTGACATGCTTGACGTGACGGGCGATCCTGACCATCGCTTCTTCGGTAACCGCCTGGATCGACGCTGCGATGTCCATTTCTCGCTGAGTCACCGGAGACTCCGGCTTGCGACGCGGCCCGCCGAAGAGCTTGTCGAACTTTGGGCTTGTCATGGTAAGCCCCTGGCAGTAATTGAAGTACGACATGTCCATGCGGAATGAGCCGTCAGTTTTGATGTCGATCAGTTTCTCCCGGATGAGATCGGCATAGATCGGCTTGCCGTAGGGAGCCAGCCCCATGAGTTTGTATTCGCCGCTGTTGACACGAAATCCGGTGAAGTAAGTAAACGCGGAGTAGAGAAGCCCCAGCGAGTGCGGGAACCTGATCTGATGCGTGAGCTGGATTTTGTTGCCGCGTCCGATGCCGAAACTGGTGGTCGTCCATTCGCCGACGCCATCGAGCGTGAGGATCGCCGCCTCTTCGTAGGGAGACGGAAAAAATGCGCTGGCGGCATGTGATTCGTGATGCTCGGTAAAGACGCAGCGTTTCCTGTATGCCCCGCGCAAGCCCTTGCGGATCTCACGCGGCAAGTAGAGCTTCTGCTTGAGCCACAACGGCATCGCCTGGACGAAGGAGCGGAATCCCGCAGGCGCATAGGCGACATAAGTTTCGAGCAGTCGCTCAAACTTCAGGAAGGGCTTGTCGTAGAAGCCGACGTAATCAAGCTGCTCAGGCTTCAGACCGGCCTCGGAGAGGCAGTAGTCGATCGCATGGATGGGAAATTCGAAGTCGTGCTTGCGACGGGTGAATCGCTCCTCCTGAGCTGCGGCGACGATCGAGCCATCAACCACCAGTGCCGCTGCGGAGTCGTGGTAAAACGCGGAGATACCCAGAATAGCCGTCATCAGAGTCGAAATTTAACGCGCGACCTGTTCTGCGGCGCAGATTTTCTGCGATATTTTTCTGTTTTATCCGGGCAGCCGCATTACAGACGGCCTGCCAGGTCACGAAGCAGAGAGGCACCTTCCGCTGAAGTTCCAGGAAAAACAACCGCCCGCCGGAATAGCGGCGGGCGGATGATGGCGATTCAATAATGGGTAAGAATCGGGATTTTCGACGGCTGATTATTCGACGCCACCGGTACGAGTGAGCGTGTCAAGGCCGTAAAGCTCGATCTTGCGATACAGCCGCTGACGCTGGATGCCGAGCAAACGAGCTGCCTTGGCCTGATTACCATCAGCCACGCGGAGTGCGTGGGCGATGTGGTTACGCTCAGCAACTTCGAGCGGGACGACCCGCTGGTCGAGAGTCGGCGTTGCATTAACGCTGGCAGTGCGGATCTTTTCAGGCAGGTCGTTGGCGCGGATGAGATCGGTCGTGCAGAAGACCGAGGCGTGCTCAACCGCGTTCGCAAGCTCGCGGACGTTACCGGGCCAGTCGAAGCACTGGAGAGCTGCCATCGCATCAGGTGCGAGACTCTTGGCAGGCTCATCGTAGAGCTTGGCCAGACGGCCAAGGAAGTGATCCGCCAGCGGAACGATGTCATCCACGCGGTCACGCAGCGGCGGAACACGAAGCTGGATCACGTTGAGCCGGAAAAAGAGGTCTTCGCGGAAGGTTCCGCGGCGAACCATCGCTTCCAGATCACGGTGAGTAGCTGCGACGAGACGAACGTCGATCGGGATCGACTTGACTGCACCCAGAGGGGTGACTGCCCGCTCCTGAATCACGCGGAGGAGCTTGGCCTGAACATCAAGCGGAAGCTCGCCGATTTCATCGAGGAAAAGGGTGCCGCCCTCAGCAGAACGGAAGAAGCCGATGGTGGACTGCTGCGCGCCCGTAAACGATCCCTTGACGTGACCGAACAACTGCGACTCCATCATCGAGTCGTGAAGTGTGGTGCAGTCAACGGGAACGAAAGGACGTGAGCTGCGGCTGGACAGCAGGTGAAGCTGGCGTGCGACGAGTTCTTTACCGGTACCCGATTCGCCGTGGATCATTGCGGTGACTTCACGACGGCCTACGGCTTCAATGGCACCGTAGAGGCGGTGCATGCACTCGCTGCGGAACACCATCATCGGCTGGGCAGCACCGTCACCACGCACGGCTACAGGAGATGCCGCTGATGATTCGGATTGTGCCGACTCGCGTGCGTCCTCTCGGGCGAATACATCCTCCTGCCCGCGAGACAGCGCGTCGGCTGGTGCCGATGAACTGTTTTCGATCGTAGGTTTTGTTTCCACTGAGGTCTCACTCTCCCCGGGAATAGGGTCCCGGCCCCGAAACTGGCTTTCTTCTCCAATCACCGAGCCGGCTGTGCCTCACCGTCGCCACGATAAGACCGCCGCAGGGTGTATAGCCCTAATGATCCTACACCAAGAATTCCCAAAAATGAAGTCAAAGGTTCGGGAATAGGAACAATTATACCAGGTCGATTCAGGATTTTGAAGTCCTGAATGGTGAATAGCTTTTCAGAAGTCACGTCAGGCGGGGCGTTGATATTGCGAAGCAGGAAGTCGTATTGGAAGGCGTAAGCCAGATCGCCGCTGAAGGCCGACAGCGTACCGTTGAGATTATCGGCGTCGCCGTCGGTCAGCATACCGTAAATCGAAGCAGCGGTTCCAGCCTGATATCCCTGCGGACCGAGGAACGCGGGGCCAAAGCCATTGTTACCCAGAATGGTGTCTCGGACGTTAACTCCATCTGCAAAATCGACTTGTATGCCGATGTTGTTGACTGTCGGAGCACTGGGTGAGATGGTGACCTGATCGTCGAGGTCTCCGGGTGAAGCCAGGGGGTTATCCAAGCCGTGATCGTTATAGGCGAAGAGGTGGAAGTCCTGATCGGTGGTTGAGAGGGTATCCAGCTGGAGGTTCATATCCAGCTTGGAAAACGTGGTACCCGCACCGAGGATGCGGTACATAAGCGTGACTTTAAACTTTCCAGCCGCGGTGTAGTGTGCGTTGATGACGTGAGGCAGTACCTGCTCCACGTTTTGGAAGACCAGCTCGCCATTGTTACCGATGGCTTTTTCGGGGCCGGATGAACCGATGCGGTAGAAATAGGAGAGTCCGCCGAGCGATCCGCCTTGACCGACGTGTTCGACGCCGTTGAGCGTCCAACTGGTGATCTGCCCGGACTGATCGTCAAACGTCGCCGACGCCAGACCGCTGGTCATCACATGGGTAACTGCCTGCGCAGGCATCACTGCCGCACTCAGAACAGCCAAGCCATAGCACAGCTTTTTGAGCGAAATTCGGCTAACTATGGGCATCCTTTGTCTCCCTCTAAGCCCGCGCTCCCTCATGTAACGCGGGTTCTCTCCCGAGAACGTGCGATTGGATCGTACATCAGACTTTTGCCTGATGCAAGGAATAAAATTTGTTTGAATACGATTTTTTTGAGGTATCAAGGGTATCTTTTCCCTCATCAATATCCTATTTTTCTTATTTTATCCAAATTACCAGAGTCTCCCACATCCTTTGGACACCTCATCATCACTAATCAGGTTGATTCCGCGGCAGTCAACCTATTTCTCTGGTTCTGGGCGTCGGCCATCTGTTCGCCGGTTGGACTGCGGCCAGTGGTCATCATGTTAATGAAGCAGTCAAACAGGTACCGTGCATCATGCGGCCCCGGTGCCGCTTCCGGGTGATATTGCACCGCGAAAATCGGGTCCGTCTTATGCCGGAAGCCTTCCAGAGTTCGATCGTTGAGATTGATGTGTGTCGGCTCGCCGCCCACTTTCGCCAGGGACTCAGTATCGACCGCGAAACCGTGGTTCTGGCTGGTGATTTCTACTTTGCCGGTCTGTTGGTTTTGCACCGGCTGGTTACCGCCGCGATGACCGAATTTTAATTTGAAGGTCGTTGCTCCCATCGCCAGGCTCAGCAACTGATGGCCAAGACAGATTCCGAAGATCGGCAACTTACCGCGCATCTGGCGGAGGGTGTCGATGGTCGGCGTCACCGCAGCCGGATCACCCGGACCATTGGAGACGAATAGTCCGCTGGGCTTGTGCTCCAGAATTTGTGCGGGCGTGGCGTCGTACGGCAGCACCGTCACATCGCAACCCGATTGCACGAGGTTGCGCAGAATGTTGAGCTTCGCACCGCAGTCGAGGGCGACCACCTTGAATCGTTTCGTCGGAGGATCGATCCGGCCCTGAATCGGGGCCCAGTCACCCAGATGTTCATCCCACCGCTGGGCATCGCTGCGGCTGACGGCGGAAACGATGTTCCTCCCCACCAGTCCCGGCACGCGACGCGCCATCGCAACCAGCTCCTCATCGCTGCGCTGCTCTGTCGAGAGGATTCCGTTCAGCGCACCGCGAATACGCAGCAATCGTGTCAATGCCCGCGTGTCGATGCCTGTAATACCCGTCGCGTTCTGACTGGCGAGCCAGTCAGAGAGCGATCGCGTCGAGCGATAGTTGCTGGCGATGTTCGACAACTCACGCACCACGAAGCCTGACACCCAGATACGGCGGGATTCCATGTCGTCTTCGCTGACGCCGTAGTTACCGATCAGCGGGTACGTCATCGTCACGATCTGGCCGTAGTACGAAGGATCGGTGAGGATTTCCTGATAGCCGCTCAGCGAGGTGTTGAAGCAGACTTCGCCATCGATGCTGCGCGGGGTGAGATTACCGAATGCCTGCCCGCTGAAGACGCTGCCGTCTTCCAGCGCCAGTTTTGCAGGAACGGTCGGGAGTAATTGCTGTTTTCGATTTTCGCTCATCGGCGGGGATTATACGCGGATGAAATCGCCTCGCTTGCCGCGAATCAAAAACTTCGCACGTCCGCAGCCCTGCGGAGCGGGGTACATTTGTTGATTCGGATTGCGGTTCTTATCCTGCAGCAATGAACATCATTTCCGAAGGCGTCGTCTGCGCGAGCACCCGGTTAACTGATGCTTTGAGCTGCTGTTTTCCCGGCATCGCAGCACTGGAAACGGGCCGCTGGATCTGCGGGTACCGCTTGGCACCCGCCAAGATGTCACGCACCGGTCGCGTTCGTCTCCGTTACTCCGACGATCAGGGAAAGACATGGAGTCCGATGATCGACCCGGCTCCGACCGTACCGGCGATCGGCGGCAGGCCCGGTCAATGGCGTGCCGCATTTCCCACTCCGCTGTCGGGTAATCGCGTGCTGCTGACGCTCGGATGGGAGGATTACTCCGAACCATTTCAGGCCATGTACAACGAAATCACCGAAGGCCTCGTGGACATGCGCATGTCCACGCTGGTGTCTGAGGACGGCGGACAGACCTGGAGCACGCCGCGCCCCGTGACGTTTGGTCCGTATGACAAAGTGCCCGATGCGATCACCGGCGCAACGGTCGTGTTGCCCGATGGCCGGTGGGGGGCACAATTTGAAGTCAACAAACCATACAACGACACGACGCCCTGGCAGCATCACGCCTCCATCACGTTTTCAAGCGATCAAGGCAAGACGTGGACAGAATGCGTGGACACTCACTCCGATCCCTCCAAGCGCGTCTTCTGCTGGGATCAACGCATGGCGATGCTCCGGGACGGCACGTTGCAGGTTTTCTATTGGACGTTTGATCGACAGATAGCCGCGTATCTCAACATGCACGCGCGAGCCTCAAAAGACTCAGGCAGAACATGGGGACCGCTCTGGGACACCGGACTGGCGGGACAACCTGCGAGGCCGGTATCACTCCTCGATGGCCGTCTCCTTCTGGTTTATGTGGACCGCTCCGCGACACCCGCGATCAAAGCACGCATCAGCAGCGACGGCGGAAAATCATTCCCCGAATCAACCGAACTGATCGTCCACCAACCATCACTCAAACCACAGACCTGGAAAAAAGGCACCATGTCCGATGCGTGGAATGAGATGGGTGAATTCTCGCTGGGGCTGCCGGACGCAACGCTCCTCTCCGATGGCAGCGTGCTGACGGTTTTCTACTCCGGCCCCAGAGCCGATCAGACAGACGTACGCTGGGCGCGGATACAGATCTGACGCTGCGGGTAATCACCCGCGCTGCATCCTGAGAGCAGATTCCGTTTTACAGAGTCACGCTGCCCCTGCGGTTTTACAGCAGGAGCGGCGATTGCTCACTTGACCAGACCGTCGGCTTTGCCCATGTGGATGAGCATGTCAACGATACGGTTCGAGTAGCCCCACTCGTTGTCATACCAACTGACGAGCTTGAAAAAGTTCTTGCTCAGGCCGATGCCTGCGCCTTTGTCAAAAATGGAGCTGCGCGGATCGGAGATGAAGTCGCTGGAGACGACCTCCTCGTCCGTGTAACCCATGATGCCCTTGAGCGGACCATTGGCGGCATCTTTGATGGCCTTGGCGATGTCCTCGTAAGTCGTGTCTTGGCTGGTCTTGACCGTCAGGTCCACGACCGAGACGTTGCTCACCGGCACGCGGAAGGACATACCCGTGAGCTTGCCCTTGAGTTCGGGCATCACCAGAGCCACCGCTTTGGCCGCACCGGTTGAGGCCGGGATGATGTTCTGCCCCGCCGCGCGACCGCCGCGCCAATCTTTCTTGCTCGGTCCGTCCTGTGTCGGTTGAGTCGCGGTCATCGCATGCACCGTCGTCATGAGGCCCTCGACGATGCCGAACTTGTCGTGAATCACCTTTGCCAGCGGTGCCAGACAGTTGGTGGTGCAACTGGCGTTGCTGAGGACTTTGTCCTTGGCGGGATTGTATTTCTCTTCGTTGACGCCGATGACGAAGGTGTTGACCTGTTCAGGCGTCTTGGTCGGTGCCGAGATCAGCACGCGCTTGGCGCCGGCCTTGAGATGCTGTGACGCCCCCTCAACGTCAGTGAACAGGCCGGTCGATTCGACGACGTAATCCACGCCGAGCTGACCCCAGGGCAATTCGGCTGGGTTCTTCACCGAGACGCACTTGACGAACTTCCCTTCCACGACGATCCCATCATCCTTCGCCTCGACCTTGCCGTTGAATCGGCCGTGCGTCGTGTCGTGACTGAGGAGATAGGCGAGATTATCAGGCGGAACGAGGTCGTTGATCCCGACGAATTGAATGTTGGGATTGTGGAAGCCGGCACGGAATACCAGACGACCGATACGACCAAAACCGTTAATGGCAACCTTGATAGGCATGATTAAGTCTCCTTAAAAAAACCGGCAAATTTTAGAAAGCCGGTAAGGTGGGAGCGATGCAAGTCGAAACGGCAAAGGTAGGAAGTTTGCTCTGCATGTCAAATCGTTTGTTGCAGGCCGGCCGGTCGCAGCAACACCTCAATAACCAAAGTGTCTCAATACCAGGGCATCTTCACTCTTCGCAGGTGAGTAGGTCAGTCTGACTAGAGAGAATTGTAGGACGGCCCGCAGATGATCGTTGAGCGGGTCGCGTATGAGGCAGCGGTAGCGATTCTTTCGGAAAATGCTGCTGCCTTGCGATCGCGGCGCGTCATGCGCGGACTTTGAGGAGTTTCAGGTGTTTGACGTTGCAGCCGACGTGGATGAGGATTTCTGAATCATCACATGGCTCGACTTCCCTTTAATCCCGACCGCGACCCCGCGCAGCCATCGTCTAGCTCTCGATCTCGTTCATCACCAGACTCTCGTGTGATTCGTGGCGGTGCTGCGTCCGGGACAAATTCCAGGCGTGCTTCCGGGGGAACTTCCGGGGGTGGGAAGGTGTTGACGGTCAGCCAGATTTCGCACTTGATTAAGGATGCGCTGGCTGCGGGATTGCCCCCCAAGGTGCGTGTCGTAGGTGAGGTGAGCAATTTTTCCGAGCGTGCGCACTGGTTTTTCAGTCTCAAGGATGAGGGTGGAAGTCTGCGCTGCGTCTGCTTTGCGTCGGCTGCGAGACGTGTTTCGTTTCCCGTGGCCGACGGCATGGAAGTCGTCGCGACCGGCCGCATCGACTACTTCGATGCGCAAGGCAGTCTTCAGCTTTACGTCGATGCGCTTGAACCTGTTGGTCAAGGCGCACTGGAAGCTCGCTACAAAGCCCTGTGCGAGGAGCTTCGTCGGGCTGGCTATTTCGATAATGAGCGAAAGAAGCGCTTGCCTTCGATGCCTTATCGCGTCGCGGTGGTGACCTCCCGGAGCGGCGCTGCGTTGCAGGACGTGATCAACACCGCCGGCCGACGGTGGAGCGGATGTGAATTGCTGCTCGTGGATGTACGGGTGCAGGGCGCCGCAGCCGCGCCGGAGATCGCCGCTGCCATTGATGCTCTGTCACGACAGGGGAAATCGCTGGGCATCGACGCGGTGATCCTGACACGCGGCGGCGGGTCGATCGAAGACCTCTGGGCGTTTAACGAGCGTGTCGTCGCCGATGCGATTTTCCGCTGCGCGCTGCCGATCGTTGCGGCGATCGGACATGAGACGGACCAGACCATTGCCGAGCTTGTCGCCGATGTTCGCTGTTCGACGCCGACACAGGCCGCGATGACGCTGATCCCCGACCGCCGGACGCTCCAGCAGCAGGTGACACAACTGGCGGATCGTATGACGCGCATGTTGCGCAATCGGGCTGAGAGCAGTCGTCAACGGCTCGCAGCACTTGCGAGACACGCGATGTTCCGCCGCCCTGAACGGATGGTTGATCCGCATCGGGAAAAATTCGCTCGACTTCGGGAGCGGCTTGTCAGCTCGCTGCCAGGCCGTGTCAAAGCTGACGCCGATAAGTTGGCAGCTTTGTCACGTCAGCTTCAGGCGGTTGGCCCGTTGAACGTGCTGCAGCGCGGTTACAGTCTGACGCTCGGCCCGGATGGAAAGGTTCTCCGCAGCGCGGGTCAGGTTTCGCCGGGAGTGCGCATCACGAGTGTATTGGCGGACGGGCGGGTGTCCAGCGAGGTGGTGGATGGGGGAGAGGTACCGCCGCCGCGAACGCAGCGTAAATCGAAGTCACAACCCAGACGGGCCGCCGATGAAACGACGCTGTTTGGTGATTCGTCCGCACCTGCGTAGCCGTGCATGTTGGCGGGTCTCCGCGTAGCCGGGTTTGTCAGTCTCCGCACCTTTTCCGAGAGATTCCCATGAGCAGAGCATCTGAAAAATCGCCCCGATTCGAACAGGCTATCGAACAGCTTGAAACGATCATTGATGAGATCGAGTCCGGCCAGTGCGGGTTGGAGGATTGCATTACGCAGTATGAAAAAGGGATGAAGCTCATCGCGCGGTGCCAGACCATCCTTAATAATGCCCAGACGCGGATCGCCGAGTTGACCGCCGACGCAGACGGCCGGCTGCAAATCAAGGGTTCCCAAGACGAAGCAGCCGATGAAGAAGAGACAGACGAGGATGATGAGCAGCTTGACGCCGAGATTGATGAGAACGCTGAGGAATAGGGCTGACGACTCCAGCCGTATTGGATCGGCACAGGCTGCGCATCAGGACGAGTGATGGATGGTCCGCGGCTCGACCCGTCGCGGTTTCGGGAAACGATGTGAACCTCTGGCCATATTTCTTTCTTGCCGCGATCTACGGCGCCATTGTGGGCAGTTTCCTCAACGTGGTGATTTATCGGCTGCCTGAGGGATTAAGCCTGCTGCATCCGCCGTCGCGCTGTCCATCGTGCGAGCACAAGCTCGCCGTTTATGACAACGTGCCGGTGCTCGGCTGGTTGTGGCTCCGGGGCAAGTGCCGTTATTGCAAAGCACCCATCAGCGCGCAGTACCCTTTGATCGAAGCCCTGACGGCTGCACTGTTCGCGGCTATGTTCTGGAGCTATTACCTCGCGCCGATGTGGTCTTATGAAAACCGGACGGGTGTTCACTGGACCTCGCTCTGGCTGGAGTGGCATGCCGCGGGAGGACTGCTGACGACCTGGCCGGCACTGCTCGTCCACGCGGTGCTCATCGCATCGCTGATTGCAGCGACCATGATCGACTTTCGGCTCTACATCATTCCGCTCCAAATTCCCTGGATGGCGACTGCCGTCGCGCTCATCGTCCTGCCTCTGGGGGTCTGGTTTATTCCGGTAATGGAGACGGTATGCCCCAGCGGTGATGCGCTGACAGGATTCATTCAGCTATTCATGGAACGGACCTGCGGCATCGAGCTTGCGCCAGGCTCACCGATCGGATTGGCAGCAGGGGCGGTACTCGGACTGCTCATCGCCTGCGGCCTGCTGAAACTGGGCTGGCTGCCGCGTAGCTTTGATGAGGAGCCAGCTCCCCACGAAGATGGCGCAGCGGGTGATAACAAGACCCCCGCTCAATCTCAAAAGAACGACAAGAGTACGGGTGCCTCGATGGTTCCCGCTTCGCCTGCTGTTCACGAAGATTTTCTGGCCCATCCGCATCCCCGCTGGGAAGTCGGCAAGGAATTGCTGTTTCTCCTGTTTCCCATCGTCGGAGCGATCATTGGTTGGTTCATACCCGTCAGCGATGCGCCCCGGCCCCTTTGGGTCGCGGCGGGCGTCGTCTCCGGCTATCTGGTCGGCGGGGGAATGATCTGGGCAACGCGCATATTGGGCACGCTGGCCTTTGGTAAGGAAGCGATGGGGCTGGGGGATGTGCATCTGCTCGCAGCAGTAGGGGCGGTGCTCGGACCACGCGATGCGGTGGTGATCTTTTTCATAGCGCCATTCCTTGGGCTGGCATACGCGGCGATTTCCGTCGGTGTCGCCCGGATCGCTCGCGGCGAGGTGCGCGTCATTCCCTACGGCCCGTACCTGGCGGCGGCGACAGTCGTGTTGATGTTCTTCCACCAGCCGATCTTGAATCTTTTACCTTTTTGAACACATCTACCGATACCGATAAAATCAACGCGGATTGCTGATTTTCGATCGCCGACAGCCGCTGAAAGACGTTTTTTCATGTCTTTCACTCGCCGATCGACTATCAGCGGTCAGGGACTCATCAATAGAAACTAACTTCCGAAAGGTTTAACGATGGTTGGCAAGCGATCGAAGATTTTTGTGACGGCGGCACTGGCATTGACCCTGGGGCTTGTGGGAATGACGGGCTGTCGGCAAAGTCAGCTCCAGGATGAACGCAATGCGCTCTATCGGCAGAATGTCGAAGGGCAGAATGAACTCAACCGCACCCGCGCCGCATTGGAGGCAGCGGAAAACGATCGTACTGCGACCGCCGCTGAGCTGGCACGCCTGCGTGCGGAAAAGGAAGCTGCGGAACGTGCCGCCGAGGAAGCACGCCGTGCCGCTGAACAGGCCGCCCGTGACCGTGCCGCCGCCGAAGCAGCCGCCGCAGCCCGTGCGAATCAGGCCAACCAGACCGGCTTTGAAGGCATCGAAGGCGTCAAGGCTGAACGCACGAGCGAAGGTATCGAAGTCCACATTCCCGGCGATGTACTTTTTGCCTCCGGTAAGGCGGACCTGACCGCCAATGCCCGCAAGACCCTCGCTCAGGTCGCCAAAGCGCTTAATTCCAGTACTCATAAAGGCCATCAGATCCGCGTTGAAGGTCACACCGACTCCGACCCGATCCGCAAGAGCAAGTGGAAGGACAACCAGCAGCTCAGCGAGGCTCGCGCCGATGCGGTTGCCGCTTACCTTCAGACGGCCGGTGTTGCTGGCGGTCGGTTGAGCACCATCGGCTACGGCTCGTCGAAGCCCAAGGCGACCAAGGCCCAGAGTCGCCGCGTCGAAGTGGTTGTTCTCAAGTGATGGATGGCGGCGACCGTTGATCGTCGCCTCCTCTCATCACCTTTGAGCGGTCACCTTGCATGACGGGTTTCCTGTAATCTCCCCGTTTCACCGCGGCACGATCATCCTTCCGCGCAATCGCCGATGTCGGCGGTCGGTCGCGCCGTGATGGGTTCGATTTCCATGATCGCTATCGTTGATTATGGCATGGGTAATCTCCGCAGCGTGCAGAAGGCCTTTGAACAGGTCGGTGCCGCTGCGAAGTTATTTGCCGCGCCCACTGCCGAGTCCCGCGATGCCGATCGTCTGGTGCTGCCGGGTGTCGGCGCATTTGGTGACGGCATGGCAAATCTGCAACAGCGCGGCTGGGTCGAGCCGATCCGTCAGTTCATCGCCACCGGCCGGCCGGTGCTGGGAATATGTCTGGGCCTGCAACTTCTATTCGATGGCTCGGAGGAAGACGCACCGCAAGGCGGACTCGTGCCCGGACTGGGAATTCTGCGCGGCAGCGTCCGGCGTTTCCGGCCTCAGCACGGTCAACGTCTCAAGGTGCCTCACATGGGTTGGAACAACCTCACCTGGCGGCGCGATGACCCGCTCCTTCGCAGCCTCGATCAGGGCGTGGCTGTCTATTTCGTCCACAGTTACTTCGCCTTACCCAGCGAGGGTGACGTGCTCACATCCGCCACGGCGCAATACCCGCAGGGTGTGCCGTTTTGTGCGTCGGTCTGGCGCGACAATATCTGGGCGACACAATTTCACCCGGAAAAGTCGCAGCGCGTGGGATTGAAGATGCTTGAAAACTTCACACGCATCTGACCCCCGCGTTAAGAAACACCAACCGCTGACATGACTGACGACATCCACCGTCAGGCTCCGCGTGTTAGCCGGCGTCGAAATCCGCATGTAAACCTCGTGGCAACGCGGCACGTTACACTTTCGCCCCATGCTGGAAATGAAGTTTTCTGACGATCTGACTTTTCCGCTGCTGGCTGACCCGCGCGGCTATGTGCCCTGTCAGTGGGAACTAAAAAAAAGCAGCCCCATGACGGAGTACTGGCTTGGGCTGTTTCGCAGTCATTTTCCGAAGCTGCTCGCCGAGGCGGCACGGGAGGAAGCTGACCGCGGCCTGGATGCGGCGGACACCGCGCAGCGCGTTCGTCAGGCGGGCACGGAGTTTTCCCGTTACCTCGATCTGCTGACGGATAATCCGAGTCGATTCGGACGGCTGGATATTCTGACCATCTGCATCGAACGGGAACGCACACTCCGCCGCGCGGGGATCGTTGATCCCTACCGACTGCCCAAGACACGGGAAAACGAGGCGGCTTTGGCGTGCCTGCCGTCGGTGCTCCGTGAACTCGACGATCTCGACGATGCGGACCGTCTCGCGCGGATCACACACGGAATATTTGCCGGCAACATTTTTGACCTCGGCGCGACTCAGACGGCAGACCTGTTCAAGGACGGCAGCGTGGACTTCCACGCGGTTCGCCAGCGATTGGCGCCACGGCCGTGGTTGATCGACGACTTTGAGCATTGGCTCTCACGCACCCTTGGGTCGGGACTTTCTCGAAAGCACGAGAACGCAATCCTCTTTGTGGACAATGCCGGCTCCGATGTAATTCTGGGCATGATTCCACTGGCGCGGGAACTGCTCCGTCGCGGCACGGGTGTGATCCTCACCGCCAACCGAACCCCGACGCTCAACGATGTCACACATGATGAACTGCTCACGCTGATCGACCGTATCGCGGCATGGGATGCCACCATCGCCGATGCTCGCCGCAATGGACAACTGGAACTAGTCACCAGCGGCAATGGCCTGCCTTTGATCGACCTGACACGTGTTTCCCCGGAACTGATAGCTGCGATGGAACGCAAACGGGTTGATCTGGTTGTTATCGAAGGGATGGGAAGGGCGGTCGAAAGCAATCTCGACGCACGGTTTACCTGCGATGTGCTCAAGATCGCGATGATTAAAGACAGCGGCGTTGCCGACCATCTGGGGGGAAAACTTTACGATCTGGTGCTGCGGTTTGAACCCGTGTAAGCCGTTTTCAGGCGTAGAACCTGTCTGAATTACCATCAATGAGAGCAAGCCGCTGCGCCAAATGGGGGAACTGAATTTTCTTTTTTGTCTGCAATAAAGCGGTGTCCAAAGAGTTTAACCCTCATGCGTGCCCACCAACGTACCCCTCGCGCTTTTACTCTGATTGAACTTCTCGTGGTGATTTCGATCATCGCAATTCTGATCGGCATTGCGATGCCGAGTCTGGCTGCGGCCCGCCGCCGCGCCAACAAACTCGCCTGTTCAGCCAATCTGCGCTCGATTGGTCAGGCGATCCAGATGTACCGTGACGAGTTCAAAGGGGTGTTCCCCAAAGCCAAGTACATGCCCGATCCGTTTGTCTCTGCCGACGCGGATCCTCCGCTGACGCAGGTGCTGGACCATTACCTGTCGTCGAGCACGGGACAGGATGCGCGGAACGCCTTCCGCTGTCCGTCGGACACCGAAGTTTTCCCGCTGTCGGGTTCGAGCTACATGTATCAGACGACTCTCAGCGGCGTCACGCTGGAGGCTTACTTCCCGGTGGCGATGGGTTTTGTGCAGGCCCCGGAGGTGGTGGTCGCGCGGGACTTCGACGGCGGATCATTCGATACAACGACGGTAGGTCAGATCATCGTCGGCCCGTTTCACGGAGTGCGTAATCTGCTCTTTGCCGACGGGCATGCCGGGAACTTCTAAACAGCACGGAGTTGGTAATGAAGAAGTGGATAAGCATCTCGGCATTGGTGGTGTTGGCGATAACCGCTGTGTCCGCGGGCGGGTATTACACGTGGCTGCATACGTCACCTCCGATGCCGGCTACGGCGGAGGACGCGATGTCACTGGTAAAGTCAGCACGATTTCAACGGCTCAGCGAAGCCGAGCGTGAGCCTTATGTCGAGCGGATGCGCGAGCTGGCGGAAACCATGACGCCGGAGCAGCGAGAAAAAGGATGGGAGATGATGCGGGCAGACCCGGAGTTGCGCAAGGAAGTGCAGAAGGTACAGTCGCAAGCCATGGGTCTTCGCTTCCGCGAGTTCGCCAAAGCTGATCCGCAGCGCCGACTGGCGATCCTCGATGAGGACATCCAGAAAATGGAGGCGATGCGTGCCGGCGGGGCGATGATGGGTCGCCGAGGGCCGGGTGGGTCGGGGAATCCCGACGGCGGTGCCGCAAGGCCTCCTCGACCGGAAGGAGAAAATCGACCGCCTCAGTCCAATGGCGCCGCGCCCTCAGGTCAACCCAGCGCGACCAATCGCCGTGAGGAGCGAAAGAAAATGTTCCAGGATCGTATTCAGACGGGCGATCCACAGGATCAGGCCTACATGGGTGAGTATTTCAAGGCACTGATGGAACGACGTCGTGAGCTGGGGCTGCCGGATCGTCCGCCTCATCGGCCCGGCGGCGCAGGACGCGGGAGATAACCAGACAGGTTCGGAGCAGACCTCAATCGATGTCGTCACGTCTGCCTTTGACCACCAGCGGCACCGCAATCTCCCGCGCGACCGCGCTGGCATTAGGCCGATCATCCTTGAAGGGTTCGAGTTCCGGCACCTCAAGGTCGCGGATCATCGCGATCTCATCACACGCCTGATTTTTCGGACAGCGGACGCATTCGCTCCAGACCTTCAGCGGCAGCGTCTGCCGGTCCACTACGTGAAAACCGCACCGCTCAAAAAAATGCTTTTCGTAGGTCAGCGTCATCAGCCGTGCGATACCCAGTTCTTCCGCCTCGTCAATGCAAGAGAGCACCAGCCGCCGGCCAAGCCCGCGCTTGCGGTATTCCGGTTTGACCGCCAGTGAATAAATCTCTGCGAGATTGGACCAGACGATTTTGAGGCCGCACACGCCGACGATCTGATCGTCCTCGATGGCCACCTGAAAGTCGCGGACGTTTTCATAGAGATCCGCCAGTGATCGGTGGAGCATCAGACCATACTCGGCGCAATCGTTGATGATCTTGCCGAAGGCTCGGACATCCTGAATGGAAGCATGGCGGATCATAAAAGCGCGATTCCCGCAGTTGGCACGTCAGACGAAATGATATCGCAGTCGTGGCGGTCAGCGGAAAATTTCCTGCTATGCGGAGACGATCACCGGGTTTCTGCAACATTTACCGCAGGGGATATCATGGCCCGACTTATGAAAAAGAATCCGCTCATCGGCCATTGGCCTCTCCGTGGTAATGCTCAGGACGTAGCCGGTCAGCATCATGGCAAGTTACACCAGGTGGAGTGGGTGACAGGCCCTGATGGTGCGCCGCAGGGCGGCGCGCGATTCAATGGCCGGGACAGTCTCATCGACATCGCAGATGCCCCGTCGCTGCAACTAGGCGGTGAAGATTTCTCAGTCACGGCGTGGATCAAGTGTGCGCAGCCGATGCGCGGTATTTACGGCGACGTGCTTTCCAAGTTCGACGCCCAGCGACGCTGCGGATTGAATCTATGGGTATCGGGCAGCTCAGCCAGCTACTCATCGGTCGGTGATTCTCGTCATGTTCACGCGGGGATCGATGATGCGTACTTCGGTGAGTGGACGGATCACGGCATGCCGGCTGCTGATAACCCGCTGGTGCCTTGCCTGACGGTATATCGCGGCGAGCTTTATGCGGGAGTCTCCGATGCCGCCCGACCGCAGGATGCATGCAAGGTTTACCGGTGGGCGGGCGGTGATCAATGGATCGACTGCGGGCGTCTGGGTAATGATCCGTCGCATCTGAGCGTGATGTCGATGATCGTCCACGAAGGGCACTTTTACGCAGGTACGGGTATCTGGGATTGGGGCCGTGCGGAGGAATCCAGACGCGCGACGCCGCCCACAGCGTTGACTCGTGTCTTTCGTTACGAAGGCGGAACTCAGTGGCGCGATCTGGGTCAGGTGGGCAAAGCGCAGCGCGTCATCTGCATGGCCAGCTTTGAAGGTGAGCTTTTCGTCGGCCTCGACCGCGGCGATCAAGGTCACTGTTTCCGACTCAAAGGCGATCAATGGATCGACGCTGGCGTGCTGGATGATCGAGATAACTTCGAATGTCTGATGCCGGTGGGCGGCGTGTTGTACGGAGCGTCTCACTTTGCGATTTACCGCTATGACGGCGGGCAGAAGTGGACGTGCATCGGTCGGAGACCGTTTGACATTACACAAATCCATTCGTTCCAGTGCTACGCCGGAAATCTCTGGGCGGGCACCTGGCCGCAGGGCTATGTCCTGCGTCACGCCGGCGGCGATCAGTGGGTGAATACCGGCCTGCTGGGACTTGCCACCGACAAGCCGGGTGTGGCGCGGATCAACGAGATCAACGCGCTGGGCGTTCATAACGGCAAGCTGTTCGCCGGTGTGCTGCCCAAGGCGCAAATCTACCGTTACGAAACCGACGGCCACTGGTCGCTGCTGGGAAATTTCGCCAGCCGCCGCGACTGGAAGTCTGACGTGTGCCCAAGCTGGATGCGCGTATTGACGCTCACCACGCATAAGGGCCTGCTCTGGGCCTGCACCGGCGCGAGTCAGGCCCGCACACAGGACGTCGATCCTGACCGGACCGCCGGCCGGGTTCTCTCCTGTCAGACGGGTGTGGTCGCCAGTCACGAGCACGACATAGGCAGCGAGTGGACGCACGTGGCGATGGTACGTCGAGACAACGACCTGCGAATTTTCATCAACGGCCAGTTGTCACATCGCTCCGCCATGCCCCGTCGTCATCATTTCAATCTGGGAAATGCAGAACCTCTGCGGATCGGCCGTGGTGCGGTGGGCAGCTTTGACGGCTGCATTAGTGATGTACGGCTCCATGCCGGTGCTCTGACACCCGGCAGCATCGGAAAGTTGTGGGAACAACGAGGCAAGTAACACGCCGAGGTGTGATCCGGCCTCCAGCGAAACGCCATGTCAATCGCCGTGGACGATTAGACGCAGCGCTGTGTGTTTTGCGGATCATGGTCGAACCCGCAACGGCTGAGTATTGCTGACCGCTCATCCTGAGTGAGCTTTCGGTCCAGCTGGGGGTAGAGAATATTTTTCTCGCGCAGGTCGTGATGTTCCAGCAGATGCAGGTACGACGACTGCTCACGCAGACATTCATGGGCCTGTCGCGGGCCGGCTGATGGATCCGCAGCGAGCTTCTCAACCAGCGGCTTGAACAGCGCAAGATTCTTGAGGAGATTGGCATGTTCCAGATAGAAAAACCGGGGATCGCCTCCGGGTACATGCCCGACCCGCTCTTCATAAAGCGGGAAAATCTGTTCCTCCTCGTGCTTCATGTGGCGGCGTAATTCAACCTCGTATTGCTCCAGCAATTCCAGAGCCTGCTTGAAATTCAGAAGGACGATCGCGTCGCGGTGACGGGCGAAAAGTTCGTCCAGGTCACCATGAACGTGCATCAGATGATCGAGTGATCCCATCTCGAAAGTCTCCATCCCGGCGACGGATCGTGGCTGGACCTGTCACCGGGCAACGCCAGGCTCACGCGACTAATCCGACGTTGCTCACGAGAGCATCCACCAGCGTGAATCCGGCATGAGAGCCAGCTTGGACAAGATCATAGGGATGTAACCCAGCGCAAGCATGATGATCGACCCACGCAACCGCCGTGAAAGTTTAGTCTTGGTGCCGGATTAGCCTACGGCGCGTTCCATGTGTCCGAATCGATGAGGATAGCATTCGGCATCGCGGCTGGCCTTCTAATTGGCGACGCATTGCTTGGGTGAATGGTTCAAATATTGGAGTTATTTCAGGCTTTTTTGTTGGTGTTGCTTCGGATAGACTTCATGGCGCAATTCTGAATGAATGTCACGACGCCGCGATCTCGACTGGATTCAAACTCACTGTCTGCGGTAGTCAATGGTGCGGGTGTGAACCTGGAACGTCCGGCGGCGGAGCCTGTCATGGGATCTAGCGCGTACAAACCGCAGTACGTCCGAGAGGCTTTTACTCTGGTCGAACTGTTGGTGGTTCTGAGCATCATCGCGCTGCTGATCGCGTTACTGCTGCCATCGTTACAAGCAGCCCGTTCCATCTCGAATCAGATCCGCTGCGCGAACAATATGAAACAGGCGACACTGGCGCAGATGACCTATATCCAGGACAACGGCGGCTTCTTCGCGCTGGCGATCCCGCAAAGTCCAGGACATGCTGGGCTGTACTGGAACCAATTCATCACCGCGGGCTATCTGGCCGGCGGTGACTATCTGAAGTCAACCATCATCACCGGTGAGCGCGCCTGTCCCGACGGCTTCAGACAGTCGTACCCCTCCTGGCCTTTGCCGCTTTACGGGCACAATGCGTGCATGAATCCGTTGCACGAGGGCAGCAGTGCCGATGATGCGATCGATACACTTGCGTCGGGCTGGGGTGTGACGCGGCTGAGCAAGCTCGATCAGATCCGCAAGACTTCAACGGTCTTTATGCTCAACGAAAACAACAACTATTACGCCTACACCTACGGCGATACGAGCTTCGGTTTGGCACTGGATAATCACTCCGTCTGGCCCGGCGTGACAATTTTTCGACACAACGGCATGGGGTTGAACGTCTCGTACATGGACGGCCACGCAGCATTCGTGCGGGCACCTTTCGCCAAGGGTGTCAATATTTTCTACGACGACAACGATTGAGCTGGCCAGCGTCCGCGTTGTTATGCGGTTCGGCGGCGGAGCGGACCGATGAAAGTAGTGCGAGGATGTGATCCTGATCCTCCTTCGGCAAGCCGACCGCTGCTTCGATAGGAGTCGATACCGTGATGACCCGCGCCCACCTGCGCTGCGCATTCACCCTCGTCGAATTGCTCGTGGTGATTTCGATCATCGCGCTGCTCCTTGCGATGCTGCTGCCGGCTCTGAACAACGCCCGGCAGGTGGCCTCGCTCCTCAAGTGCTCCTCGAACCTGCGGCAGATCGAGGCCAGCGACATCTACTATCAGAACGACAATCGCGAGTGGTTCCTGCCCAATGACCGCTGGGTGTGGCAGGCTGCGTTCTATACCAGTACCGCGCCATCCGCCTACCGCTGGTCGGGCTACGGGAACTCGGCGCTTTACCGCAACGCTCACCCATTCAAGTGCCCGCTGGTCCTCAAGGGTTCGCCCTACGATGGCCCGTATATGGAGGGAGTCGAGCAGATCACCACCTACGAATTCGACTCCGCTGGAACTGCGATCTACATGTGCGTCAGCGATTATGTCTCGGGCTCGGGGTTGCATGGGGCCAACGGCACGGTCATGGCCAGCCCCTATTTCACTCTCCGTCGCTCCGGCGAACTGGCCCACTCGCCCTCGGTGGTGCTCGCCTTCGCGGATACGATAGGCGGGGTGAGCCGGATGGATTACAGCACGTTCGGCTTTGCGTTCCGCCACATGTCGTGGAAGTCGGGGCCGGCTGCGTTTGCCGACGGCCACGTGGCTACCATGCAACTCGGCGCGCTGCCCAACGCATTGGCCTTCAGCCGCGGCGCCAACAACGTCACCCACTTCGACGACCGGCCGTATTTCTGGTGGTGATGCCCGCACAGTTTTCACGCCCGCACCTGGCCTCATCTCAGACCTTGCCCTCCGTCACTAGCCGCACCTGCTTGAGCAGTCGCTACCGCGGCCAGCATCGCGCGGCGAGGATGTTCGACTTCATGCAGGAAGCGGCCACTCGCTGGGCCGGTTCAATGGCCACCGAATGACGAGCGATATTGGAGTCGGCTTGTTTGAACCGGAACGCGAACGACGTAAACCCTGATCTGACAAAAAAACCCTTCGACTTGTTAGTCGAAGGGTCTCTTTGCCGGTTAAATCGGGGTGGCCGGATTCGAACCGACGACTTCCTGCACCCAAAGCAGGCGCTCTAGCCAAGCTGAGCTACACCCCGAGCAGCCATATTTATAAGCCGCTTCTGGCGGGTGTCCAATCCGAGGAAGAATCATTTTTTGAGCAGACGCAATTTTGAGGCGAAGTCGCGCCCCGAAAAAGTCGTGGAAATCATGCCTTGGATCATCACCAAACGTCATCATTCCGCAGGCAGCGATGTCCCAACTCGCGAGGATCATCGTGAGGTGTTCAGGTGATACGCGCGTGCACGTTCCCGATAGGTTCCCTCTCTGATGCGGTGCCACCAGTCGGGGTGATCGACATACCATGCGATGGTTGCTGCCAGTCCGCCGGGCCATGCTGATCGGGTGGGAGTCCATCCCAACTCGCGGGCGATGCGCGATGCATCGATGGCATAGCGGCGGTCGTGTCCCGGACGATCAGCTACGGGTTCGATCATCTCTTTTCCCTGTCCCATCATGGAAAGGATCGTGTGCGTCAGTTCAAGGTTTGATCGCTCGTTATTTCCGCCGATGTTGTAAACGCGACCCGCTTCACCTTTTTCCAGCACGGTCAGGATCGCTTCGCAGTGGTCGTCCACGTGCAGCCAGTCGCGCACGTTTCTGCCGTCACCATAGAGCGGAACTTTTTTACCTTGGAGCAAATGGGTCACGAATAGGGGGATGACCTTTTCGGGAAACTGATACGGGCCGTAGTTATTCGAGCATCGTGTGGTGCAGACATTGAGGCCGAACGTATGGTGATACGCGTTGACGAGCAGGTCGCCGCCCGCCTTGCTGGCGGCATAGGGGCTGTTGGCGGTCAGCGGCGTCTCCTCGGTGAATCGCAATTCCGGCATATCCAGCGGCAGCGAGCCGTACACCTCGTCCGTTGATACATAGACAAAACGACCGCGAAACTTACCTTGCTGTGTCAGCGTCCGAGTCGCATCGAGCAGAACCTGCGTACCCAGAACATTGGTGCGCACGAAGGGACTGGCATCAACGATCGAGCGATCGACGTGGCTCTCAGCCGCCAGATGCAGCACCCCGTCGCATCCGACCAGCAGACGCTCGACGAGTGGTCGATCGTTGATGTCTCCGTAAACGAAGGTGTAGCGGGGGTCCGTCTGCACGTCAGCCAGATTGTCGAGATTCCCCGAATAGGAGAGGCAGTCCAGATTGGTGACGCTGTAATCAGGCCTGTTTTGCAGGATGAATCGGATCAGGTTTGACCCGATGAATCCCGCGCCGCCGGTAACGAGAAGATGGGACATGATCGAAGCCTTCAAGGAGTACGGACGGGTACGGATGAGACCATGCGGCGGACGACGCTCGCGAGGTTGTCGTGCCAGTGAGGCATAGGCCCCAGCAGGTTTTCGGTGGCGGAGAGATCGAGCACGCTGTAAGCGGGACGCTTGGCCGGCCGGGGAAACTCGGCTGTGGTGCAAGGCTCCACATGGCAGTTGGCACCGCAAAGTTGGACGACCTGAGTTGCAAGGTCAAACCATGTACACACGCCGCCATCGGTGACGTGAAAGGTTCCGACTGCGCCGCGCCGCATGAGTTGCAGCGTCGCGGCCGCCAGGTGCTCCGCGCTGGTTGGCCGGCCGCGCTGATCGTTGACGACTCGGAGCGTCGGTTTCTGTTGCGCCAACGCCGCGATGGTCCGCACGAAGTTTTTTCCCCATGGCGCATAGAGCCAACTGGTCCGCACAAGCAGATGCGGAACATCGCTCTTTTCGAGGAACTCTTCCCCGATCGCCTTGCTCCGGCCGTAGGCGTTCTGCGGCTCTCGTTTCTGTCCTGTGGGAATGGGTTGGCTGGTTCCGTTGAAGACGTAGTCCGTGGAGTAATGAACCAGTCCGATACCGACCTCGGCGCATCGCCGTGTCAGGAAGCCGACGGCTTGGCCGTTGAGTCGGTCAGCGTCGTCGGCGTGGGTTTCCGCCGCATCGACATCGGTCCATGCAGCGCAATTCACCACAGCATCAAATCGATCTGTGACCCAGTGATTGATCGTGGCTGGGTTGAGCAGATCAAGCTCCATGCGCGGGGGAGCCTGGTAGCTCAGATTTTCCCGCTGGGCTAATTCACACCAGGCGCGCCCCAGCATGCCGTTACCGCCGACGATCAGGATCGTTCGCGGCGTTGCCAGCCGGCGGTGGGGTGGGTTCACGAGTCGCTCTTTCCAAATGTGCGCATGTGATTAACGGTTCTGCACCGTCCACGGGAAATCGGGGACGGAATCAAACGGCCTGCGTTCTTCGTCGGGAGCCTGCGGGTTGAAGGCTCGCGTGACGTAGTAGAGCAAGCCCGCGGGCAGGTGTGAGACGGTCGCCACGCCATGCCAGAGCGGACTGGGAATGACGAGGATACCGGGTCGCATTTCACCCATGACGATGGACCATGATTGGCCGTCAGCGTCACGATGGACACCGGCGCGAACCTGACCGTTGACACAAAGCCACAGGTCCGCCTGAAAGCGGTGACGGTGCCACGCCTTGATGACGCCGGGATACATGTGGGAGTAGTTGATCTGCCCGTCAGGGGTCAGCACGCCCTGATACTGGTTCATGATCGACCAGCCGCGGTCGTCGGCATAGATGGTCGTCGGAAGGAAAAGCGGCTCCTGATCTCGCTCAGCGGTTTCCAGGGCAAGCTTCAACTCACCGGTGAAAATTTTGGGACCCAGGATGGCGTTGGAAGTTCGTTTCACGGAACGGCTCTCAAAGGCGGGTTCGATATTCACCATGAGATTATCCGATGCCGGTCAGACGCGGGCGACTGACTCCAGATTGAGGTGATTGGCACCGCTTGAAGCTACGAGATGGCTGGCACGGTGCAGGCTCTCGAAGGTGCCTGCGTCCGTCCACCAACCTTCAAGCACCTCGTGCGTCAGATCACCGCGCTGAAGATAGTGATTGTTCACGTCGGTGATCTCCAGTTCTCCGCGACCGGAAGGCTTGAGCGTCTGGCAGATGTCGAAGACATCAGCGTCGTAAAAATAAACCCCGGTAACCGCCATACGACTGACGGGGTCTTTTGGTTTTTCGATGATTTGCAGGATACGGCCGGTGTTCTCGTCGATCCGCGCGACGCCGAATCGCTCCGGGTCATCGACTTCCTTGAGCAAAACCTTGGCGCCGGACCGCTGGGTGAAGAAGTCACCAGCCGCCTTGCGGATATTTCCCTCGATGATGTTGTCGCCGAGGATCACGCATATTTTTTCGCCGTCGCTGAAGTCCTGCGCGAGCTTGAGGGCGTCGGCGATGCCGCCTTCACCTTCCTGATAGCCGTATTCGAGGTGGCGGACCCCCAGATGTTTACCGTTTTTGAGGAGCTTGAGGAAGTCTCCCGCGTGTTCGCCGCCGGTGACGATCATGATTTCACTGATACCCGCATTGAGCAGGCATTGGATGGGGAAATAGATCATCGGGCGGTCATAGACCGGCAACAGATGCTTGTTGGTGACGAGGGTGAGCGGTCGCAGTCTGGTGCCTAGTCCGCCGGCGAGGATGACGCCTTTCATGATTCTGCTCCTTCAATCACGCGAACCGTTTCGGAACGCGGTGTCGAATCTCCCAAGCCGTGCTGCTCTTGACGCCCACACCAGTTACCCGGCGACGAAACCCGTGGGCAGCGTAACTCCCAACCTGCTGTCCAACAGGATCAAGCTCATTTGGAAATTACACGTAACGATGATACCGCATGCGATGCGTTGCTTATGGGGGTGACGGGTCATGCACCGATTTTCACGCTCCATAGACCGTTGCTTTATCATTTTGCCCACACCTGCGCGGGAGTAACCAACAATGTCTGAAACTTCTTGGCCGACACTTATCGTTCACCAACTGGTCGCCCGTGACCAACCGACACCGGTCGTGCTGGGAGTACCGATTCCGCGTGGTCAGGTCCGTGATGCTGCGACGCTGGGTGTGATTTCAGAAGACGGTACGCCGACACATTCCTCTGTGCGTTCGCTGGTTTCATGGCCCGATGGCTCCGTGCGGTGGGTATTGGTGAGTTTTCTGGCAACCCGAAGCGGCAGGCATACGGTGTCGCCGCAGCGGGTTGCGACAGCCGGATCGCCTGTGATTCGAGTTGAGCAACCAGCTGACCAAATTACGCTGGATACAGGCCGCTCGAAAATCACACTCGCTGGCGATGGTCCTGGCCCCATCGCCCGTTACGAGGCAAATGGGAAGACGATACTTGCGCAGCCTCGTGATTTCCGGCTGGTCGTGGACGATGCCGACTCGACACACGAGACCGTGCGCAAGCTGACCATCCTTGAGCAAAACGCCGTGCGTGTCCGGGTGCGTGTCGAAGGCGCGCATTGTGCTGCGAATGGAAAACGCAAGCTCAGCTACCGGCTGGATGTCGAAGCCTGGGCCGGTGTGCCGACCTTGCGGCTGGATTATCACTTCTTCAATCTCGAACCGGGGCAGGAATATCTGGATGTCAACCGAATTGCCGTTGAAGCTGATATCGCGGTAGATGCCCGTCTTGCGCAGCGGCACTTTCTTCAGATCTATCACGGCGAGTTTTATGAGCCGCGCGAAGTGCTCAACCCTCAGACGGTCGCGATCGTTGCCGACAGCCAGCGTCGTGCGGCCCACGTGGAAGATCCAGCCATGCTGCTCGACGACACGCAATACGCAGCGTATCTCGATGCGCCGCTGATCGAGACAAACGAATGGCTTGGCGTGACTGAGGGCCAGTCGCATGTGTATCTGCACATGCAGGACTTCATCAACATGCCGCCCAAACGACTCGCCGGTCAAGGCAACCGCTTGACGCTGGATGTCTGGCCGGGAAGGGCGGGGACGCTCAAGCTCCAGCAGGGACGATCACGACGACAGGTTATGACGATCGCGCCGCTGCTGGGTGATCGACCGAATGCCGCCACGATCAGCCGGGCGATTTCAGTTCCGCTCTGGGAAGGTCGTGCCTCCGTCGCTCCTGAGTGGCTGTCACGCTGCGGGGAGTTTGAGCAGGACAAGGTGCTGACGTTCGGCAAACACGGACGGTTTGAGCGGTTTCTGTCACGGGTAGTCAACCTCAGCACTCCAGCCGATATGTTTGACCTGGGTGATACGCCCGACAGCGGCTACTCCACCTCATATCCGTCACTGGGTATGAATCGGGTCCACCGAGTAGCCGGCGCAGGAGACTATCCGCGCGCGTTCGACGCAGGTAACAGTGTGCTGACCGCTTGGTCCAATCCGCTCAGCTACGAACGAGTCTGGGTCAACAATGAGTACGACGGGATCCATACCATCGCCTGTGAGCTGATGCGCTCCGGCCAACCGCAGCGGTGGACGCTGCTTCGCTGGATGGTCCGACATAACATCGAGGTTGACTTCCTCCATTACCACGATCAGAAGTGGCTGCACCGCACCAGCCCCGTGCATTCATCGCGGCACACCACCTCCGGCGCATATCCGAGTCACTTCTGGACGCAGGGGCTGATGGAGTATTACTGTCTGACCGGCGATCCCGACGTACTGGAAGTGGCTGTCGCTCTGGGTGAAAAAATCATCATCTATTTCCACGATCCGGTGCGCGGAAAATTTTATAAGGATTTTGATCGTGAAAACGGCTGGGCGCTGCTGGCTCTGGTTCACGTTTACGACATCTCGCGTCAACCGCAATTTGAAAAGGAAATCAATCGTCTCGTTGACTTTTTCATGAATCACGATCCCGCGGGCAAGTCAAATACGCCATCCTTCGATCGTGCCGGCACATGGTCACGGAGCCTGATTACGAGTTTCTACTTCATGCTCAACATGGTCGAGGCGATTGATCTATATGCAAAGATCACGGGTAGAAAAGACCTCGTGGATTACCTGCGTCGCCTGCTTTCGGGAATGCCCAAGGCAATCTATCGAAACTACCTGGAGGGCTATCCGTCATACAGCACAGCGGCTGCGCTGGCGATCGCTTTTGAACACACAGGAGACATCGAGTATCTCAAAGCGGGACTGGTCCGACTCGAAGACCTCGTGAATGATGACTCTCGCTGGCTGAACCCGGTGCCGGAGATCAAGCCGATGGCCATCGTGCATCGTGAGATGATCCGTTACCTCGGCCATGCCCAGCGTCAAGGCTTGCTCGATTCGTTTGAGTACTTGAATCTGCGAGGCAAAGGATAAGCACCTGCCCGAATCGCCACGAATGCGAACGGACCTCTGCGTACTCGACTTCGAATCGTATGCGAGAGCCTATTATCAGCAGAGGTACTGTGTCCGGTGAGATGCGAATACGCTTCGCCAAACATGGAGGTATGCGTGAGTGACGATGTTTTCAATGCTTCCATTATTTATCGAAAGATCGTGACGCCTGAGCTGGAGATCGTGCGTGTCAAGCCGGATGTCGGCCAGATCGCGCCGTTCGAGCCGGGGCAGTTCTGCAATCTGGGATTACCCAGCGTCGCGCCGCCAACCAATGCGCCGCCTCGCCGTGCATCCAGCGGCCCTCGCCTGGTGCGTCGGTCGTACTCGATCGCGTCATCCGCTGATGTGCGGGAATACGCTGAGTTTTACCTGGTACTGGTGAAGGAAGGCAGGCTCACGCCGCGACTCTGGTCGCTGCCATTAGACGGTCGCGTCTGGCTTGACCCGCAGCCGGATGGACATTTCACGCTCGAAGGCGTGCCTGTGGATCAAGATCTCGTGATGATCGCCACGGGTACAGGGCTTGGGCCGTACATGTCGATGATTCGTACTTTTCGTGGTCGAAGTCAGAAACGGTGGCGCAATCTCGTGCTCATCCACGGAGCCCGACTGAGTAGCGATCTGGGTTACATGGCTGAGCTTGAAACCATCGCACGGGAAGACCCATCAGTGAAATACATTCCCATCCTCTCCCGCGAACCGGAGGCTACCTCATGGCGGGGAATGCGCGGTCGGGTACAGATCGTGCTGGAGCCACAGACTTTTGAACGGCTCACCGGAGTCAGACTCCTGCCCGATCAGACGCATGTCTTTTTATGCGGAAACCCTGCCATGATTACAGAGGTTCACACGAATCTTGAGACACGAGGATTTCTTGTCAGAGGACGAGATAACCCGGAAGGGAACATCCATTTCGAGAAGTATTGGTAAAGCATTGGTAGAACGGAGAGGATCGAAGCGGAGCAAGAACTTCGTGTAAGGTTGCAGTTGGTCAAATCGACGCTTTCAGCCGGTAGAGGGCTGCGATCACGGAATGATCGCCCGTTTCCAGTAGAATAATGCTGAAAACGTCGATAATTATCATTGACTGGCTCGGGTTGAATTGAATAATGGCTTGTGGGTCTTTGCACGCTGACCTGTGCAATCGGAGCAAATAAATGCATTCCGGTGTCGGTAAATCCAGGGTTATGACGCAACGGCGACCCGCTGCGTTTACGCTGGTCGAACTGCTGGTGGTCATTGCGATTATTGCGCTGTTGATCGCGATCCTGCTGCCTTCGCTCGAACGCGCCAAAGAAGTTGCGTCACGGGTCAAGTGCCTCAGCAGTACCCGACAGGTCAAGATCGCCACTGCTGCGTATCAAAACGACAATCGTGGCTGGTTTCCCCGCTCCGGACCGGAGTGGAACGCAGCAACCTACGGCGTACACCACACGCTGGTCGTTGGTAACTACATCTACCAAAACATCTTCACCAACCAGGGATGCCCATACGGACCGGCTACATACAGCTCCAGCATGGGAAGTTATTACTACGCCACCACACCCGGAACTGTATCAATCGGTATCAACTCATTACTCCAGACGGGCTATGCATACGTTGGTACTCCCACCTCCACGTACTATTCGCCGGTGCCGACGTACTATCCGAGCTACGGACAATTCAACGAGTCGTGGCCGCGACTCCGCAAGGCGGCTGATCGCATCTTCGTCGCATCGTGCAGCGTGGCACCGGATGCGGCGATCAATACTTCATACGCCTATCCCGGCGGCGGGCTTCAGCACACGCTGGGAATCACAAGTTTCTATTTTGCCGACGCGCCAATCCCGGGGCGGCATAAGGGCGAAGGGTTACCAATGACGTTCTACGACGGCCACGGTCGATTTGTCCTCAAGAATGAGATTTATCCTTACTACTACGACACGATGGCTCCGGGATACTCCATGATGGAATGGAGTATTCGCAGCATGTACTACGGCAGCATGGATAACTGAGAGGTACCCCGGTCAGCTCGTCAAAAACGTGGTTGTCGTGACTTCTTGCTGCTGCGAATGACTTTTGTTCCCGGTGTCCCCGGTTTGGGTTGGCCGGCATCACGAGAATCGCGAGACCTGGAAGAGACTAGCTCCGGCGCATCCTTGACCTGCTTGATGCGGTCGCGGTACATCGCTGCCTTTTCAAAGTCGAGATTCTGAGCCGCATCGAGCATCGCCTTTTCAAGATCAGCTAACAGTTCGTTACGGTCGTACTCTTTTTCCTCTGCGTGGATCGCTTCACGCACGGTGTGATGGGCGCGAATTTCCAATTCCATCCCGCGACGGATCGCTTTGACGATGGTGGTCGGCGTGATGTTGTGTTCCGCATTGAAGGCGAGTTGCTTGGTACGTCGTCGATTGGTTTCGTCAATCGCGTGCTGCATGCTGGGAGTAACTTCATCAGCATAGAGGATGACAGTGGCGTTGACGTTGCGAGCGGCTCGACCGATTTGCTGAATCAGACTCGTGGGCGATCGGAGAAAGCCTTGTTTGTCCGCATCCATGATGCCGACGAGTGAAACCTCCGGCAGGTCAAGCCCTTCACGCAACAGGTTGACGCCGATGAGGACATCGAACTCACCCAGCCGCAGGTCGCGCAGAATTTCAACGCGCTCGATCGTGTGGATTTCGCTGTGCAGATAACGGCATCGGAGACCCTGCTCCGCCAGATAGCTCGCCAGATCTTCAGCCAACCGCTTCGTCAGAGTAGTGACGAGCGTGCGTTCTCCTGCGGCGGCGCGTGTCGCGGCGACTCGACAGAGGTCGGGTACCTGACCCGATGCGGAGCGGATTTCGATAATCGGGTCCACCAGCCCGGTAGGGCGGATCACCTGTTCGGCAACGATGCCGCCCGACATCTTCAACTCATACTCGCTGGGGGTCGCACTGACGAATACGACTTGGGGCCAGACTTTCTCAATTTCCTCAAAACGCAGCGGACGGTTGTCCATCGCGCTGGGCAGGCGGAAGCCATGCTCAACCAGTGTCTCTTTTCGTCGTCGGTCACCGTGATACATCGCTCGCATCTGCGGAAGGGTGACGTGGCTTTCGTCGATGATCAGCAACCAGTTGGAAAGGGAGGACTGGGAGTTAGCGTTCGCGTCGCTTTCTCCGTCTGCCTTGTCATGACTGATCCGCGCAGCCATAGCGTCGTGATCCACATGTTCCGGCCGCTCAGGAGTTCGGAACTCATATTCGCCGACGTACTGTCCGCTCGATGCGTCGGGGAAATAGTCCATGAGGGTGTAAGGCTTGGCGCCGGGCGGTCGTCCGTCGAGGTGCCGACTGTAATTTTCAATGCCGGGGCAGACGCCGACTTCCTGGATGAGTTCCAGGTCATATTTTGTTCGAGCCATGAGGCGCTGTGCTTCGAGGAGTTTGCCTTCGCCGCGTAACTGCATGACGCGGTGGTCCAGTTCCTCGCGGATCGATGCGACTGCCCGCGACACGTGTTCCTGAGGCAGCATGTAGTGGACAGCGGGATAGACGAACAACTGATTCTCATCGCGGATCAGTTCTCCGGTGAGTGGATTGACGATGGAGAGCGAGTCAACGGTATCGCCGAAAAGCTCGATCCGCTGGGCCATCTCATCCCCTGCGGGTCTGATTTCGACCACATCGCCGCGTACACGGAAGTTTCCGCGTTTGAAATCCATTTCCGCGCGGGTGTATTGGAGCGAGGATAAGGCGCGCAGTAAATCCTGACGATCGAGCTTCTGTCCTTTGGTGATGCTGACCACTGATTTTTTATAGAGATCAGGTGAGCCGAGTCCGAAGATGCACGACACGCTGGCGACGACAATGGTATCGCGTCGGCTGACGAGGTTTGAGGTTGCTGCCAGCCGCAGACGATCGAGATCATCATTGCGCGACGAATCCTTTTCGATATAGATGTCACGCTGGGGGATGTAGGCTTCGGGCTGGTAGTAGTCGTAATAGGAAACGAAGTAGCTCACCGCGTTGTGCGGGAATAAATCCTTGAACTCTTCGTACAGTTGTGCCGCCAGCGTCTTGTTATGGCTGATGACCAGCGTGGGTTTGTTGACCCGTGCGATGACGTTAGCCATCGTGAAGGTCTTGCCGGTTCCCGTTGCGCCCAGCAGGGTCTGGTACTTCTGGCCTCCCTGTATCGATTGCGTCAACTGCTCAATCGCAGCCGGCTGATCGCCCATGGGGGCAAAATCACTGACGAGTTGGAAACGGTCGGCCATGACGGCATTTTAGTCGGGATCGTCGCGGGAACGTGTCCGCCAACTATTGCGCTCAGGTCTTTCGTATCAGGTTGAACGGATAATCCACGAGATTCCTGGAACCGCTTTTGGTGATCTGGTACGTGTTTTCCAGACGGATATGAACGCGATGAGCGTTGTTGTAGCCGCCGGGTTCAAAGCACACGAGGTCACCTTCTTCGAGGATGCCCTCGCGCAGGAGATTGAGGTCGGGGTCCATGTGTACGCGGATTCCCAGCCCGTGGCCGGCATGATGGACCAGGCCGGTATCCTTGAAAACGGGATGCTGGCGCAGGTGCTCATCAACAGCCTTGGCGATGTCCGTACCGCGCGCACCGGGTTTGAACATCGGACTGATCTTTGCGTGGGTTGCGGCAACGTGGTCATAGGCTGACTGCTGTACGTCAGTCGGCTTGTTATCGACGCTGAACGTCCGGCAGAGGTCGGACCAATAGCCGCGAACATGCGTCCATGCGTCGATGATGTAAAGATCGCCGGCCTGAATCGCGACATTCCGTGCGAACCCGCCGGGACCACCTGCCTGATAGTCGCCATCGTGGATCACCCGTTCACCCGCTGCGGCAATCGCGCCGAGATATCCAGCCTGTAACACTTCCAATTCCGTCACGCCCGGTCGTATCGCCTTTTGCACGGCATCGTAGGCTGCGAGGTCCGCGTGAATGGCGGCCTGGATCACGGCCAACTCGTCTGCGTCCTGCTTGTTTCGCTGGAGTCGATGCAGAATCGGATCAACCGCGACAACTTCGCGCGGCTTGATGATTTCATCCAGCAGAAGTCGGAGCTGACCTGGGGTGGTCTGTGAGGTCCAGCCGAGTCGCCTGACATTTTTCACCTTGGAAAATCGGTCTCGCGCCAGCTTGGCAACACGGTCCATCCAGTCGAGGTTCATCGTCGCACCCGTGGATGCTTCGTACGTCAGACATTCATCCACGGCTGCACCGTCCGCGCTGGGACCGATCAGCCACGAGTTGCCTGCGGTTTCGATGAACAGGCACGCCGGCCAGGGGAAATAGCCCATGTAGTTTTTGCCGGTGTAGTAATAGATGTCGCGGTGGTCTGTGATAAGTGCGGCATCTATTTTCTGATCGGCAAGAACATTTCTCAGACGGGTCTGTCGTGCGGTGGAACCGGCGGCAGTAAGCATATAGATTCCTCTTGAAGGGCAATTACTCTAACCCATCAGGTGAGATCGTCCCAAACAAAAACAACATTCGGAGAGTACGCGCAGCGGTTACACGATACCGGTGCGCAGTGTGATCCGTTCGATTCGGCCGGCAAATGCAGCGGTTCCGCCCGCCAGCGCCCCGATGGTCAGAGGCTGATCGTTCAGCTGAAGCGTTGCCGAAACTTTGCGAGTAGCGACTTCGCTGCCGTTGATGTACAGCGAGAGTGCCGAGCCATCGTAGCGGCCGAGGATGTGATATTTACCGGCAGGAAGTGGTTTGTGAGTGGCGACATTTCGCGCACCGTGCGTGGTGTTGATTAAAAAAGTCGGCCCCGGGGTCGCAGCGCACAGCCCGCCGTTATGTCCCACATCGTAGAAACGCAGAGCAAAGGTGGCAGCATCGCCCGTACTGTCGTATCGCAGCACACGGCCACTGACTCCGATTTGTCCGCCCGTCAAGCCGGCAAGCGATCGCCACGGTGCCGCGTAAAAGTACCGTCCATCAAACGCGCCAGCGTTGAACCCGACCGTCCGCAAGCCTTCCGTAAAGTAGGTATCGCGTACCTGCCAGCTCGATTCTTCGCCAAAGGGCTGAAGAACGTCGTAGCGCAGATAGTTGCCGTGGAGCGTGTACTTTTCTTCGGGTGACCCATAAATAAACGGAACAAAGGTGACATATCGGCCGTCGAAAAAGCCGCCGTCAAAACCACAGGTACGGTTGCCATACATGAGGTCCACATCGCGTATCTGCCAGTTTTTCGGATCGGAAAAATCATGGGTCATCGTGTCAAAGCGAGCTGCCATGGAGTTGGCGTAAGGAACGTAATAAATCCACCGTCCGTCGTAGATCGCGCCAACGCCGATACCCATGCCGATCTGTTTCGAATCGAACTTCTGCCAGCTCGCCGGATCGTCGAACCGGCCATGCGTGTCATAGCGCACGGGGTAAGAGGAAAGCGGCACGAAGTAAACGTAGCGTCCATCAAATGCAGCGCCGTCATACGTTCCAGCGCCTTCACCCAGAAATGGCTTGACTTCGATGCTTTGGTAGCTGGCGGCGTCTTTGAAAGGTCTGGTCGTGTCGTAACGAATGAAGTTGCCGCAGTCGAGTTGATTGCCGTTCGGATTACCGTGGTAGCCGGGGCATAAATAGAGATATCTGCCGTCGAAGGCGCATCCCTGGCCGGATTGATCCGGGCCGATGTTGTAGGCGTCCCATGATTTCGGATCTTTGAATTCGCCGCGTGTGTCAAGACGCAGCAGATGCGTGTGATATTCACGACGATCAAGCTGTCGAGGGATGAAGTAGATGTAACGCCCGTCGAACGCTCCGCCGTAATAACCGTGGCACTCGATCCCCGCGGTGGGATTGGCGTTGTAGGCGGAATAGCTGCGCGGATCCTTGAAGTCTCCGTGCGTGTCAAAGCGAAGCACGACAGCATGTGTCGCGAGCTGCTCAGTGAGCTCAGGGCAGAAGTAAACGTAGCGACCATCGAAGCACGCGCCGAAGTATCCGCGTGTAATCAACCCATCAGTTAAGCCGGCATCGAAGGCGGTGAATGCGTCGAACCTCTCTCTGGGTGTCCATATCGAGGCAAGCGACTGCATCCCTTCGGTGCGAGTATCAGCGGTAGCGTGAATCCACGCTTCGACGGTGAATCCATCCCTGAGCCTGGCGTTGTCGAACCGATGCGATGATCCGTTCTGCGGCGAAGAAAGGTCGAAAAGAGTTGTTGTCACGGAAACCTCACGAGCTTGCTGATGAGAAATTTCGATGCGTACATCCTAATCTCACTCACAGAGACGTAAAAAAGAGTCATACAACGTCTCACAATTTGAATTTTTAATAAAATAAACTTGAAATAATTTAAACTAATTTTAAATTCGACCAGCTTGTAATCCTCACGGAGATGGCTGTGCATGGCTTCCGATCCAAAGAAATCCGTCGGCCTCAAGGGTATTGCTGCCATTGCAGGCGTATCTCTGGCGACGGTCAGCATGGCCTTATCCAATCACCCACAGGTGAACGAAACGACCAAAAAGCGTATTCGTGAGATTGCGCGTCAGGTGGGGTATCGCCGCGCCAAACGCGCCAAGCGAATGGGCGAAACTCCTCCAGTGCGACGGTTCGGCTTCGTCCTGCTGGGAGCGTACTTCGAGGATGAGGTTTACCTGAGCATGCTTCAATCGCTGACCTCCGCGGTAAGCGTATCGGGCGACCGCATGGAACTGCACGCGATTGAAGATATCCGCGATGAGGCGGCGGTAAACTCGAACGTGCTCGATTTTGCCCGGCAGCTCGACGGCTTGGTCCTCTCCGGTTATGTGAACAAGAACCTCATCGGCAAACTGGAGACTGCTGCGATCCCGAATGTCATCCTGGGACACCCGATGTTTCCCGGACACGAACTCACCTCGCGGTGCAGTCAGATCGTGGCGACGGATGAGATGGCGATGGGGGAATTGGCTGTGCGGGTGCTGATGGAAATGGGGCATCAACGGATTGCGTTCATATCTGAACTGGACGCGCCGGGGCTGTGGCAGGATCGGTGGCGACGCGGATATCAGATCGGTCTGTTTGATGCCGGCTTGCCGGTTGATCCCGCCTTGATGGTCATCTCGCATGGCGATCGTGCAGCCGAAATCTTGCTGAAGGTCGAAACTCCCCCAACGGCTTTCATCGTGCCTGATGTCCGCATCGCGGCAGCGTTTCTGACCGCACGACGAATTCTGGGCAAGCCGGTAGCTGACGACGCAATCATTATCGGTGGTCAGCAGGCGATACTTCCTCGTTACGGTCTCGAACAGATGCCGACTATCGGGTTTGATCATGATCGATTGGCGACCGTTGTCTTTGCCCAGCTTCGTGAGCTGTGCGCCCGCGCAGTGGTCGGATCGACGGAAATTCTGGTGCCGTTTGAGGCAAAGCATCTGCCTCACCGCGCGAGGGTTTAGGTTCCGTTCAGCCACGGCAAGGTTAAGGTGGGGCCTTTGTGCTCGGTTATAACGGATGGTAACTCGCCTCTGACAAAAATCGCTGAATAATTGAAAATAAGAGCTTGTATTTCACCTCTCTGGTGCTAGGGTTGAGTTTATAGGCACGGAGGGTATCCGGTTTACTCACGACGATCCGTTTTGTCGGCGAGTGAAACTACGTAGAAATTACACTCGGTCAAAAATTGGGCTGGTATTGCGCTGTCAGGTGTGAGACCCGTGACCGCATCGCTCAACGGGGGTGATGTTTGCCGAGCGTGGGTGGTGTTCATGGACCTGGTAATTGAGCGATGCAGTGATTGCGGTCGAAACATCCCCCGATGCGAAACTGCATATATTCAAGGCGAGACAGTCATCTGCTCGCACTGTCATCTCAAGCGTCAGCTCGGACTCGCGCATGTTGAGTTCTGTACCGACTGCGGTCGGTTGATAGGTCAAGCGGAAACACACTGGCTGTCAGGCGGTCTCGTGGTATGCGAGTCGTGTTATCAAATCGTTCAGCTACGCAGCGAACTGACGGCCATTCCCACGAGAGAAGTGAAGGATGAGTCGAACGTGGAGATGGACGTGCCGTGGCAGCCATCCTTTCTCTATCGTGCTGCGACGGATATGGTTGTCGCTACCAAAGCGACAATCGGTATGGTGAATACGCAGGAAATACTCGACTTGGCGTCACTTCCTCTGGCGTTATCCGCGGCCGCCAAACTTACCGATACCTGGCTGGCGATAAAAGAAATGTAATCCTGCTCGATCGCAATTTCTTTCCACCGCGCGGCCTGCTGTGGGTGGGTTATGTATGTGCGTTATCTTAATATCCGTCGCTGCGGCTTGAACGAGACTCTTTGGAAGGAGCAGCCATGTCCATCTCCGATGTCGAAGTGTTGCGTGCGGCCTGCTGCATCGCGGGGTTTGATGGCACCATTACACCCGGCGAACAAGCGATCGTGCAGAAGCTCGCCGACAAGGCTGGCGTCGGGGCAGTATCGCTCAAAGCCATGTGCGATCGCGCCAAGTCGGACAAGAATTTCTACAAAGAGCAGTTCCGCCTCCTGCATGCGGACCCGGTCAGCACAATGACCATCGTGATGGGGGTTGCGATTGTCGATGGCGTACTCAAGAACGATGAACTCGGAATCCTGAAGCAGTTCGCGGAACGGTTAGGAATGAACTCGGAAGCGTTCGAAAAACTCACGGCAACAGCACGAAAAGTAATCGAACAGAAACGCAGCGGAGATACCAAGGCATGATCGTTTCGCGGTGACGGTTCGCAGGCGTTCCGCCATACGAGGCTCTCCAACCTACGGCACCACCTCTACGCGATTCCCCAGATGCTTGATTTCCTTTTCCCGGCGTTCCTCCAGAAGCCCCGCGCCGATTTCCGCAATCACTTCCAGCAGGTGACGCGCAACGAGCACACGAGTGAGGATGACGTAATCGGCACCGGCAGCGTAGAGTTCACGCGCTTTTAGGATCGACTCGGAGGCCACGATAATCTTGGCGTGAGGATTGAGCTTGCGCAGCGTGCGGAGAAGGTGAAGATTGTCGGTGCCGCGAAGGAAGTCATCGCTGATTGAGGAGATCAGTATTCGAGCCTTCTCGATACCGGCGTGTTCGAGCGTATCGGCGTGGCTGATGTCGCCATAAACAGTCGGCACGCCGAGCTTGTTCAGCTTTTCGTTGACGTTCTGGCTGATGTCAATGACGCTGACGCTGACCGACGCCTGCCGTAGTTCGTGAACCAGCGACGATCCCACACGGAAGCAGCCGATGAGGGCCACGGTCGGATCGGCGTCGTCGTGAACGAGCACCGTGGACTGCGAGCTGTCTCCGTTCATCGCCTGAGCCTTGGGGACAAAGAGTGCCGCAATGCGGTGGCTGAACTGGATCAGGTAGGTTGACCCCGCTGAGGTGAGGATCATCACCATCACGATCAGCGAGATAAGATCGCGCGAGATGTGTCCGTAATGCTGAAGCCCGATGAGGCCGATGACCAGCCCGAACTCACTGATCTGTGCGAGATAGATGGAGGTGAGTACGCCGATACGAGGCGTGTAGCGGACAAGCCGCATCGACGGCCAGACGGTGACAAAACGCGAGACCATGACCACGGCTGAAATCAGCGTGGCAGCCCCCAGTAATTTCCAGGTCGGCATCGACAGCAGCAGACCCATCGAAACGAAAAAGAGCGTCACGAAAAAGGTGCGCAGTCCGCGGATTTTGGCGACGATGTCGGTCGCATACGGAAAAGCGGACATCGTCACGCCGGCGATCAACGCACCCATGGCAACGGAAAATTGGAGCTTCTGCGCAGCGACGCAGACGAGAAAACACCACGAAATCGCTGAGAGCAATACCATTTCCGGGGACGCAGCCATCCATTTCAACAACGGGGGCAGGACGTATCGACTAATTAACCATACGCCGACAACGAGCAATGCCCCTTTGCCGATGGCGAGGCTGACGATGCCCGGCGAGATTCCGCCCTTGAAGTTCGGCTGCAGGGCCAGCACCACTATGGCGATCACGTCCTGAAGCAGCAGTACCCCCAGGATCATCTGCCCGTAGGCGGTATCAAGCTCGCTGCGGTCGCTCAGGAGCTTGACCGCGATCATCGTGCTGGAGAAGGCGAATGCGATCGAAAGGTAAACAGCATCGAGGCCGACATAACCCAGCATGCGCGCGGTGAGCCATCCGATCAGTGCGCTGCCGCATACCTGAATGAGTGTGACCGGCATCGCGAGCCGACCGATGCTCAGCAGCCTCTTGATGTCGATTTCGAGGCCGACGATGAACAGCAGAAAGATGAGTCCGAGTTCCGCCAGGGTGTTGATGGCGTCGGTGTCGCCGTCGTGGGTGCCAATGAGTTTGAGGCCCAGCGGCCCGATGAGGATTCCCGCGCCGATGTAGGCGAGTATCAGCGGTTGCCGTGCGATCTTCGCCGCATATGCGAGGAACGCTGCCGCGATCACACAGACCCACATTTGAAACAGCAACTCACCGTGCATGCGTAGGCATCTTAACGGGGAATGGCATCAAAGAGAGAAACCGGATTTTTCATCGATCTCTGGCGCGGGTTGACGCAACCCAACAGTGCATAGTCCGTTTATCATGCACGCATGACCGCCATTCCCAACGCCGCCGCCGAACCGTCAGCTTTACCGCGGCGTCGTCGGCCAGGCAGCGGGGCCATCGGGTTTGCGCTACTGCTGATGATCGCTGTGCCTTGCCTCGTTACTCTGCCGTGGTCGGTCTCACGATATTCCCGTGACGCCAGCGGCGGCACCGCTGCGGAACGGCCGTCACTGACTCAACCCTTCGGTACTGATTTACTTGGCAGATCCGTTGTGTGGCGCTGCCTGCTGGGTGGCGCCATCAGCCTGGGACTGGGTATCTGCTCCGCGGGTATTGCGGTCGTCATAGGCGTGACTTGGGGGGGCATCAGCGGCTACGCCGGGGGCAGGACCGATGCGATCATGATGCGCATCGTGGATGTGCTGTATGGCTTGCCAACGATATTACTGGTGGTTTTGATCAATCTGGCGTTTAAGCCGGGCATGACGGACATTGCCGGGAAGTTTTTCAAGGCGGATACAGCGGGCAGCGTCGCTGATCTGACCACACTCCTGATTGCGATTGGCGGGGTGAGCTGGCTGACGATGTCGCGCGTGATTCGTGGGCAGGTGTTGAGTCTGCGCGGTCGTCCGTTCGTCGAAGCGGCGCGGGCCTTAGGTATCCGCCCGTCACGAATATTTTTCGTCCACCTTCTGCCGAACCTCATCGGACCGATTGTCGTTTACACTACGCTGACCGTGCCGACAGCGATTCTCCAGGAGTCGTTCCTGAGTTTTCTGGGAATCGGTGTTCAGCCGCCTTTGCCGAGTTGGGGTTCCCTCGCCAACGAGGGCCTCTCGCAGATTCACGCGATGACGCAGCCCGGCATCGCGTCACGATGGTGGTTGATCGTCTGGCCGTGCGTGCTGCTGGGTATGACGTTGATGTCGTTGAATTTTCTCGGTGATGCACTGCGTGAGAGACTTGATCCACGGAGGATTCGATGAGGTGACGTCAATCGGAAACCGCGACCCTGTTTAAGGGAAGTCAGCCGCATTACTCCTGCATCATTGCTGCCAACTCGCGCCTGTTCAGCCCCGGATCTCTGGGAATACCCATGGAAAATCGCTTCGGATTCAAAGACCTGATTATCGCAATACTGCTGATCGCGGTGCTGCTGAGCATCTGGCTGGCGATGAAACAGTACGACCGCCAATACGAGGTGATCCAGGCTGTCTCGAACAAACTCGATGCCCAGACGCGGGATCTGGAAGCGATGCGGCGGACGCTGGATCGTGGCATCGCCGTTACCGTGCCTGCTTCCGCTGCAACGCAGCAGACCACGGACGCCGCCGATCCCTTCGCACGCATCCGCACTGCACGGAAGATGCCCGATTTCGCTGAAGGAGGTTGGTACATCGACGCCTTTTCCGGCGTGGCGAAACTGACACCCCTGGTATCGGGTGATGTGTACGCCAGCGTTGTGCAGGACAGTATTCTGGAAACACTGCTCACACGTGATCCGGAAACCTTGGAATATCAGGGACTGATCGCCCGAAGCTGGGAGGTCATCGACAATACGGAAGCGTTTGATGCCTATGTCAAGCCGCGGCTGGGGCAACCGCTGACCGTCGAGGAGATCGTCAAGGAGCCGGACTGCCCCGCCGAATCAAAGGAAGCGGATGCCCGAGCTGTTCGTGATGCCTACATCGCGCGCCGGATGAAAGAGGGCAAGAAGTCGGAAAATATCGCCAATGATCCAGCGTGTCCTCCGGCGGCACTAATTAAGTTTGTTATTCGCGACGGCGTATCGTTTTCAGACGGCCACCCGCTTACTGCGGATGATGTGGTTTTCACTTTCAACTTTGTCATGGATGAGAGAATCGCCGCGCCGCGACAGCGGGCGTATCTCCGCATGATCCGATCGGTGGGAAAAACCGGTCCTAATGAAGTGACATTCAGTTTTCGTGAACCCTATTTCGAATCGCTCGAACTGGCCGGTTCTATCCAGGTTTTACCGAAGCATTTTTACGGCTCCATCGAGCCGGAGAAATTCAATCAATCGGTCGGGCTGTTGATGGGATCAGGGCCTTATCGCCTCCCCGATCCACGGACATGGTCGCCCGGCGAGACGATCACACTCGTACGCAACGATCGCTACTGGGGTGTCCGACCTGCGTTTGATCGACTTGTTTACCGACAGATTCTGAACGACGTGGCGAAACTCACTGCTTTTCGTAACGGGGAAATCGACGTGCTATCCGCCTTCCCCGAACAGTACCGTGACATGCTCGCCGATGCCGATCTGGTTCGTAAAACGCAGCACTTTGACTATGCCTCGCCAGTGGGGGGATACCGCTTTGTCGCGTGGAATCAGATGCAGAACGGCAAGCCGACGATCTTCGCGGATAAGCGTGTTCGCCGTGCGATGACGATGCTGATCGATCGGCAGCGCTTGATCCATGAGGTGATGCTCGGCTATGCAACCGAGGCGACCGGACCTTTCAACCCTGCGAGTCAGCAGTGCAGTCCTGATGTCAAGCCGCTTCCGTTTGATATCGACGGTGCGAAAAAACTGTTGGCGGATGCCGGCTTTGCCGACCGCGATGGGGACGGCCTGATTGAGTCGGCGGACGGCCGCCCGTTTCGTTTCAAGCTGACTTACCCCTCAGGTAACGCCAACTACGAGGCACAGACATTTTTCATGAAGGACTCCTTCGCCCGAGCGGGCATTCTGCTCGAACCGGATCCGTTGGAATGGACCGTCTTCACTGAGCGGCTGAGTCAGAAAAATTTCGATGCGATCACTCTCGCATGGTCCGCGGGTATCGAAACCGATATCTACCAGATGTTTCACTCCAGCCAGATGGTGCCCGGCGGTGATGACTTCATTTCGTATCGCAACGTGGAACTCGATGGTCTGATCGATCGCGCCCGACGCATGCTGAATGAGCACGAGCGTATGCCGCTCTGGCGACGGGCACACGAAATACTCTACGAGGATCAACCTTACACCTTCCTCTTTTTCCCCAAGAGCCTGCGATTTGTCGATGGTCGGATTCGGAATGTTCAGTTGCTCAAGCTCGGCATGAACTCGCGTGAGGAATGGTTTGTTCCCGAGCAGTTCCAGCGAACCAGCACAAAATGAAGGCGACGAGCGATGGCTAAATACATCGTCCGCCGACTTCTGCTGATGATCCCCACCGTCATTGGGGTGACGATGCTGGTGTTCTTCTGCATGTCGCTGCGCCCGGGAGGTGTTGCGGCGGCGATGAACCTCGAAGGAAACATGCGCCCGCAGGAACGCGAGGCACTGCGTCAATACCTCAACCGCCGCTACGGACTCGACAAGCCGTTGATCGTGCAGTACGGCCGATGGCTGAATCAGGTACTGCCGATCGGGTTCAAATATGACGAGACAGGTAAAAGCACGGGTTTTGGTTTCAAGGTGCCGGATTTAGGGCACAGTCGTTTGCGCGACCGCCCCGTGCTGGGGCTGGTGGCTGAGACCTTGCCTGTGACGTTGCTGCTGAACCTGCTGACGATTCCGCTGGTTTATGGTGTAGCCATCACGACGGGTATCTATGCGGCCCGACACCGGGGGAAGTGGTTCGACGTCTCGTCAGGAGTGCTTTTCTTCGCACTCTGGTCGATGCCGGTGATGTGGGTTGGAGCCATGTTGTTCGGTTTTTTCGCCAGCGAAAAATATTTCCGATGGTTTCCAACAGGCGGCCTTCACGACACGATGGCCGAGCATATGAAATTCCTCCCCATGTGGACTGCTGCAGGCTTCGAGCGCGGGTGGCTGCTCGACACAGCTTGGCATCTGGTGCTTCCGATCTTCTGCATGACTTATGGCGGATACGCCTTCCTGTCGAAACTCATGCGGGCTTCGATCCTCGACAATCTCTCGGCTGACTATGCCCGTACCGCTCGCGCCAAAGGCGTTGGTGAACACGCCGTGCTGCTGCGCCATGTTTTCCGCAACAGTCTCATTCCTCTCATCACCGTCGGCGCGGGCATCCTCCCCGGATTGCTGGGCGGCTCCGTGATCATCGAGCGCATATTCAGCATCAACGGCATGGGAAATCTGGTCATCGACGCCATTAATCAGAACGACAACGAAATGGTGCTCTCGATCACCTTTGTGGTCGCTCTGATCGGAACGATAAGCCTGCTTCTGGCGGATATCTCCTACGCCATCGCGGATCCGAGGGTGAGCTATGAGTAGTGCGGTGACCTCCGAGTCTGTGCCGATGGTACGACGCAATCGGGCTGTCCAAAGCTATCTCACGGGCGTGATCCGCGACACGCTGGGCCGATGGGGAGCCAGGTTCGGCCTGGCGTGGCTTATAGGGATTACGTTTCTGGCGGTCTTCGCACCGCTTCTGGCGAATAGTCGTCCATTCCTCATCAAGATGGATAACCAGTGGTCCAGCCCGATGCTCAGACATTTCACCCCTGCGGATGTGACGCTGCTTGTCACCGCATTGGCGGCTGTAACTCTTCTGCTGCTACGGAGGATTCCGATCTGGATTCGTTGGGTGACGCTGGCGGTAGTCGTCGTGGTAACGCTGGTTTTCTCGTTGATTTATGTCAATCCACCTAAGACGGAGATTTATTCGATTTATCGTGAAGCCGCTGCTTTGGGACGGGTGCAATTTGTTCTTAATGCGCCGATTCCCTATTCCCCATCGGACTACTTGCGTGATCAGACAAACTCTGATCCCTCGCCGAGTCTCCAGCATTGGTTGGGGTGTGAGGAACTTGGGTCCGATGTGGCTTCCCGTCTGATCCACGCTTCGCGGATCGCGCTGGCGATCGGCTTTATCGCAGAGGGCATCGCTGTTGTGATCGGCGTCATCATCGGCGCATTGATGGGCTATTTCGCCGGCGTGGTCGATATCATCGGCATGCGACTCGTGGAAATCTTCTCCGCGATACCTACGCTCTACCTGTTGTTAGCGTTTGTGGCGTACTTTGGCCGAAACATTTACATCATCATGGTCATCATCGGAATGACGAGCTGGACCGGCTACACGGTCTTCACCCGTGCGGAATTTCTCCGCCTGCGTAAACAGGATTTCGTCCAGGCGGCACAGGCTCTGGGGCTGCCCCTGCGATCAATTCTTTTCCGCCATATGTTTCCTAACGGCATGTCACCCGTGCTCGTGAGCCTGAGCTTCGGTGTGGCATCGGCGATCCTCGCGGAGGCCACGCTCAGCTTTCTTGGGCTGGGAGTCGTCGGAGCACCCAGTTGGGGGCAATTGCTCAATCAGGCCACCAAGGGTGGCGGCGGTTTCCGCTGGTGGCTCGCTGTGTATCCCGGATTGGTCATTTTTCTTACCGTCTTTGGTTACAACCTGATCGGCGAATCGGTGCGCGACGCTGTCGATCCGCACCTCAAGAAAGCGTCGATGCTCTAATTCACGCGCGGTTGATCCCCTTATGGCAGCCGACGCTTAATCATCGAGACTTACGTGCCGGAAATATCATCACCAACTCCTCTGCTCCGTATCGACGATCTGGCTGTCTCATTCCGGGGACAGAGTGGACGGGTTCGCGCGGTCAACGGCGTCAGTTTGTCGATTTATCCAGCCCAGACTCTGGCGGTCGTTGGTGAATCGGGCTGCGGCAAGAGTGTGTCAGCGATGTCCATTCTCAAGCTCGTGCCCACTCCGCCCGGTAATTATGACTCCGGCCGAATTCTCTGGAACCCGTCAAGTCGGAGCGGGATAAATCACGAATCTTCCTCGACCCTTATAAAGCCGGACAGAACATCTGCCTCCACGGACGCGAACAGCATCGATCTGCTCCAGTACACCGATAAGCAGATGCAGAAAATTCGCGGCAAGCAGATCGCGATGATTTTTCAGGAGCCGATGACCAGTCTTAATCCTGTTTACACCATTGGTGAACAGATTCTCGAAGCGATACTGCTCCACCAGAAGGTGGATCGCCGACAAGCGGTGGATATTGCTGTCGGTTCTCTGCGTGATGTCGGCATTGCGGCCCCGGAGTCAAGGCTTAAGGAATATCCGCATCAACTTTCCGGCGGGATGCGTCAGCGCGTGATGATCGCCATGGCGCTGGCGTGTCAGCCCCGTCTGCTGCTGGCAGACGAGCCGACCACCGCGCTTGATGTGACCATTCAAGCCCAGATTCTTGAGTTACTCCGTCGACTTCAGCGACAGCGGGAGTTGGCGATCATGCTCATTACGCACGACTTGGGTGTGGTTGCCGAAAACGCAGATGTGGTAGCGGTGATGTATGCCGGCCGGGTTGTCGAGTACGGATCGGTTCAGGATGTATTCCATCGGCCTATGCATCCGTACACGCGAGGATTGTTCGCGTCGATGCCGGTGCTTGGCCGTGCGAAAGATCGACTCGCGACCATTCCGGGCAATGTGCCGAATCCTGCGAACCTACCGGCCGGCTGTCCATTTCACCCGCGATGCTCAGACATGCGTGATGACCAGCGATGCAGTGATGGCGATCCGCCGCTACTGGAGGTCGAGACGAAACACTGGGTCGCCTGCTGGCATGCACCTGGCTATGAAAACGGCCAGCCGACGACGCCTGATGTCAGCTATTGTCGTGAGCCGTCAGTAGATTGAATCATGTGTTGCCTTTGAGTGGAAGTGGATCGACTGGTTCATCGGATTAAGGAATGCGCAGCGACAGTACCCATTTCCGCCAGCGTTTTTCGAAGGCAGCCATGTCTTTTTCATCGAGAACTTTCATCAGTGTCTCGTAGCCGGTCGGATCATCCTGATGAGCTGCCGCGAACGCATGGTAATACTTGACCAGCAGACCGCGTTCCTGAAGGTAGTAACAGAGATAGCGAGCGGTTGCATAGTGTAATCCTCGACTGTCGCCGTAAAACTCCGCGGGGCTCATGGCGGTGAGGTTTTTGAATGTCGGCACGCTGTCAGCATGGATCGCGCGGCGGAGTCCCGTGAGGCGCCAGTTGATCATGCCGCTTATGCGGCCGTCTTTTTCCTGGCACTGTTCATAGAGTGAGCCGAGCCCTTCATTGAACCATGCGGGGCAATTTGGAAAATTGGCGTGGATAAAGGGATGGACGATCTCGTGGACGAGCGTGCCGCCGCCGGTGCCGATATTCATCACCAGTGCTTTGTGAGTAGCGGAAAAGTAACCATACGGCGTGGGAGGATCGCTGCCGAAAAGAGCTTTATTGTTGGCTGCATAGCTCTCTGAATCTTTGAAGAGAAAGATCATCAGGATTTCTTCAGGATCGTGTGCGAAGAAGTCCTGTTTGAGCATCTTTACCGCCCAACGCACAGTCTGCTCGGTTGTTTTTCGCACGTCATCAGGTTTGCCGTCACCAGCTACCACGAATGGCTTTTCAATCAGTACCGTGAAGTTCTCTCCCAGAATGCGTCGGAACGAGGCTGCACGTTTTTCAAAATCTTCGTCAGTAGGGCCGACAGGCTGAGAAGCGGAGGGTTGCGTAGAGGCACAGACCGCGAGCGGTTGAACTGGTGGAACTGTCAGCCACACAGCGGCTGTTGTTCCGATCAGAACGACGCAGACTCGAAGGCCGTTGTGACAAATCATGGCATTGCGACGATGCACGTCACATGGAGGAGAGCCGCCCTATGAATACTTGCTATCCGCACACTTGCCTTTGCCTATCTCGATCAATTGCAGGATTAAAACTGTACCTGAGGCACTGCGCGTTCCGAGGGCGAATCAAGCTGGAAAAGCGTCTTGGCGGTGAAATTGAACATTCCAGCGAGGATGTTGCTCGGAAAAACCTGGAGCGCACTGTTATAGGTGTTGACCGACTGGTTATAGATTTGACGTGAGGCATTGATGCGATCTTCGGTGCTGGAAAGTTCATTTTGCAGGTCAAGAAAATTCTGATTGGCTTTGAGGTCGGGATAACGCTCCGCGAGGGCGAAGATCTGTCGCAGTGCGCCGGTGAGCATGTTTTCCGCCGCTGCCTGATCTCCGACGGTTCCAGATGCGACGGCCTGCTGCCGTGCCTTGACGACGTTTTCCAGCGTCTCCCTTTCGTGGGCGGCATAGCCCTTGACGGTGTTGACGAGATTGGGGATCAGGTCATGCCGACGTTTGAGCTGGGTGTCGATGTCAGACCATGTCTGGTCCGCGCTATTACGCAAGCGGATCAGGCTGTTATAGGTGGACATAGCCCAGAGCATCATGATTGCGACCAGGCCGAGTACGACAAAAAGTCCAATCAACGCAGGCATGAATGTTCCTTTCAAGTGAACGATTGCCGTTCCGCTGAGATTGTCGGATAAATCACTGCAAATTCATAGAGCGCATCTCTCCAAAAATTTTGAACTGAGGTGTATGACGGAAGCCTTCTGCAGCAGGCGGAAGTTACGATGCGCGGATGGGACTGGATATTGAAGACTCTGCCGCACTGCGGAATTACCTCATCTGTACGGGTCGCATCGGGCGTGAGGAATCCGTTGTGATCCGCAATCTGGCTGGCGGTGTGTCCAACCGAACCGTGCTCGTTGAGCGGCCGGCACCTTCAAAGGGAAGCGGAGAAGCATGGGTTCTCAAGCAGGCTCTGGCAAAACTCCGCGTCTCAGTCGATTGGTTTTGTGATCCCGCGCGGATTGAACGCGAAGCCCTGGGTTTACGATGGCTGGAAAAACTTGCGCCACCCGGCACGATCACGCCGCTTGTTTTTGAAGATCCGACGGAACATCTGCTGGCAATGCGGGCGGTGCCTAAGCCGCACGATAATCTCAAAGACGTCTTGCTCGCTGGGCAACTCAATCCTGACATATTGCAGCAATACATTGTGCAGCTTGGCCGGCTGCTGGGGACCATTCATCAGAGAGCCTGCGAAAATCGCGAGGAGCTATCCCGTGTATTTGCCGACCGTTCCTATTTTGAAACTTTGAGAATCGAGCCATATTACGCTTACACAGCAACACAAGTTCCGCAAAGTGCCGAGTTTTATAATCGCCTTATTCAACAAACCCGCAATCGTCTTTTCACACTTGTTCACGGCGACTTCAGCCCTAAAAACATTCTGGTCCGCAATGGGAAACTGGTGTTGCTCGATCATGAAGTGTGCCATTGGGGTGAGCCGGCTTTTGATCTGGGATTTGTGTTGACTCATCTTCTGAGCAAAGCACATCACGTCACGTCGCGGCAGGCGGACTACCTGAAGGCAACGCAGGTGCTCTTTCAGGCTTACCTCGATGCCATCGATCGGAAAACGCTCTGGTCGGCTGACGCAGAGAAGGCCGCGATCGGAAACACTCTGGGATGTCTATTGGCACGTGTCAGCGGTCGATCGCCGCTGGAATATCTTGACCCGAACGAGCGGGCGAGGCAGCGTGAAACCGTGATTCATATGATGGTGCATCCTCCGGGTTCACTGTCTGAATTATGTGATTCATTTGTAAAACAGATCAATGCTGCATCGTAAGCGGTATCTGTCGATATCGATTGCCTGCAATGTGGGAGCATCCGGGGGATTGTTGAAGTCTTTGGTTAGGTTCGCTTATGCCTACGATCAACCATCTACACGCCAGAGAAATTCTTGATAGTCGCGGGCGGCCTACGGTCAAATGCTGTTGCGAGCTTCAGAGCGGCGCGGTCGCGTCGGCGTCAGTGCCTTCGGGCGCATCGACGGGAACGGCTGAGGCACTGGAGCTGCGCGATAAAGATGCGAAACGATATGCCGGCCTGGGGTGTCTGAAGGCGTGCTTGAATATCAATCAAATCACCGCTTTCGCACTTTGCAACAAACCTCTCGAAACACAGCGGGAGTTGGACCAGTTGCTCTTGGAATTGGATGGGACCCCCAATAAATCCAAGCTCGGCGCGAATGCGATATTGGCGGTGTCGTTGGCATTTGCAAGAGCACATGCGCTGGAGCGGGGCGTGACTTTGTATCAACACTTCTCTGATTTGGCCGGTCAGCCACGGTCTGCGATCAAACCGCCGACGCTCACCGTCAATCTATTCAGCGGCGGTAAGCATGCGGGTGGACAGGTGGAGATTCAGGATGTGCTGGTCGTGCCGGTCGGCGCGAGTTCGGTGGACGAGGCACTGGTGATAATCTTTGCGGTGTATCGCGCAGCGATGGAACTGACGCGAAAAAAATATGACGCTCGTCCGTTGGTGGCGGATGAAGGCGGACTTGCGCCGCCGTTTCCATCCATTGAAGCAATGCTCAGTGACGCGGTGGCGTCAATCGAGGCTGCCGGGCTGCACGCGGGTCGTGATGTGGCACTGGCGGTTGATGTCGCGTCGAGTCATTTTTACGACAGGGGAATCTATACCATCGGCGGCAAGTCCCTCGATACCGACGCCATGATCGCACGGGTGAAGGGATGGGTCGATACGTATCCGATTGTGAGCGTCGAGGACGGACTGGAGGAAGGTTCAATCGAACACTGGCCGAAGCTCCGCGCAGCCTTGCTGGGCAAAACTCTGACGCTTGGTGATGACTTCCTCTGCACCAATCCCCACCGAGTCCGCCAAGCGATCGCGGCGGGAGCTGCGGACGCGCTTCTCCTGAAAGTGAACCAGATTGGTACGTTGACTGAAGCCGCCGATGCTCGGAAGCTGGCGCGGGAGGCAGATTGGAAAGTTGTCGTCAGTGCCCGTAGCGGCGAGACGGAAGATGACTGGTTAGCCGACCTGGCGACAGCGTGGGGGGACTACATCAAGGTCGGCTCCATCACGCGATCAGAGCGGCTTGCCAAATACAATCGGCTGCTGGAAATCGAACGAGAACTGCTGAGCACCTGATTTTTAAGACGGGTTGCCAACCGTGCCGCGACCGTTGACGACGTTGAAATACGTCGATGCGCGCTATGATGAGTCAGCAATGTTTGACCCGAACTCCCATTTTGTCGTCTGGGCGCTGCTGATCGCCCTAGTGATCGCTAACGGTTTCTCCGTGTTTCTGGTCCTGCTCCAGTTGCCGGGGACGTGGATCATGCTCGCGCTGACTGTAGCGGCTGCTTGGTGGCGATGGGACCACCAGACCATCAGCGGGTTAACACTGACCATTTTGCTTGTCATGGCGTTGGTGGGGGAATTGATCGAGTTCTTTGCCGGCTCGTGGGGCGCGAGGCGGGTAGGCGGAAGTAAACGAGCAGCGGTCCTCGCAATCGTCGGCGGCATCGTGGGTGCGTTGATCGGGACATTCTTCATTCCGATTCCGCTTTTTGGAACATTGATCGGTGCGTGTCTGGGGGCAGGAATCTGCTCACTCTCAGGTGACATGTGGGCGGGGCGGTCATGGTCCGATGCCTGGCGGACCGGGAAGGGGGCCGCGCTGGGTAAGTTCGCGGGTACCATCGCCAAAGTCGGCATCGCGGCAGCCATGTGGGTCATTGTCACTGCCGCGTTGGTGATTTAGCCCCTTTGATCACTGTTTTGGCAGGCACGGGCTTGTGTTGTCGCATCAAGCCAATAAAATTATCAACAGCCCATTGAATTTGTTTTTGTTCCAGTCATAATAAATGCAATCAACCAAGGAGCCCAAGGCTAGGAACGCCTGATTTCCTCCAAGTTATGAGCGGCGTCAAACGCTGATGCGGGCCATGGGGTTGTTTGCCTGCGGTCGATTGACTGACAGGCCCCAACGGACTCATTCATACTTTTATTCCCCGAGAGCCCGGAAGCTGGACATGTTGAAGTTTCTTGTATTTGAGGACGGCCAACCGGCCCAACGGTGGCCGATCCGGAACCCGTATCTTGTGGGTTCTGATAACGCCGCGATGCGCGCTACGGTGTCGCTCGAAGACGGCGTAATCGTCTGCGATAAGCGTGAATCCGGTGCGGCAGCACTTGCTATCCAGTTCCCCGTCGGCGAATGCGGCGAACTGACCCTTCAGACCTGCCTCCTTCCCGAACGGGATCACCCCTACATCCTCACCCTCGAACTGGCGCGTCATCGCCTGATGATGCTCTACAGCCGGCTTGAGGAATGGATCATGTTCGATCTTGGCGAAGAGCATCCGGTGACCAAACGGATGCACCTGGCGCGAAAGCTATTCATTGAGGCTCTATGCCAGCAGCAGGATGACCCGATCAAAGCGGACAAGCTCAGCCGTCAATGTTTGGAAGTGGCGATTGATGGGACCGAGGAGCTGGCAGTGACTCACGCGGAAATGTTGCTCCAGAAACGCCGGGCGACAAGTTCGATCCCACGCTATGCCATCGGTGCGGGTATCAGCCTCGATCAGATGAATGAGCGGCTCCGGGCCGGCATCCAGGCGAACCTTGATTTTGTCGCCATCCCGACCCCATGGAAGACGCTGGTCCCCGGCCAGGGTGAATACAACTTCACCGCGCTGGATAACTGGGTCGAGTGGGCGGTGCGCAATCGGATTCCGATCGTTGCTGGCCCGGTCATCAGCTTCGAGCCGCAGGTTTTACCCGACTGGCTGTTCATCTGGGAGCACGATTACGAGACCGTGCGCGATGTCATCTACGAGCACGTGGAGCGGTTGGTCTCCCGCTACCGCAATGCGATCCAGACTTGGAAAGTCGTCTCCGGTTTGCACGTCAACAGCCACTTTACGTTCAACTTCGAACAGTTGATGGACCTGACGCGCACAACCACGATGCTGGTGAAAAAGATTCAGCCGGCTGCGAAAGTGCTCGTGGAGATACGTCAGCCGTTCGGCGAGTATTTTGCGAGCAACCCGCGATCGATCCCGCCTTTGATGTATGCGGACCTGCTGATTCAAGGTGCGATTCAGTTCGACGCGCTGTCGCTCAAGCTGCTCATGGGGCAGGCGGTGTCCGGCCAATACACCTGCGACCTGATGCAGATAAGCCTGCTCATCGAAAAGTACGCGGAATTCGGCAAGCCGTTGAATCTCTGCATCGGTACACCCAGCGAGATGGTGACGCAGGAAATGATTTCGGTCGCCGAGGACGCCGAGCCTGTTGATCCCAACGCCGGCTACTGGCGCAAGCCCTGGTCGCCTTTGGTGCAGAGCCGCTGGCTTGAAGCTGTGACTCAGATTGCCATGAGTAAGCCTTATGTCGAGTCGGTGCTCTGGAACGATCTGTGTGATCACCAGTCGATGGATCTGCCGCTGTCGGGACTCGTCAGCGAGGATCTCCAGCCAAAGCCTGCGTATCGACGCTTCGGACTGCTGCGGAAAACCCTCGCGACTGCGCCGACGCAAACCGAACGAGGCGTGGCGTGACCTGGAGATCGGCACTGCTGCTGTTGTTATCTGTGATCAGCCTGTTGGCTGGAGCGTTGGTGTTGCGAATTAACCGTCCGGTGCGGGCCGATGAACTGGTTCCCGCCCGAACGGGGATGCGGGTCGATCTGAATTCCGCGCAGCCTTCGGTTCTGGCGTTACTGCCCGGAATCGGGCCGGGACTGGCGCAGCGGATCGTCGAGCATCGTGATCGCGTTGGCGGATTCAAGTCTGTTGAAGAAATCGAGGACGTAACTGGGATTGGTTCGAGGACAGCTGAAAAATTGTTGCCGTATGTCAAATGTGGGGCGTTGCGGGAGAAATAAGGGAAGTCTGTGCCGGAAGATGACGACGCGGGCGGAAGGGAGAAAGACGAATGGAGAAAGACAGCGTGAAAGTGGATGGAGAAGGCGGCAGCGGGAGTGGAAAGCGCACGGGGCGGAGGGGAGGAGAAAGCTTCTACGTCGTTCTACGCTCTGGATGTTTCGTCTGAGAAGTCTGGTTTGATGATTCGGGCGGGAGCGGGGGTTTGGCCGTCGCACCGATAAGCACCTTGGTGCGACGACGCAGGAGAGCGGTGTGGAGAGCGGCACTGCCGATGCGCACCTCTGGGAGGGCAGGCGCATCGGCGGCCGCCTCCCCGCTCTTTATCTCCACTTCCCGTGTGTCATCACTTTTGACGCTGTTGTACAGGTCCCTCTTGCCTGAATTCCCCGAATGGACCGTTACAACGCGCAACGGATCAACTCGCGGCTCCAGGTCATCCGCAGTTTCACGATCAATCTGCACCTCGATCGTGGCATCGAAGGGTTCACTCGTCAGATCGATCGGCATCGCAGGAAGAGACGCGGCAACCGCAGCCCCATCTTCGTGGTTGGAATCGGAGGCAATGACCTGATCCTGTTCGCCTGCCTTGTTTACCGGATCGAGACCGACCCGGACCCGGCCTTCCAGTTTCGCCCCTTCATCAATCAACAGGCTTGCGCATACCAGTTTGCCTGAGAAGGAGGCACCGTTGCGCAGCGTCACCCGGCCGGCCGCCTGCGCCTCGCCATCAAACTGTCCTGCCACGATCAGCGATTCAGCTACGATTTTTCCCTGAACTCTGGCGTCCTTGCCGACGGTAAGTTCTCCTGTGACGACCACCGAGCCGGTGAATGATCCGGTCAGCGCGATGTCGCCTTCGAGTGTGAATGAGCCGCGAATATTTCCTTGGGCGCAGAGAGTGGGGGGTACAACGTCTGACATGGTTGGTCTTGTGTAATAGTGGCGGGAGTGACATCGGTCGAAACCGTGCCGCGAATGTAAATTTCAGGCTAACCTCACAGACTAACCCAATTCATTCGTGACTTACCTGAGTTAGTGAACCTATTGCGAAATGATGGCGGTTTTCAATCGCTTCTTCACGGTCAGGGCTTGTCAAGACAAGAGTGGTTTTGTCGTCGTGCTGACGGCGTTACAAAAAAGGCAAATTACCCAGATTAGCGATGCGGTAACAGAAGGCAGGCAATCACCATTTATTCCATATCAATATGGATATTTCCATTTCACGGTCCCGTTTTGTGAGTTATCTTTACGACGTGTTCGTATGACGTTGATCGGAGTTTAAGGATTCCGAATTACGTTTCCTGTCTGGCTGAATATCTATGCATGATAACCGGTACTTCCACACGATCCTGTCATTTGACTTCCGCGTCCGGCAAACGCTCCGCCCATAAGTGAGCGAATATTCGATGCAGGCAGGCTTGACCCCTCGCACTGCAGGAACTGGAAAAGGAGAAACGTATGCGTCGCTTATTCCCCCTTCTGCTTGGCGCGGTAACTGGAATCGCTGCGATATCCACCGCTGCACCTGCAGCCATGAGCACCTATGACTTCGAATCGCTGACCGCCAACACGGATATCGCCGGACAAGACAACTGGCAATTCCGCAGCACGAATTACATCGAAAATACCCAGGCCGTCACCGGCAATGGGTCCAACACGACGCAGGTCGCCAGCCAGCCTATCACCGCAAACGCGAATTACTCGATGTCTCGCGTCAACGATGGGAGCTTCAGCTACCCTGCATTTTCCAATACCGAAACCGCTGCGGTGATCGAGTTCGACTACCTGGATGAAAAGGGCAGAGGTCTTATTGGCTTGGGTTACGACGGCGGTGATTCCAGCTTCACCCTCGGCGAAATCGCTCTGTGGTTCGGGGTCAGCAACACGGCACTCGTGTTGGAGCAGCCCGGTGGTGTAGGCGTGGATCACTACAATTCCACTTTTATCAATCGTGGCGTGACCGGAAATCAGGGCGACTGGTACACCATCCGGCTCGTAGCGGACTTCAGCACTGATACCGGTACCTTTTACTGGAAGAACCTGACCCAGAACGACCCATCGTTCACCCTCATTGGCAGCGTGAGCGATCTGTTGAAGGGAACCACCCCTTACGACAGCGGCCCGACCTCGCTCCCCGCGACGTGGAACGGCATGTACCTGATCATGTATGGCGGCAACGGCAATGGCCCCACGCAGGTCGATAATATCCGTATCGGCACCGAAGAACCGATCCCCGAGCCGGCGAGCCTCGCGCTGCTGGCGGCAGGCGGGATGCTGGTGCTGAGGCGGAAGAAAGCGTAACGCCTTCACGCGGCTTTGGCCGATGAACGATTTATGCGCGACCGGTGAATGGCCGGCAGCCAAAGGCCGGATGAATGCCTGCATGATGTGGTGCTCTGGACGGTAACGTATAATTCCATCAGTGTGGGCTTGACTATGCGGATATTCGTCAGCAACCGTCAGCGAGGACTCAGCCGGGGGTTCACGCTTATCGAACTCCTCGTGGTGATCGCGATCATTGCGCTGCTCATCGGGTTGTTGCTCCCTGCACTGAGTCGGGCAAAAGAGGTTTCCCGACGGCTGGCCTGCCTGAGCAACGTGCGACAGTTGGGGATACTTTCCTCGGCTTATGCGGTCGAGTTCAAAAATCGTTTCCCCATCGAGAATCGCAATCTTGTTTCCAACTGGCTGGCTCTGAATGCGTTTCGTGGCGATATCTACGCATGGTTTGCTCTCCCGGAGACTGTCTGGAAGTGTCCCAGCGAACCGTACATCGTGACGGACAATGTCTCCACTCAGCATGGTTCGATGTACGATTTCAATATTCCGTTCAAAATCACCGGGTATTGCTACGTCGCCAACGGCTACGGCACACCAAGCAACTCTCCTGAGGCGGATCCAACCCGCAGGCCGACGGGTACGGATGATCGAAAAGCGTCGGAACGCACGGTCTTTGCTGATCAGGTCTGGTTTGAACTCGGCTTCCAGGGGATGGCGAGTGCCAGTTATCCGGGGCTGGAGAAGATGCGCTACGGATACATGATTAACCATCGGGTACCCGGCCCGAACCCGGCTCGTGTCGAGGGTGCCAACCATTCCTTTGCCGATGGTCACGGCGCGTGGGTGTTCAACTATCCTGATCCGCTTGTCCCCGGCGTCCCCGCCAACGGCGGCAACGGATCAGTCATTCACTTTCTGGGGTACAACACAACCTATTGGTGGTGACCCGTACGACTCAGCAGTGGTTTAACTGCTTAATCGTTGGCCTTGGGCGGCTTGCACCACAACCCTCAATTTGTTGATGCCTGATTCAAGAGGTCAGCATTATTGCGCTGCACTTCGGTTGGCCAGCAACGATGATAGGTTTGAAACACGCGGCTGAAATACAACGGATCGGAATAGCCCACCCGCCTTGCGATCTCTTTGACGAGCATGGGTGTTTCGCGGCAGAGACGCATCGCTTCATCCATCCGATGTCGCAGTAGAAATTCGTGGATGCTCATTCCCATCGAACGCTTGAACAGCAGCCGTATGTAAGCCGGGGTCAGACGTGTCGCCTGTGCGAACTGATTGATGTTCAATGGGCGGCTCAGATCATGGAGAATCTGTTTTTTGAGATGCTCGATGATAGCGTGATGCGGCGGGCGAATGCGTCCGGTGGACGGATCATGCCGCACGTTGCGCGGGGGTGTCGGCTTGGTCGCCTTGAGCAGCATGGCTGCAAGTACCGCAACCAGCTCGGCGCGGAAGCCATCGAACTGATCGGGAATCACCTGATTTTCAGCATCGCTCAGCCGGTCGTACAACAACGGCGCGACGGACGAAGGTACGGAGTACGTTGCGATTCGGTCCCACTCCTCCGGCAGGTAGTAGGGGCAGACCTGGCCGAGCACCGAACCGCGGGTAATGCGCAGCCAGATGACGTTGTAGGATTCGGAGCGTCGCACAAATGCTTCACTGTGTGGAACCCCCGGCTCGATCACAGCAAATCGCGGCGGGACCAGTGAAAAGCGGCGGGTGTCAATCTCGATAATCGCGCGACCGGAAATAGCGATACATACTTCGGGGTCATCATCGCTGTGTTTACCCAGCCACTTACGGTGTGCCGCGATGCTTTGACCGCGCATCGCCTTCGCCGGCCAGCCGTTCCGCGCTATCACATCGTCGGGTGTTGCGCGCAGCATTCCGGATAGTGCATCGCGCAACCACTGGCCGGGGTCAGCGGCGTCGGCTTTTCGCATCGCTCGTTGCGGCGCGCTTACTCGCTTCATTTTGAGATAGCCCCGGACTTTTGAGAGTGTCTTCGTGTCAAAACAACCTGTCGTCTTTATTCCATGTTATTACCAATATATCCATTTTCAGACAACGACGAAATAATTGGTGGATGAAGGTTTCGACCTCATGCTGCGACGAATAATTTGGCGCAGCCGCTCGCGGCACGATCAGAGCCAAAGGACGCAGCCGACCGGGGGCTAGCGGTTGGAATATCGGATCAATTTTTTACCTTAAAAGTGCTCAGGGGGTTGTTGACAAGCCGTGTCAATTAGTAAAATGCTTTTATCTCAGGTAATGATCGTCCTCGCGTACCTTTCAGGGCGATCCTTTACTAGCCCGAAAAGGGTATCAAGATGAACGACGCGATCCGGGGGAAGGATTGCGAAATGAAACATCCAACCAGGCAGAGTTTGTCTGCTTTTACGCTGGTGGAACTGCTGGTGTCGATCTCGATCATCGCGCTACTGATCGCGATCCTGCTGCCCGTGCTGGCACAAGCCCGGACACAGGTCCTGCGTCTTAAAGGCGCGAATAACATGCGGCAGATGGAGTTGGGATTCCTGACCTATGCTGTCGATAGCCGCGACACACTGCCTCGAAGTAATAACCATCCCTGGGGTTTTGGACCTTGGTATTTTCAGGTGAATCATGGCGGCGACAAAGTCAATCTGCTGGACATCGCCAAGTCTTATGGATTTGATTCCGCGACCGCGCATCCGGTGGTTGGTACGCCTGCTTTGTCAGACGCCGCCAACATCCAAACCAGTCAGTTCCTGGGGGCAAGCTGGGAGTACTTGCCCGGCTATCTCGTGCCATCAATGGCTGCGACCACCAAAGTAGCGCAGGGACCGCTTCGTGCCTCGTCGAACTCCCGATATCAAATGATGCAGGATTTTCTGGTTCACGCACGCGGACATCCAGCTCCGCTTCGATGGCAGGCCGTACAGGTGAGTAATGTCGCGGTTCGGCGCATCGAAGGCGGCGCGGGGAATCCATCATTCGCATTTTTTGGCACCAATGACAACAACCTGTATCCCGGTACGCCAGCCGAAAATGCTCGTAATGTGATAGGCGCATATTGTGGTTACTACGATGGGTCCGTATCGTTTTCTCAGACCAAAGACTTCAAATGGGCACTTTGGAATACCTGGGGCTCCGGCCTGTATTTTGCTCACCGCCAATATGAGCCGTGATGGGTGTGCAGCGACAGGACGGCGGATCTTCTGAAAATCACCTTTGTGACAAGCCACATCCTCAAGGAAGCGAACCTTCCTATGAGAAAGTTTTAACCTTTCATTTGCGGTCACAGCTCGACCTGATACTTTTCGGGTAGCTCCTCTAGTAGTTGAATCATGTAGTATCTCCGTGAATTCTCTCATCAATGAGTACCCCAGACATGATCGATATCCACGTTTCGCCAACCGGCTGTGATGGCCGGGACGGCTCCCCCTGTCAGCCGGTAGCTACGTTAACAGGTGCACGCGATCGCATCCGCTCCTTGCGACGGCAGAGCCGGGTATACACCCCGGTTACCGTCTGGATTCACGCGGGTTGTTATGAACTGGTAGAACCGTTTGTATTGACGGCTGAGGACTCAGGCAGCGAGGTGTCTCCGGTGGTTTACCGCGCCTGGCCGGGTGATGAAGTGCGCATCTCCGGCGGCCGTCGCATCGCTCCTGAAAAATTTACCCCCATCACTGATGATGTTCTACGGCACAAGTTGCCTGCTGGAGTTCTCCAACTTGATCTGGCTGCTCTGGGACTGACTGAAATTGGTGATGCTATCCCGCGGGGCTTCTGGTTTCCCAAAACTCCCGCAGAGATGGAAGTTTTCGGCGATGACCGTCCGCTGCCGATGTCTCGCTGGCCGCGAGAGGGATACGCCATCGTCGGAAAGGTACTTGAGGTCGGCGCGACATCGCTCGATCCCAATCCAACTGGTTCCAGATGTGCGATCTTTACCGGCGACATTGATCGAATCCGCAGATGGTCTCGTGCTGAGAGTTTGCGGTGCTTTGGTTACTGGAAACACGCATGGTCACCTGCGACGCAACCCGTTGCGGAACTCGACCACGAACGCGGCCTGATTCGTCTGGCCACCGAAACTCACTACGGTATCTGGGAGGGAAGAAAATACTGCGTACTCAATGCTGTCGAAGAGATCACCCAGCCCGGCGACTGGGCGCTGGATCGCTCCGCGCGCATCCTCTATATCTATCCGACCCCAAATTGGCAGCAGGCGCGGATCGTCGTCTCCTATCTGGCTGGCCCGTTGATCTCCCTTGAGGAGACGCAACATGTGGTCTTGCGCGATTTAATCATCGAATGCAGCCGCGGCATGGGTGTTTCAGTGACCGGTCAGAACAATCTCCTTGCCGGCTGTACCGTCCGAAATGTTGGCGGACTAGCGGTATCTGTTAACGGTCGACATAACGGCGTACAAGCTTGCGACATTCACGACACGGGGCAGGGTGGAATCATGCTTGCCGGAGGTGATCGCAGGGCGCTCACAGCCGGGAGCAATTGGGCCGTTAACAACCATATCCACGACTTCAACCGCATCAGTTACACCTACAACCCCGGTATCGGTTTTGACGGCGTCGGCCATCGCGCAGCTCATAACCATATTCATTCGGGGCCGCATAACGCCATACTCATTTGGGGAAACGATCACCTCATGGAGTACAACGAGTTCGACCACCTGGCGATCGGGACGGATGACGCATCAGCTATCTACATGGGCCGAAACCCCAGTGAGCAGGGTAACGTTATCCAACACAATTTCTTTCACCACATCGGCACGCCCTCACCCTGGGGAACGGCCGCGATCTATGCGGACGATGGCATTTGCGGCCTGGCGATGCGCGGCAATGTTTTTTATCGCTGCGGTCACGCAGGGCAGGTGTCGATGGCGGCCATTTTCATCAACGCGGGCAAGGATCACTTGATCGAGCAGAACCTGTTTGTCGATTGTCGGCTGGCGGTTGGATTCATGTTCCCCACACAGGCGGATTGGGAAAAAATGGTCGCCCGTGAGGGTAGTTCCATTGAGGAGATGCGCAAGAATATCTACGAAACCGTCGATATCGATTCCCCGGTTTTCCGGGCACGCTATCCGCACCTGGCGCACCTGGCAAAAAATGCCAGTCGCAACACGCTCCGCGGCAATCTCACCGTCAATTGCGGTCGGCTCGCCTCACCTGAAGAGAGGCAGGTGATGGTGGACAACCACGAAACTAGCACTGATCCGGGCTTCGTTGATATTGAGCGAATGGATTTCCGCATCCGAGGGGATGTTGCGCTGGTAAATCGCTTCCCGGGTTTTGCCCCGCCATCCATCGACATGATGGGTCTTCGTGTGGATGAATATCGCAAGACGTTACCGCCGCGCGATCTTGTCGATTGCAAGGTGGAAGTCATTGAGCGGCCGGTGATGTCGTGTCCCGGCGAGACCGCGCAGGCCCGCATTGCGGTGAAGATCGCCAATTTGAGCACTCATGCGTTTGTCGGGCAGATCGAATGTTGGACGAACGCGAACGATTGTGTCCGTTTCCCTGGCGCGACGACGCTTGATGTTGATGTTCCAGCTAATGGCCTGGCTCAGTTGGAACTGCCGCTGACGGTGACGAGCCGCCCGGACGCGAAACTGATGGTAGGAGCGATGGTAGTCAAGGGCAGGCAATTTTTACTGCCCACACCGCTCCGTCCGGAGTATCGCTGTCACATCACGCGCGTAGCTGCGCTGCCGGATCTGGAAAATTTGGGGAACGTGCTGGAGAGTGCCAAACCGCTCACTTTCCTGTCTCACGGTCAGGAGGTTGGCAAGATGCGTCTGGCCATCGACAGCAGAAACGCGGGTATCCACGCGCAAGTGAAGGATAGCCGTGTGACCGAGCAGTTTCTGCACGGTGCTCATGATGGAAATTTCTGGGGCGGCCCGTATCTGGGATTGCTTGCTGCCAAGCCGGAGGCAAAGTCAACACGCGAGGTCCAGCAGGTCGTCTTCTTCCCACACGGGGCGGAAGGCGCCGGATCGGTTTGGAGATTCAACGGCCACGAACAGGTTCCTGTGCCGACATTTCCCTGGCGTGTGCATCCATGCGATGGAGGCTACGAACTTGCCGCACTGATTCCACTGGACTTGCTGGGTCTCGATGGCAATCGCACCAACTTTCTTTTTGAAGCCATGGTAAATCTGCGCATCGAGAAGGAGAACAGGGCTACCTCGACGACACTCTTTGGCAGCCGAACGGCACAACTGGAATTGCCCACGCTCGCTAAGTGCACCGTGGGGTAATCATCTGCCCGTTTTCCTCGAAATTACCCCGTATCCGCGAAGATATGGCTACTCAAATATCGTCAGCGGTGAGTAGATCATTGGCCTTCACTGCACGAATGAGTTTTCTGCCCAGGACGCGGTTGAAATGCGCAGCGGGAATACCTGTGCCGGGACGTTTGATCGTCAGATCGTTGCGTGTAAGTACGTGACCTGCCGGCAGGTCGTGTTTGATGCACAGGCTTTGGCGTGAAGCACTGCGGACGTCAGCCTCAACAGCGTGGGGAGCCTTGTTTGCCGGGCCGTGCATCATCGCAGCCTGCCTGATGAGGCTGACGTATTCGTAAAACGATTCTCCGTCAAAACTCGCAGCGTGGTCAGGGCCGCTGGCTGTGGGATCGTAGGTCAGGTGCTTTTCGATCACACAGGCACCTGCCGCGACCGCCAGCGCACCGGTCACGACGTTTGTCGTGTGATCGGAGTAGCCAGTCGGCAGCCCGAAGCGATGCGACAGTACCGAAATGCCACCCAATCCCGCATCATTCGTCGGCGTTGGGTAACTGGAGATGCACTGCATCAGACACGACGGGCGATCACGGACCAGTTCCGCTACAAACTCCAGTTCGTCAAGCTCTGCTGTTCCCGTTGAGACAATCATTGGCCGGCCAAGTGATGCGGTAAGCTCAAGCAGCGGATTGTTCACCGCGTCGGGTGAGGCGATTTTTACAGCATCGACATCAAGCTGTCGGAGCGCATCAAAGTCTTCCAGGCTGAAGGGTGTAACGATGAATGCGATGCCCGCATTTCGCGCCGCAGCTCGCACGGTAAGCATGTCGCGTAGGCTGAGCTTCAACCGGTCGAGCATGGTGAAGACATCGGTGGCGGAAGATTCCTGATAGACAGCCAGTCGTGACTGATTCGAGAGCAGGTGACGTGGATCGAAGAGCTGAAACTTGACGGCGTCGGCACCGGCGCGGACGGCGGAGCGCACAAGCTCAAGAGCCTTCGTGACGTTGCCGTCGTGATTGACTCCGATTTCGGCGATGACACAGACACGTGGCGGCTGGGTGTTAGTCGCGGGAGCAAAAAGCTGAGAATGAACACGCGGGTAGGCGAGATTCGACGCTGGCAGACCAGCGAAAGACGACGGTGTGGGCTTCGTGGATGAGCTCATGCGGGCCTCAACATTCCCATTCGCGGTTAGCCGAGACGTCCTGCGATATCGCGGGAAACGTGGTCTATATCGGACGTGCAGAGGTCCGACCTTTGAAAGCTGTGCGGGTTGTAACGGGTAGGCAATCCCGTCTGGCTGATTGTCTGGCCATATTTCCCTTGCGGACCACATCCAATGACCGGAGGTTCCGATAGCTGCATGGAGTATGTGGAGTACCGTTTGGTACGCGAGTCGCGCGGCGGCGCGGGGAGGCAACATGTCATATCAAGCACATGTATGGGTGCGTCGTATTACGATGGCTGCGACTGCGGTCGGAGCGATGTATGTATCGGGATGCGCAGCCGTGGTGCCGACGATCGTAGCGACCGGATTTGAGGTCTATCGGCAATCACAGAAAACGGTGGTCGAAACGTCAGCCGCTACTGCAAAGGCCGTGATTGACACCAGTGCTTATGCTGCCAGGACAGCGGCTCGAGCTGCGAGAGAAGAAGCTGTTCTGGAGGCAAGCCGTGCCGCAGCGGAGGCGCGAGCCTATATACCTCCGCGATCGATCGTAACGACACCAGTGCCGATCTCGCAGGCAGCTCGACAGATGGCTGCCGCCTCAGGCCGGGGCACATCTGTAACACCACAGGCGCAGGGCTCGTTGCGCGTCGTAGGCACAATTCCCGCTGAACCGCTGGACAATGCCGCGACGGCGGAAGTCAACTACGATCAAATGCGAATGCTGCCCTGAGATAGGTGCTGTATCTTGAGGCTGTCGGGGTGATATGTGTGATGATCACCGCTTGCGCAATTCTCTCCATCGTCTAAACTCTCATTATGTCCGCCACTGACTCGCAATCCGCGCGGCTGCGTGAGCTGGCTGCGCTGTTTTTCAAGCTCGGCACATTTGGCTTTGGTGGGCCTGCAGCTCATCTGGCGCTTGTGGAGGATGAAGTCGTTCGCAAACGCGGATGGCTTTCACCGCAGGAATTTCTCGACCTCGTCGGTGCGACCAATCTGATTCCCGGTCCCAATTCCACGGAAATGGCGATCCATATCGGGCGTGTACGCGCGGGATTGCCGGGATTAATCGTCGCGGGGATTTGTTTTATCGCACCGGCAGCAGTTCTATCGGGAATGCTGGCATGGCTATACCTGCGCGGGGGCAATCTGAGCGATGCGAGGGGATTTCTCTTTGGCATCAAGCCGGCGATGATCGCAATCATGGCGGGGTTGATATGGAAGCTCGGCCGCAAAGCGGTTAAGGACTGGAGGCTGGCATTGGTCGGAGCCGCGACCACGGTCGCATCATTTCAGGGAGCAGATGAGCTTGTGGCGCTCTTCGCCAGCGGACTGGTCGGTATGTTCTGGTTGCGCATGCGGGCGATCAATCGGAATTCCATTGACCAGTCATTACCACTGCTTGCGACCGGCTGGCTTGCTCAGCGATTCATACCCAGTGCCCGCGCACAGTTAGCGTATGAAGCTGCGATTAGTCTGCCGACAACCGTTGGGCCGGGTAGGATTGATGCCACCATTACCGCGCTTGCGATATTTTTTTTGAAAGTCGGCTCCATCCTTTATGGCAGTGGTTATGTACTGATCGCATTCATTGAAGGTGATCTCGTGCGCGATCACGGCTGGCTTACCAAACAGCAGTTACTCGATGCGGTTGCGGTCGGGCAAGTTACGCCTGGTCCACTTTTTTCCACAGCGACATTCATCGGATATATCGTGATGGCCAAAGCTGGCGGTTCGCCAATCGCCGGGGCGGCTGTGGCGACGATCGCGATATTCCTGCCTGCGTTTATCCTTGTCGCTGTTACCGGGCCTCTGATCTCCCGGCTACGTCGCTCGTCGTGGATGGCTGCGTTTCTCGACGCCATCAACGTGTCATCTATTGCGTTGATGTTCGCCGTCGTGCTCAAACTGGCGCAGGAGGTGTTCTGGGCAGAGAACCAGCCTGCAGGCTGGCCTGCATGGATGATCGCCGTTCTCGCGGCTGTGGCATCACTTGTCTTGCGGATCAATGCAGCGATTGTCATCATCGGCAGCGGGTTAATCGGGCTGATTCTGGCGCGGGCTCACCTGATCTGATACTGCGACTCTTGCCATTGCGAGTGATGGATTTGCAAAAACAACCGACGCGAGTTACGGCGGTGCGTTTCTGTTCTGCTATTCTGCTGACTTACGCAGGAGCAAACCATGATTATCGATCAACTCGAAAACGCTTCACAATATGCTGCCCCCGGCAGTCGCTTGGCTAAGGCCTTTGAGTTTCTTCGTCGCAAAGATCTAGCCACGCTCGAAAACGGCAAGTATCCAATTGATGGTGAAAATGTTTTTGCGCTTGTACAAAGCTACGACACCAAACCCAAGGAGCAGGGCAGATTTGAAGCTCATCGCAAGCACATTGATGTGCAATATGTCGTGGCTGGCGACGAGTGCATGGGCTACGCCAACATCAACGATATCCAGATCACAGAAGCATATAAGGAAAAGGATGATTACCTGCTTGGCACGGGTAAACCTGATTTCGTCAGGGTTCGGCCGGGGATGTTCGCCATATTTCATCCGCAGGATGCACATATTCCCTGTGCCGCGGTTGACCAACCCTGCGCGGTGAAAAAGGTGGTGGTCAAGGTACGGGTGGATTGAAACCTAAACCGTGACAGGGGGCTGCAGCATACAGACTGAAATCCATCAGCCTTTCGCCTTGCCCGGCCTCCACAGGATTTGCAAATCATTGATGTCGATATCTGATTTCCGTGGAGGAATCGACACCTTCTCAATCTGTCGGAGCAGTTGATCGGGGTTGTAACGGGCTTCGACTGCTTTTTTATCAACCTCAAACTGAGCACGCAGCTCCGCGATTTCCGTTTCAATTTCACCCCGCGTTAGTTCTTTGGGGTCGCGTGCAGTCTCACGACCAGACTGGCTAAGGGCCCGACCCGCCTGGTCGAGCTGGCGTTGTGTGAGGACCTTGCGATAGCGGCGGCCCTTATTCAGGTAAAGATCAGCCATACGCAGCAAAATCTCAGGTAACAGCAACGCGATACGCAGCAGAAAACGACCGATCAACTTGATCACACGCTTGCACCCGACCCAGAATCCTGACGGCTGTTGCTGCTTTTGAATTTCCAATGGCCGCAGTTTTTCCTCCAGAGCTGTACCCAGGCGGGTAATCTCAGCGGTTGACTGACGGGCTGCCTCCTGCTCGATCGCATGTCGAAAGTCTTCGTCAGATTGGCCGGGCTGCGCGGTCAGATTCAGCGGCAGACACTTGCGCAACTCCAATCGCAGTGATTGGTAGATGTAATCTTTCAACTCACTGCGCATCTGGATCAGTGCCTTTGGCTGGCGGAATCTGCTCGGCAATTCGGCAAATTGAGCTGTCGGGCAATCCGGTTCCCCATTCACGCCTGACAATTCACCAACGACTACTTCGCAACCGGACCAGTTGTCATCAGCAGATTCATCATTGAGCGGCAAGATAAAAGCGTGTGGCTGCCAGGCGTCGAACTTATTAGCTGTATCTACGAAATGCAGATTGGCGTTGCCGTAGAGTGCCGGTTGGTAGGTGACCGCCGTATTTTTCAATTCTGGCTTGCAGCTGAGAAAAACCTGCTTCAAGCCCGGCGGCAAAAGGGGTTTATCTGTAGGGATCGCGTGTACGTTCGATGATCCGCGATCGGTTGCGGTCACTGCGGCTTTGGGTGTCTGTGATTTGCGGTCTGCCATCAACTGTGAAATTTGATCTCGTGTCAGCGGGCCGCGCAGATATGACATAGCCCAGCGTGACTGAATGACTGTTGGTTGGTCTTCATGTACGTTGTTGACCAGAAACACACGCTTACCCAGGCCGGAGAGAATTTTTTCCATTCGTGAGCGATCGAAGCGTGCGCCAGCAGCGGCTGAGGCACCTTCCAATCCGTCAAGCACACGCATCTTGTCACGCTCGGTTTGTAATCGACCGAGGAACCAGGTGCCTGCGTTGGACAGTCCCTTGTAATCGAGATCGACCGGATTCTGCGTAGCCAGCAGCACGCCCAGTCCAAAGGCGCGTGCCTGCTTGAGCAGTGTGAGCATCGGTACCTTACTAGGCGGATTGGCACTGGGTGGAAAATAACCGTACACCTCGTCCATGTAGAGCAAAGCCCGCAAGCTGGAGGTACCTGATTGCGCGCGGATCCATGCGAGCACTTCCCCCAGCAGCAGAGTGACGAAAAACATACGTTCAGCGTCGCTCAGGTGTGCGATGGAAAGAATCGCCAACCGTGGCTTACCGGCTTCGGTGTACAGCAGCCGCTGAATGTTGAGCGGTTCTCCCTGCATCCACGCACTGAAGCCGGGTGAGGCGAGCAGATTGTTGAGCGACATCGACAGCGCAAATCGTTCTTTCGCGGGATAAAAACTTTCGAGATCCATCACGCCGACTTTGTCGAATGGAGGATGCGAGATATCCCGTATCAGCGTGGCCATATCCAGATCGCGACCGGCTCGCCAGGCATGGTCAAGCAGGTTCGAGAGAAGGATGTGTTCGCGGCTGCGCAGCGGGTCGGCTTCAATGCCCACCAGTGCCAGCAAGCCTGAGACTGACGAAGCGATTCGATCACCGAGTGCTTCAGGATCGTTGCGCACAGCAGTTGCAGGTGCAGCAAACGATTGCAGCACGCTTAACGGTAGTCCGGCACTGCTGCCGGGGGTATAGATGGCAATGTCAGCAGCGTCTTTGAATCGCTGAATGCGTGCACCGTCCTGACCCCATTGGGCAAGCCCATCCTTCCACATGCTGGCAGTTCGTGCAGCAAGGTCATCGAGCGATAATCCGCGTCGAGTAGCTTCACTTGGATCGACCCATGGCCGAAAGTCTTGCGGTCGTAGTTGTGGAAATGTCAGCAGCAGGTTGGTCAGATCACCCTTGGGATCAATACAGATAGCGGGAATACCGTTAAGGGCTGCTTCTTCCAGTAGAGCCAGACAGAGGCCCGTCTTGCCGCTGCCGGTCATACCCACGCAGACGCCATGCGTGGTTAAATCTTTGGCGTCATATTGCAGCGGGATATTACCCGTCTTACCGGCTTGGAGATCGTAATCTTTGCCGAGATAAAACTTTCCCGGCTTCTCAACATACAACGGTTCTGCCATGGACGATGCATCCTCCCGAAGAAGTGATGCCTTCAGTATAGAGCAGACCACGACCGCTGGTCGCGGATGCAGGCGTTTTAGATGTGTCTGAGTTTGTTCAACCCGTTGAGGGCCGCGATTTTGTAGGCTTCTGCGAGGGTCGGGTAGTTGAAGACGTTGTCGATAAAGAATTCGACCGTGCCGTTGAATGCCATTACCGCCTGGCCGATATGGACCAGTTCCGTGGCGCCGGTGCCGATGATGTGTACGCCGAGGATCTGTCGGTTTTCCTGATGAATGAGCAGCTTGAGCATTCCGGTTTCGTCACCGAGTAGTTGTCCGCGTGCGATTTCTTTGTAGTGAGCGACGCCTGCTTCGTAGGGGATAGCTGCTTTTGTCAGTTGCTCCTCGGTTTTGCCGACCATGGAGATTTCGGGCACCGCATAGATACCGAAGGGGAATAACTCGGAGAATGAACGAACCTCCACCCCGAACATGTGGCAGACAGCCTGGCGTCCCTGCTCCATCGCGGTTGACGCCAGCGCGGGAAATCCGATCACGTCGCCTGCCGCGTAGATATGGGGCACTTCGGTTTGGTAGTTCTTGCTGACCGTGAGCCGCTCGCGGTCGTCGTAAGTTACTCCTACGTTTTCCAGTGCGAGCTTGCCGCAGAGTCCCTGACGACCTACGGCATAGAGTAAAGTTTGAGCCTGGAGTTTTTTGCCGGATTCAAGTGTTGCCTGCACCGCCACGCCGTTGCTCTCGCCGGGCGAGAACCGTTCGATCTTTGCGACTTTTTCACCCAGCCGCAGGGTGATCCCTGCCTGGCGCATCTGGTACTGGAACGACTCGGCGATTTCTTCATCAAGGAAGCCGAGCACATGGTTTCGGCCTTCGAGCATGGTGACCTGGATACCCAGCGTCGCCATGATGCAGGCGTACTCGGTGCCGATGACGCCGCCACCGACGACGATCATGCTCTTGGGCAAGTGGTTGAGCTTGAGTATTTCATCGGAGGTGAAAACGGTTTCATCGTCAAAGGGCACATCTTCGGGTCGAGCAGGGCGGGTTCCGATTGCGATCAGAAACTTTTCCGCGGTGACCATCTCGGTTTCTTCAGCCCGGACGATCTGCAGCAGATTCGGCCCCTCGAAATGGGCAGCACCCCAAACGAGATCGATTCCGTTGCGATCAAACGCATCAAGGATGACATCCCACTCATGTCGGATGACCCGCTGACTGACGCCGATGAGATCAGCAATGGTAATTTTTCGTTTGACGCGGTAGCTCTGTCCGAACAGACCACGCTGACTGGCACCGGTCAGATGGAGTGCCGCCTCGCGCAAGGCTTTGGAAGGGATCGTACCCGTGTTGACCGCGACACCGCCGACAACATCATTTTTTTCGATGATGCAGACGGACTTACCGAGCTTGGCTGCCTGGATCGCTGCCTTCTGTCCTGCCGGGCCGGTACCGATGACCGCCAGATCGTAGTGCTTCATGGGAGTACGCTGTATGTGGAGTAACGAATGTATCACCTATATCGGATGGATAGGGTGATGGGGTAAACCGGGCAGGCCTGTTGTACGCAGATTAAGCAACAACGTCCAGCCAGCTCAATGCTAGTCACCTAGCACCGCTCCGCTCAACGTCCACCTTTCGTTACACTTTCGACCGATGCCTGGACCGATCCATCAGCTCGCAGAGATTTTTTCCGGTGTCATTCTTCCCATTCTGATCATGATCGGTTTCGGGGCACTGCTTCAGCGAATTTCACCGCTGCACATGCCCACACTTTCGCGGTTGAATATTTATCTGCTCATCCCGTGCTTTTTATTTATTAACGTCTATGAAAGCCTGCTCAGTTGGCGTCAGATCGGCGGAATACTTTTCGCGGTCGTCATTCCCACAGCAGGCATCGCTCTGCCTCTGTTCGCTGCCTTGCGATGGCGCAAAATTCCACCGGGCACGATGGCCACCGTGATTCTCGGCAGTGTTGTATTCAACGCTGGTAACTTCGGCATTCCCGTCGCTTCTTTGCATTATGGATCAAAGGGTGTTGCTGCCCAGGCACTGATCGTGCTGGCGAGCAACATCGCCATCTGGTACCTCGGCTACCTGATTCTGTCTTTGGGCAACGGCGAGGGGTGGCGGGGCGGATTCGGCTACTTCAAGCTGCCGATGCTTTACGTGATCGTCGCAGCGTTCGTCCTGCGTGAGATTCGGTTTCGGAATCCCGGCTTCGAATTACCGACATGGTTCACACAGAGCATTGTCCCGCTGGGAACTGCGGTCGTCCCCATCGGGCTTATCACACTTGGTGCGCAACTGGCGACACGCGCCCGCTGGCCAAGCTGGAGGTTGGTCTCCGTTGTGATGCTCGTGAAGCTGATATTGTTTCCATTGGTCACTGGTCTGGGAGTGTGGTGGCTGGGACTGTGGCCCTGGCCGGGGAAGCAGATCATCATCGGCTGCGCCGCTCCGACGGCGATCAATACGCTGCTGCTGACTATTGAGCTTGAAGGTGATGCCGACACCGCAGCTGATTGCGTGTTCTGGACCACGGTTGCTTCCGCAGTCAGCGTAACATTGGCGATGTGGGTGGTGGATATACTCGCACCGGGGGTTCCGATCTGATACAAGTTTGTCATTACTCTGACAGCTGCAACCAGTGAAAAATAGTTCACGTAAACGGTGTGCATGACTCCGAAAGCCGTGACAGCATCACCCGCAGCGATTCCTCGATCTTATGCATTAGCGGATCGCCACCCGTGCCACGATCGCGCGTCGTGCCTGATTCGATCGCGTCGCCGACTTCCACGATCACTTCGATTGGCGAGTGGATATGCGCCACATCGGTGAGGTCTTCCTCAAAACGCTCGACGGTTTCAAGCAACCGTTCCACGGTGGGCTTGGACCGTACGTAATCCGGCGGGTAGCACGCTAACTGCTGCGCCAGATAGAGGTCAGACAGTTGTTTCCAACGGCGGTCGCGTTCGGCATCGTTGATCTCCCCCTTGACGATGTCAGGCAGAATCGCCATCCGTAGTCGTTTTACTCGTGCGGAGACATGCGGCTCACGCTGGCCGTTAAGCCACTCAGCCTCGATCGGCTCCAGAACGTAGTTGATCAGCCGATCAAGCCGCTCGGCTGTCGTCCCGCCCTGCGGCGAACCGAGGTATTCGATTTCTTTGAGTCCCAGAAGCGCGTGGCCGACTTTGACGACACGTTCGACAAGTCCAAGCTGGCTCTGAGGCCGCCAGGAGAGACGTGCTTCGATCTGCCGGATGATCGGCTCCAGCGCAGTGCGGATATTACCCTTGAACAAATAGCGCAACGCGACAGGATGAATGACGACCTTACGATCAGGTTGATCTTTCGCTCTGCGTTTGGCGGCTGTACGTGCGATCAGACCGGTACCCTCCATCAACGAGAGCAGCGCGTCGTTGGAACGAGAGATATTGCCTTCGGGAAAAATAATCAGCGGTCGCTTTGCCTCGGCGAGGATGTCTATGGCCGCATCGATGGCTGCCTTGTCAAGCCCCTCACGATAAACGCTGAAAGCACCGGCACGGTTGCAGAGAAAAGCCTGCATTCTGCCGTTCATAAAAAGGTGCCAGCTCGCCATTGTGTGGAACGAGTGGCCGACTCGACGCGACAGAATGCCCAGAACAAACGGATCGGGCGGGCGGCAGTGATTAGGTGCAAGAAGTACTCCATGACCTGCGTCGATGGAACTCCGCAATTTTTCCACGCCACGACATTCGACGCGCGTTACCCCATGGCGCGTGCGCAGATAGCGCGGCAGGTATAGCCCCACAACTGCGGGCCAGAACCTACTATCGCACGGCGGAACGAAGCGGTAGGGCTTCTCACTGATGATCGGGCGCACGTAGAAAGATTACCAGAGTATGGCAAGAACGGCAGCACGCGGAAAGCAATGGATGCCTCCTCATCTCTTTCTTCCGTGGATCGGATTGAATCCGCGGCAATGTGCGGAGTGAATCAGCGATCAACACTACTTCTTTTTGCTGGCTTTTCGCGGCTTGGAACGGGAAGGACTCGTGTGTTTCTGCGAAAATCGCTTGACGCAGGAAAGCACCTCGCCACGAGCTTTATCCGCGGGCTCCCAACCGAGCGTCTGTACAACGTCTTCGCCGGCTTTACCTTCGAGTTCCTTATAAGTTCCGAAAAAGTGTTCAACCTCACGAAGGAAGTGAGGCGGAACGCGCCAGAGATCATTGTATTCCGCGAAGATCGGGTCCGAACTGGGGACCGCGAGTACTTTGTAGTCATTGGCGCCACGGTCAGTCATTTTGAACAAGCCGATGGGTCTTGCTTCGATCAGGCAGCCACTGAATGTCGGCTCGTTGACCATGACGAGGATATCGAGCGGGTCGCCGTCCTCAGCAAGCGTGCCGGGAATGAATCCATAATCGCCCGGATACATGAGCGACGAATAAAGATAGCGGTCAAGACGGATGAGTCCGGTTTCTTTATCGACCTCGAATTTACTTCGTCGTCCTTTGGGAATCTCGACGATCGCATGAACGATGGAAGGGACCTTTGTGCCCGGACCAACAGCGTGGAATCGATTAATCATGAAATCTCTCTCAGTAGTGGGGTGCGGAGTGTAGCACACTCATGCAGCCGTGATAAACACTTTTGATAGAGGCAAAATTGCGTAAATGCCTGTCAACGTTTCAACAATCCGCACAAGCGATCGATGTCATCCGGCTCCAGATCCGCTCGCAACGATAGGCGGACGCGGGATGCTCCGGGTGCCACGGAGGGGGGGCGGATTGCCGGCGCGAAAAAGCCGTTGTCTTCCAATTGCGCAGACAGCGCCAGCGCATTGGCGGGTGTGCCGACGATCAGTGGGATAATGGGAGTCGCAGGGGTCAAAGGGTCTGATGATGGAGAGGGGATCCCCCAGCCCAGATTGTGCAGCCGGCTGCGGAGGTAAACAGCCAATTCCCTGATTTTCCGTATGCGCCATGGTTCATCGCGCAGCACATCGAGCGCGGCACCGATGGCGGCAACCTGTGCGGGTGGGACGCCAGTGCTGAAGATAAAAGAGCGAGCGCGATTGACCAGTGTTGCAATTACCTCACGTCGGGCGGTGACGATGCCTCCGAGCCCCCCCAGTGCCTTGCTCGCAGTGCTGATAACGACATCGACGCGCGAGGTAATACCCTGAAGTTCGCACAAGCCGCCACCGGTTTCACCGAGCACGCCGGTGCCGTGAGCTTCATCCACCATCAGGATGGAGCTGTATTTTTCAGCCAGATCACAGAGTTCTGGAAGTTGAGCGGTGTTGCCATCCATGGAAAAAACTGAATCGGTAAGGATGAAAGTGCGGGGAGTTCGTTCGGTGGCAGCCGTCAATAATTCGTCCGAGGCGACTTCTCCCGAGGAGGATGACGTCGAAAAGGTTGTTTTCGAGGGGTTTATTTCCGTGGGCAAGAGTGTTCTGGTACGCGGGCCGCGCTGGAGCAATCGTTCGAGCTTGTCGTAGCGCAGATGCGGAAATACCCGTACTTCCGCGCCGCTGGCACGTGCCGCATCGATCAGGCTTGCGTGATTGAGCTTGTCCACACAGATCAGATCCCCAGGCTGAGCAAGCGCAGTGACAGCGGCAAGATTGGCGGTATAGCCGCTGGGCAGGATCAGTGCCGCTTCCGCATGCTTGAATGCGGCAAACTTCGTTTCCATTTGAGCATGAATGGGTAAATGACCGCTGACCAGCCGGCTTGCTCCAGCTCCGGTTCCGTAAAGCCGCACGGCATCGATTACTGCATCACGAACACGCGGATGGGATGACAGGCCAAGATAATCGTTACCGGCCAGATTGATAAGTTCCCGTCCATTGCGGCGAATGGTTCGGCCGTTCACCTCGACGACCTTCAATGTGCGTAGAAGGTTGTCACGTTCGAGCTGTTTGAGGTCGGCACGGATTTCATCAAGCCAATAAGGCATGAAATGAGTTTAGCGACAACTCATTACCGCTCCGATTTCGGCATGAAGCAGCCGGATAAATAACTCGCATACTGGCTGCGATGGACAGGTTACTCGTCGTCTTGGTTACGCGCTGCGGCGGCGAGGTTGACCGCTGCGACGGGATTGTCGCTGATGAGCGTCTGTTTCATCAGGCGTCCGACCTTGAACTTTACAGTACGCTTGGGTGGCACCTGTACCGGTGCGAGCGTTTTGGGGTTCTGAGCCTTTCGAGCGCGGCGTTGCTTGACTTCAAAAACGCCAAAATCCCGAAACTCAAGTCTATTTCCCTTGCCAAGCTCCACGATGATCGAGTCCAGAAAACTCTGAACGATTTTCTTGACTACGACCCGCTTTTCACCGGTCGCGTCGGAGATATGGTCAATGAGTTCTTTTTTAGTAATTGTGGCCATGCGAGCCCCTATCAATCAGATGATTAGCAGTCCCACCCAGACCGAATCATACCATCAACCAACCGGGCCGTTGACATGTCTGGCGCTGTGGCATCCAAGTACGTCAAATGCCACAACGCCTTAATCAGTATGACATTCCCTTATATGTGAGTCAAGATTAGGATCATGGAACCAATGGGTGATTTTAGTGGTTTTTGAGGCCTTCATGTCGCTTGTTGCCTTGCCCAGTCTCACCTACCATCCCGATCATGTCAGTTGACCCCGGAAAACTTCGGATCGTCACCTATCCCGCCCGTGTGCTGCGGACGCGCTCTCAGCCCGTTGCAGCCATCAGTGACGAAGTCCGTTCGGTGGCAAGTCGTATGATCGAATTGATGCACGAGGCCCCTGGCGTTGGGCTGGCGGCACCACAGGTCGGACTGAGCTGGCGCATGTTCGTGGCGGTCGGCCCCGGTGAGACTAGGGAAGAACGTCAGGATTTTGTCTTCATCAATCCCGTCCTCTCCAACCCAAGTCGTGAAACCGAGGATTTCGAGGAAGGCTGTCTGAGCCTGCCGCAGATCCACGCGACGATCCGGCGCCCCAAGGCCATCACCGTAACCGCGCAAGATCTGATGGGAAATACATTCACGCTGACGAGTGAGGAGCTCCAGGCTCGCATCTGGCAACACGAGACCGATCACCTCGACGGCTTGTTGATCCTCGACCGCATGAGCCCCATGGATAAGCTTGCTAACCAGCGAGTGGTGCGCGAGCTTGAAGCGAGATCCAAGCAGTGAGGCTTGCAACAGTGTTGCGCGATACTTTTAAATTCATCTGCGATAATCCAGGATGATCCGTCGCTGATCGCATCGGAATCATTCATATGAAACTTGTGTTCCTTGGTTCAGGTGAGTTTGGCCTGCCGACGCTTCAACGTCTGGCGGGGCGACATGAAATTGCTGCGGTGGTGACTCAACCGGATCGTCCCGCGGGTCGGCAGAGAAAGTTGACCCCGACACCCATTGCTTCTTGGGCGCAAGCCATCGGTCTGCGTGTCTATAAGGAGGAGAACGTCAATACAGAAGCGTTTGTGGAGATGATCCGCGAGTTGCAGCCGGATGCTTCCGTGGTCATTGCTTTTGGGCAGAAGCTTGGCGAGCCGCTCGTCGCAGCCCTGGGCGGGTTGGCAGTCAATCTCCACGCTTCGCTGCTGCCGAAATTCCGTGGAGCCGCTCCGATTAACTGGGCAATACTTGCCGGCGAGAAGCAAACCGGTGTATCCGTGATTTCACTTGCGCAACGCATGGATGCGGGAGTGGTTTACGCCACTGCCTCTACGCCGATTGATCCGCTGGAGACGGCAGGCGAACTGCACGACCGTCTCTCTGTCATGGGCCCCGATGTGATCGAAAAAGTGCTGAGCGATTTTATCCGTGGCCAGCTTCAGGGGCAGCCGCAGGATGAGTCATTAGCCAGCCGTGCTGCGAAGTTTTCCAAGGCGGATGGATATGTGGATTTTCATGCAACAGCCGATGAGGTCCGTCGTCGTGTGCATGGATTGACGCCTTGGCCCGGTGTGCAGATGACGTGGGTGCAAAAAGATCAGCGTCTGCAACCGTTATCAATACTGCGTGTGGCTGCAGAGCCTGGCCGCTATGACGGCGAGCCGGGGGTAATACTGGAGCATCAGCGGGTCGCCGTTGCCGACGGTTCGGTGCGTTTGCTGGAGGTACAGGTTCCCGGCAGTCGGGCCATGACGATTGAGGAGTTTATTCGCGGCAGACCTATGCGGCCTGGCGAGCACCTAGTTAAATAGAAATATAGAGGGCGTTTGGCGAGGATCTGTTGGTTTGCATGTAACTTTTCATTTGGATAAGATACTTTGCTCGAAATTCCCACACAGATTTATCCTGCAGGGGTTTGATTATGCCACGCGTTTGCAAATTCACCGGACGTAAGACCACCACCGGCCACACGTACACCACGCGCGGTAAAGCCAAATACCTCGGCGGTGTCGGCACCAAAATTACCGGCAAGACCAAGCGTACTTTTAAGCCGAATATCCAGTCCGTTCCCGCGGTTGTGGATGGTTCCCTTCAACGGGTCAAGGTCTCGACTAAAGCCATCCGTATGGGGCTGGTCACCAAGCCGCTGAAGCGGAAGTATGCATACAGACCTGCGACCGCGAGTCAGCCCGCAGCCGAGTAGTCCCATCAAGAGTGCCTGACAGCCAAATAGTTTTTCAAACGCCGGTTCGCTGGCGTTTTTTTTATGGAGGAACGGAGCGAATTGCAAAGTCGATGTATTTTTCGCAACTCTTGTTGTAAACACGGATTGGGTAATTCTATAAAACGTGATGGGGCAGTTCAGAATCAATTCGTGGACAAAATTCTGTGAGATTTTCATGATAAGTCAGCACTTTTGGTTGACTGATTCGATTCCTGTGATATTTCTTAAGGGTCGCAAAATAACGGCACAGCAAGCTGATGGATGTTCCCAAAAGTCTTGTTGATTACGGAGTTATGCGATACCGAAGCCTCGGGGCGGAGGGTGGTGGATTGAGTAGTCTTCGATGGGAGTCGGAGACGTAGTTTTTATGTGGCCGCTCCGCAAATAGTGCCCGGCGTCCGTACGGACCTCTCTACGGAGATGTCCCGTTCTCAGACGCCGCCGAACAGTTTGTAGCAGGCAGGTAGAGGCTTCCAACATGCCGTCGCGTGACGATCAAAAAAACGAGGTTCAGCAGGCAACTGACATCGTCCGGCTGATTGGCGAGCAGGTCTCGCTCAAGGCTCGGGGCAAGGAGTTTCTGGGGCTCTGTCCGTTTCACGATGACAAGAACCCGTCCATGCACGTCTCGCCCACGAAGCAGATTTACAAATGCTTTTCATGCGGTGCTGGTGGCGATGTGTTCAGCTTCGTGATGAATTATCACAAGATGAGTTTCCCCGATGCACTGAAACTGCTGGCGGACCGTACGGGGATCAAGCTGGTTCAGGGACGGGGCGGCGGGAGTCAGGAAGAGGAAAGCCCGACGGAGCGACAACGCATTGCCCGGGCCAACTCACAGGCGGTGGAGTTCTTTCGTGCGCTGCTTCGTCATCCCGATCATGGTCGGACGGCACGCGATTACATCGCCAAACGCAGGATCAGTGCTGAGATGGTCGAGGCGTTTCAGATCGGCTATGCAGCGGATCGTTGGGACGGTCTGGCCATGATGATCAATGAGAAAGCATGGGATGTGCAAGCCTTCGCCATGGCGGGGCTGATCTCGCCTCGTGAGCGCAGCCAAGATCTCGACCGATCGTCCTTTTATGATCGGATGCGACATCGCCTAATTTTTCCGATCTTCGATGCGATCGGCAGGCCCATAGCCTTTGGTGGCCGCAAGCTCCGCGACGAGGATGAGCCTAAGTACCTCAACAGTCCTGAGACCGTGCTCTTTAACAAGAGCGCGACGCTTTACGGCCTGCATATGGCCAAGAAGCCGATCATCGACACCAAGACAGCCGTCATCGTCGAGGGATACACCGATGTGATCGCCTGCCATCAGGCGGGTATCCGCAATGTGGTGGCAACGCTAGGGACCGCGCTGACACTTCAGCACGTGCAGGCATTGCGCCACTTCGCCGAAAAAGTCGTGCTTATCTATGACGGTGACGAGGCAGGGCAGAAAGCCGCCGACCGCGCCGTCGAAATATTTCTTACCGGCGAGATGGATGTCGCCTTCGTGGTTCTGCCCGAAGGAGTTGATCCTGCTGAGCTGTTTGAAATGCCCGATGGGGTCGAACAGTGGAACAAGTCAATTGCCGCGTCGGTCGATGCGCTGGAGTTTCAGTTCCGCCGGGTTCGTGTCCAGCTTAATGCCGCGACTACCGTGACCGGGAGTCAGCGCGTGGCGGAAGAGTATTTGACGAAGCTGGCATCTTTCGGTTTGTCGCAGACGAACGTGATCCGTAAGGCCATGGTAATCCAGCGTTTGGCGTCGATGCTGCACTTATCCGAGCAGGCCATTCAGGATTTACTGAAGCGATTGGCCCCTGTGCGTCGATCTCAGAACCCGCGTATCAGCACTGAAAACGGGGTTCAAAGCGGCTCCGATAATGAAATTGATAACTTGCGAGCGGACGTTGCCTCGCCTCAGAGTCAGCATAAAATGAAGGCTCTCGCACGGGCCGAGAGGCAGGTCATCGGGTGCCTGCTGCGGGAGCCAGGATTGTTTCACCAGATGCTGTCTGATGGCCGAACGCTCGACGAAGCGGTTACTCCCGCCGAGTTGATTACTCCGATCGGCCAGCGGTTGTATGGATCGCTTCATCAACGTCTAAGCGACGGGATCGAATTCACGATGAGTACCGTGCTCGCTGATCTCGCTTCGCAAAACCAGACCGATCTTACCGCACTGGCAACCCAGGCTGAGGCAGAGGTTGAGGCTGCCGCTGGCGATGCTGCCCACCTTCGTCAGATTCTGATCGCAGCGGGTGATGCGATTCGGCAATATCGTGAGGAAATCGAATACATCGAGGTTCGTCAGAGCTTTGAAGATAAATCAGGTGAAGGATTCGTCAACGACGACCAAGGCAGCGAGCTGCTGCGCAAGCTGATTGAACATCGTCGGACGCACCCCTCGCCGACAAGAATCGCGAGGTTGAGTTCCTAGTTTTCCAAAGTGTGAACGAGGCAAGGTCGTATGTGCGGCCTTGAGTAACCGGCGTGTGGCAGGAGTTCGGTTCAGGGGGCGTTGCGTGGAGCGCATGACGCCCGGAGATTTTGAAAGGGTGGTTTAAGGTGATTGCAGAGACGCATCCAGCCGTAGCGGAACTGATTGAAAGCGGAAAGCGGCGCGGGTTCATCACCTACGATGAGCTCAACACGCTCCTGCCCGATGAGATGGTCGAGCCTGATAAGCTCGATGAGTTGCTCGTGCGCTTCGACACCATGAGCATCCGACTCATCGACATTTCCGATGACCCAACGGTGCGGCAAATTGTGCCCGCCAAGCCGGTCCCCGTACCGCGGCAGACGCGGCCCAATGCAGCGGAGAAAAAAGCTGCGATCGCCTCGGCGAAGCTCGCTGCGGTCGAGGCAGCCAAAGCGACCGCCGCCGCCCGTGCCGCCAAGGGCGAAGCTCCGGTGGACGCGCGGATCGACGGCGAGGATGTCGAGGAGATCGACGAGGAACAGCTCCGCGCCGACATTGCCGAGGCGTTGAAGGAAGCTGCGACTCGCCGGATTGACGATCCCGTCCGCATGTATTTGACGCAGATGGGTGAGATCAGCCTGTTGACCCGCGAGGAGGAAATTCGCCTCGCCAAGAAGATCGAAACCACACGGATGATCTTCCGCCGTAAGGTGCTGGAGAATGACTACTCGATCACCGCAGCTGTGGAGATTCTCGAAATGGTCGATGAGGGTGACCTTCCCTTCGACCGTACGATGAAGATCAGCACAGCCGAGGACGATGCCAAGGGCAAGATCGCCGCACGTATTCCTGAGAACCTCAAAACCGTCCGCAAGCTTCTGGAGCTTAACCGTCACGATTGGATGGCGATGGAGGAAAACCATCGCATGGCCAAGGCCGAGAAGGACCAACTTCTGTCTGCGATCAAGAGTCGTCGCCGCAAGATGGCGACACTCATCGAGGAGCTTTCACTCCGGACGAGCAAGGTTCAGCCCTTGCTCAAGAAACTTCGCTCCATTTGTGAAAAGATGAACGAGCTGCGTCGTCAGTTGCACAAGGCGAATGACCAGCGTGGTGGTGTTGACCCCGAAGACAAGATGGTCATGAAAGAGGAATTGTCGGGACTCCGCTCGCTCGTGCTTGAGGAACCAGAGGAACTTCAGGCTCGCGTCCGTGAGATCACCACCGTGTTTGATGAATATGAGCGAGCTAAGCGCGATCTGTCGGGCGGTAACCTGCGACTGGTCGTCTCCATCGCCAAGAAATACCGCAACCGCGGCCTGTCGTTCCTGGACATCATTCAGGAAGGCAACACTGGCCTGATGCGTGCCGTGGATAAGTACGAGTTCAAGCGTGGCTTTAAGTTTTCAACTTATGCCACCTGGTGGATTCGTCAGGCGATTACCCGCGCCATCGCCGACCACGCCCGCACCATCCGTATTCCGGTGCACATGATTGAGACGATGAGCAAACTGCGCAACATTGCCAAGAACCTGCTTCAGGATCTTGGTCGTGAGCCGACCATCGAGGAGATTGCTGATATCGCCAAGATGCCGGTCGCCGAGGCACGGCGAGTCATGAAAATCAGCCGCCATCCGATTTCACTCGACCGCCCTGTCGGCGAGAGCGAAGACAGTTACTTCGGCGATTTCATTGAGGACGACAGCGTAGCTAACCCCAGCGAAACTGCGACAAGCGAAATGCTCCGAAACCGCATTGAGCAAGTGCTCAAGACGCTTACCTACCGTGAACGCGAGATCATCAAGCTGCGTTACGGTATCGGCGACGGTTACACCTACACGCTTGAGGAAGTCGGTCGGATCTTCAAAGTCACCCGCGAGCGCGTCCGTCAGGTTGAAGCCAAGGCTATCCGTAAGCTTCAGCACCCCGTGCGCAGCCGCAAACTCAGCGGATTCCTTGATGGCACCGTGGAGAGTGAAGTAGAGTAAAATTGTTCAGCATCGTGCCTACAGTTGTTTATTAACCGGCTAAATCAAAAAACAAAACGGGCGTGGGTCAATTGTGACCACGCCCGTTTTTATGCGCGATGAACCTTGGCTGTAGAGAGGATCACTCACGCGGCACGTCGGCCATCCTGACGAACCGCGGGTCCGCCGCCGAGGATGGTGCTTCGCCTCTTTCGATGGAATGATTGAGGAACCCGCCCCCACACCACGAAATCCTGGCCAACCAGCGATTTGATTCGCTCGAACCCGTGTGATCGCTCCAGCCAGCCGAATGTCGCACGTCCCCACGGTTCGATGCGATGATGCTTGGGTAGCCACGAAGGCAGCACGTAATTGAATGCTGGATGCACATGAACCCCGCTGATCCGTACGTCGCGTAGTCCCGCAGCCTCAAAGCGACATCGCATCTCGCCAGAGGTGAATGCTCGTTCAAAATCGTAACTGTGTGTAGCGGTCGTCTTGAGATGATGCTGATAGAAGACATTGAATCGATTAGGGCAAAATGCCAGTACCGTACCTCCCGGTCTTACAACGCGCGACATTTCATCAATGACCGTAGCCAGTGCTTCATCTGTGAAGTGTTCGAGTACGCCGCCGTTGAACGCCAGATCAAACTGGTCATCCGCCAGAGGAAGGGCGGTTGCACTGCCGCACACGGTTTTCAGGGGCAGCTTGAGAGAGTTGTAAAACTGCCTCGCAAGGTTGAGCCCTTGAATGGAAAAGTCCAGAGCAGTCACCTCGGCACCGCGCTGCGCGAACAGGATCGAGTCATGAGCCGGCCCGCTGCCTACCTCAATCACGCGCATCTGTGGAGTGATCGTGATTGTCCGTTCGAGGAATCCTCGACGCAGCCACCAAATATCCTGCCCGGTGAGTCGGGCGAGGTTTGGCGTAGCCAGCCATGGATCTTGTGAGGGATTCATGTGTGTAGGAGGCGAGCCATTTCATCAAGCTGCATGGCGACGGTGGCCAGATGAGCTTGCAGGAGTGGTTGTCGGTATCGACTGTGGTACATGACGCAGTGCACGCCGCACCGACTCGTCTGCCAGCCACCACGGATGCTTGATCAGGCTGTGGAAGAGAAATTTCCATGCCTTTTCGCCCTGGAGTTCCGCTTCCGCGAGGGTATAGATACGATCGCGAAGGTCGCAATTCATCCAGAGGTTGTAGCGTTGCGCCAGCGGCAGTCGGTCGCCGTAGCGACGTGCTGCCAGAATGTATTCCATACCTCGCCGTATGGCGATTTCCGGCTTCGCATCCTCCTCGCAATCGCGCCATCCTGCGGTGTTTTCGCTGATGACGGTCGGCACGTGGCCGATTGCCAGGAGGCGGCAGGAGAGTTCGTAATCGTGAGCGTATGGGAAAGCGGGATCAAACCACTCATTACCCGCCAGCAGTTCGCGTGAAAAGAAGCTTGACGCCAGAGGCAGAACCCCGGAATCATGCATGAGGAACGAAGCGAGTGAACCAGGCGCACGCGCGGCAAATCGACCGAGTGTCTCATCCCATTCGCCGATCCTCAGGCATTGAGCTACGAGCCAGTTCGTCGCGCCGCGGCCGGACATCTGTCGCACTGCGATGTCAATTGCGCCGGGCAGGAGCAGATGACCACTGGGAATGAAGGCAACGATGTCGCCCGTTGCGTGGGAGAGTCCAAGGTTGAGTGCTGCTGCGGTGCTGAGACCCGGTTCAATGAGACAGGTCAATTCATCTTCGTAGATCGAAATGAGTTTGTTACTCGAGTCGTCGGATCCTGTATCGACGACGATGTATTCGAGATTGTCATACCCCTGATCGAGCACGCTGCAAATGGTGCGCTCAATATATGTCTCTCGGTTATGGTTGACAGTGATGATTGAAACGCGGGGGACGGACACATCAGCAGACCGTGCGGTTGACGACATAGATGGTCACTCCGCGGATCGGTGCGGTGGGTTTGGCTCGGTGCCGGGAACTCTCACCGCTGACTCGATCCGGCAGTAATGAACATCGACCAAACCATGGCAGGAGTTAACGAAAAATCGGAATAATCGTCATAAACGGCCCGTGGTCGGCGCGAAGGATTCCTCGCCATACCCGCTAGGTGGCTCGTTTTCACATGGATTTAGCATTGTTTATGCTGCCCGCGATGTCTCAATGCCGGCAACTGTCAGCAGACGTTGATAGCCCCTGATCATCCGATCGCTGCTATTCCCCCTTGACGCCCGACGAGCGTTTTCACTAAGCCGGTTGGTCAGCTCTGGTGAGGCAGCCATCTTTGTCAGTCGTTGAGCCAGATCACGGGGATCGTGTGGATCGACGACAAATCCGGTTTTCCCGTCGGCGATCATTTCACTCATGGCGGTTAGTACCGGTTGCGTGAGTGACCCATCACGGCGGCGGCCGAGTACGGGCACTCCCAATGCCATCGCTTCGGGTACCACGTTGCCGTAAGCTTCATACACCGAGGGCAGCACCATCGCATCCATCGCAGCGTAGCCCGGCCCTGTGTCATCAAGTTTTCCCGTCCACGTAATGCGATCAGCGATATTTTTCTGTCGCGCGATTTGTTCCAGACGGGATCGATCTGGGCCGTCGCCGATTAATAGCAAGCGACCGTTGTGAATACGGGAGAACGCGAATGCCTCAAAAAGAAATCCCAGATCTTTGCAGGGATCGAGACGTCCTACGAATCCGATGACGAAATCGTCCGCACTTAATCCCCATCGTTGCCGTGAGGCAGTTCGATCAACGGGTGTTTTCGGTTGGGCGCCGTGAGGAACGACGTGGACATTGCGTCTCCGGCCGTAGTGTTGTTCGAGTTGCTGGGCGACATTGTCAGAACTGACGACCACGAGTGGAGCCATGCGATAAGCGAAGCGTTCGATGAGGATCTGTCCTCGCGGCACTCTCATGGAGGTGACAAAGGGATAACGGCGGCTGACCAGATGCATTGCAGCACCGCATCCGGCAGGGTTGTAGATCAGATCCGCAGTGCGACCTGCGGAGATCGTCGCGGCGGCGCTGTTAGGCTCGCTGGCCCAGATCATTCCGGCGGGCGTGTGCCGAGATACGATCCGTCGCCACCAGGCTATGCGCACCCACTCGCGCCAGCGCCATAGACGTCCGGGGTCCAGTGGCGGGACGCGCTGAATCGTGAGATTCGGCCTGGGACTTTCATGCGATGGAGACTGTGTGCGGTTTTCCGCTATGACCCGCGTGTGAAGGCCACGGTCAGCGAAACCGGTCGCGGTGTGCCACATATGCCGCTCGATACCGCCGTAGTTATCTGGCCAGAACCGATTGGCGAGGATCGTTACAGCTACCGGCCCATACTTGATGAATTGAAGGTTCATGCCGCCTCCGGAAGTGAGGACTTATCGAATAGTGCCGTACGAATCTCGCTGCTGGCGAGCCACCACGGACGTCGAGCTACGAGTGGCCAAAGCGGCGAGCCGTCAGGTCGGCGTGACAGCTCGATGGCGTAGCGTCGGGCACGATAGGCGATATTTCGCTTCAGCGCGATTCGCTCCCGCAGAGGAAGATGGCGTTCATACCTCCGAGCAACTTCAAGCCGCTCAAGTCCGAAACTCAGCGGCTGACTGCATCCCTTGCTGGCAGGATGAAGGCGAAAAGCAGCCAGCGCACCGCTAATAACCGCAGGTGCTTCTCCTGCTGCGAGCAGACGACAGTTGAACTCATAGTCAAAACAAAAATGCAGCGATGGATCAAACCAACCATGTTGATCGAAAAGTATCGATGACCAAAAGCTCGACGGCTGGGGTATGAACCCACTCGTGTGCATGAGATACCGGGCAAAGGATTCCGGCTGACGCGGGTGGATACATTCTTGTGGACAGCCATCTGCATCGATGGTCAGGTAGTCGCCGACCAGCCAGCGTATTCGACTATCCGCCATCTGGTTGGCCACATGACACAATGTGCCGGGAAGGTAAACATCATCACTGTTGATAAACGCGATGATGTCACCCGTTGCGGCTGCAAGTCCTTTATTGATCGCGTCAACCTGGCCTCGGTCTGGTTCGCTGATCCATCCGGCCAAATGTCTTTCATAGCGACGAATGACCTCAACGCTATTGTCTCGCGATCCGCCGTCAATAACGAAGTATTCAAGATTCGGATAATTCTGTTCGAGTACGCTTTGGATTGTATTTTCGAGAAACTCTCCTTGATTGAAACTCGGCGTGATAATGGTGATGCGTGGTTTCTCGTGCCGTGAATATCTCTTGGTGTTGTTTTGCGGTGACGAAAAAAACGGTATTGGTTTGCCCGCAGGCGCATCCGTTAACAAACACTGGATTTTCAGGTTGTTCTTGGGTTGTTGTGGAATGGGTGGCGTGGTCTTCTTTACTCGTATTTGATGCACAAAAAGCGACAATGCTGACCCAGCGAGCCACGTCGCGTAGATCGAACTTAATATCAGGCCGCGGAACCCCAATCGCCAGCCTGCGAAGTCGATCATGCTCCGTTTGAAGCCATTGATTGGATCAACCAATAGCCTTCGTATCGAAAACCGTTCACCGGAAGCGAAAAGTCCTTCTCCTTCGCGTGAGATATAGCGGAGATGTCTTTCAATCAGCGACAGGTAAGAATCAGACCAGTCGTGATGCACATGGTTGAGTTCAGTCGGCGTAATGGTCAGTTCGTCGCCGGTGTGAATCATCACCTGGCGATGGCTCAAGGGCTGGAGATTGCAGCGTTGGCGGTGAACAAGAAAACGCTTGAAGCGATTCGGACCTCCCCATACCGTTCCATCGAGCCGCTTGCCTTTGAAATAAAACTGCCACGGGAGCCGAACCGCGCCGGCAGCAGCACCAGAGGGGGTGCGCAGCATAGCAGCGATATCGCTCACCAGTCCTTCGGGAAACTGTTCATCGGGATCGACCATGAGCAGCCAGTCGTTCCGTGAATAACTCGCTGCCATGACACGGGCAGGCTCGACAATAGGCGTGAAGGGATGGGTGAGCACGATATCCGCATGCTCACGCGCCACGTCGTATGCCCCGTCGTGTGATCCGAGATCTACGACGATGCGCTGATCGCACCAGGCAAGCGACTTCAGGCATAGATCAAGCTTCGTGGCTTCATTGCGGCACACGACGATGGCGGTAATCTTCGGCAGATCATGTGGCCAATTGAAAATCACGCTGCTCTCCGAAACACTGCAACGCTGCCGCTATTCCACATCAACCGCTCAAAGCGAGTGTCAGCCGCTATGGTTTCATTCACAGCCTGGACGACACCCGGGCACCCCGGACCAAAATCATGAAACAGAACGAACCCTCCGGGTTGGATGCGGTCCTGTACAAGCTGAGCGTCGCGAAGCGTGTGGGTGTAGTCATGCCAGCCGTCGATAAATGCCAGCGCGAAACTGCCGCGGGTGACAGGCAAAACATCCTGTGAACAGGCAGCAAAGGTAAGTATGTGGCTTGTCAGGCCAAGTTGTGCAAGATTCGCGGCAAAGGTGTCGTAGGTGGAGGTGATGTTGGCTCGCACCAGACCGATCTTTCGCATCAGCTTTTGTTGACCGGTGAATTGTTGACCCGGTTCACCGGCACCGCTGAAGGGATCAATGCACCAGAGTTTGTCACTGCTGCCACGTTCCTCTATCGCACCGGCAAGAACAACCGAGCTGCGGCCGCAGAAGCTGCCGATCTCGACGAAATTACCCGAAGGTGCCTCAGTTGCCGCACGATGGAGCGCGGATGCTTCGAGATAAGTGAGCCATCCCGGGATATCCGCTGATGCGGCGAGATAGCGATTCCCCGTGCGACGGAGCGATGTTGCGTTCCATCGATCACGCCAGTGGTTCTCCACGATCGTACTGCGGCTGGCGAGACGCCACGCGAGAGCTTCATAGACACGAGTCACGCACTGGCTGGGCTTGCTGAGAATCGCATGCATCGCATTGACTCCTCATGCTGCATCACGGCGTGTGACAGGTGGTCCCGCGGCGACCGCGGGTGCCGGCTTCTTCCAATACGCCCACCACGTCCCCTCCAAGTGGCGGATGTCGAAGCCGCGCGCCCGCAGAGCGCAGCAGGCGGCATAACTGCCTCCCAGATGACCTTCCTGGCTCGGATGTGTGTCATGCAGGAGGACGACACCACCGGGCCTCATGTAATCGACGAGTTTAAGAAAGTCACTGAGCACATAGCTTGTGTCATGACAGGCATCCACGATCGCAAGGTCCACGCTCGACGGTGACAGCCATGCCGCAGGATCAAACTTCAAGCTGTCACAGAGAATCTGTTTAACACGACTCGCGTAGCCGCGAGCGCGGTACACCCGGCCAATAGTCTCAGCGTCGAGAGTGAAGGTTGTGCCTTCTCCACTGATTTGCTCAGGCAGCGCGTTAAGAGTGAAAACTCTGGCATCGCAATTGGCGCAGATATTCGCCACTGTGCTGCCCTGCGCTGTGCCGTATTCGAAGACGATCGCCGGCCTGATGGCGTGCACCAGCCGCATGAGCGGCGTGTAGTCGTCATGGTTCTGGTGTTTGGCAAAAGGCGGTAAACCAAGATCTTCCAGGATGACCTGATGTTTTTCGGGTAGCGGGGCGGCGATATCGTCGAGCTTGACTGAAGGCAGCGTTTCATCCAAAGCCCCGGCAACCGGCCGATACGCTGTGACCCGCGCTGGCACACCGGTGGCCACGGCATAGGGTGGAACGTCCCATTGCACGACCGAGCCGGGCTGAATCACGGCACCACGTCCGATTTTTACGCCAGGCATGACCGTACTTGCAGGACCGATCCATGCATCATCTTCGATGATGATCGGTTTCCCCGGCGTATTCTGCCGCATATTCAGTCGATCCTCAGCGGGTCGAAGCGTTGTCAGAACCACACCGCTTTCGATAGTTGCTCGTGCTCCTATGGCTATGCCTCCACGAGCATCAAGACGGACAAAGGCATCCAGCCGAGCGTCGGCCCCGATGATTGCTAGTTCCGGGTGAGCGATGGAAACCGTCGCGTCGATCTCCGCACGCTCGCCAAGGGAACGTAAGCGACGCGACCAGATCGCGCGGCGATAAATCGTCATGGCACCACTTGCTTGCCGATCAATCGCATGACCAAGACGGCTTTGGCCGTAGCGCCCCAGAGCGAAGCCACAAACGCGGCTTACTGTCTCTAGAGTTTTCAGAATAGCGCGATTAATCAAGCGCATTTACGACCTCCGTGCCTGTTGCCACCCAGCGCCGGATCACGCACGCCGTCGTAAATCCATACTTTGCCCGCTGCTTTAGCGCGGCGACGATTGATCCTGTGCAGCGTCTGCCAGTAGTACTCTTTGAGCGAGGCTGGTTTTTTCTCTTCTGGTTCAGCTGGCATGTAGCCCGCCGCCGGTCCGCCGATATGTTCCGCCAGTGCAGCCATATCTTCCGGGCGCATGCGACGACGATGGACCCAGACCTGTTGACAGGGAACCTGCTGAGGCGATGTCCAGCCCATGTAATTGGCAGCATCAGCCAGCAGCAAAGGCGAAAAATATTTGTAGAGCAATAGCGACAGCAATGCTTGATCGTGCCTATGGCGAGGCTCGGTTGCGGCAAGACATTCCTCGACGCCGGCGACTTTCATCGCTTCCGTAAGCAGAGGAGCCGCTTCGCCTGCCTTGTGGAATCCCATGACGCAACCTGCAACGGTCATCCGGTTGTTTCGAAATGACGGATCCAGCCGGCAGCCGCGGCAGGCAGCTACGGAAGCGTTTTCCGTCAGCGGATGGTGCGTAGCGACAGCGAAGTAGCCGAGTTTATCAATCGAGATAAATGCCTCATCAAGCGGTGCGAGCACGCATGCTCCTGCGTCGAGCCAGAGAATCTGTCTGGCGGGCGCATCGTTGAGGCACCAGATCTTCCACGCAAAATGCCGATTCCAGTGAGCGCAAAAAGCAGGCACCTGGCGGACGCAGACGCCATGACGGTGCAGTTCCATCAAAGTGGCTTCGTCAAGGCCGATGTCGTACACGATGACGTTGGGGTGATCAGGCCAGTTGGCGTGGAGCGATCCCAGCAGAGCCAGCAACGAAGGCCCGAAAGCTGCCGATGCACCTGTGATGATCATCCTGTCTTCCATGGTCAACCTGCCTTTCTCAGCGTGGCGTGCTGCTGCGTGGCGGGATTTCGGGCGTCATTGAGCAGCACCCAGCCAGCATTTCGTGTGTATTCGTAAACAAGTCCGGATGGCGCGGGAACACCCTCAGCATTGATGCGGACCGCCATCGGCAGATTCACATAACACGTGACTCCCGGGTCCACGAGATAGATCGAGAGGTAGTATTCGCCGCGTGTGATCGTCGGCAGTTGGATTGAGGCTTCAAGATGAAAAGCTCCAGAGGGCAACGTGGTCATCTCACCTGCAACGTGACGATGGCTGTAGGTTCCCAGCACGGTGCCTTCCGCGTCGAAGACCTGCGCTTCGAGCGTCAGCGGGAGCGGCGTGCGGAGCTGGCCCTCGACCACGACGTCGAGCTGAGTCATATTCGATGCCAGGTTCACCAGGTCGGAAGTTGAACCGTTGACTTTGACAGAGGAGAGCGCGACCTTGGAACCGGATCGTTCGAGGTGGCTGAGAATCGTACCGCTTCGGATCAGTCGTGATCCGAGATACTGGGAGACACAATCTTCAACGCCGCCGAAGAATCGTGCCTCCCCACCCTGCAGGAGCAGGCCTTTACCGCAGAGCTTGCGAACGGCAGCCATGTTGTGACTTACAAATAACACGGTGCGCCCGTGACCGGATGCGATGTCCTGCATTTTGCCCAGACATTTTTTCTGGAATGCCGCGTCACCAACGGCAAGAACTTCATCGATAATCAGGATCTCCGGCTCAAGATGTGCCGCCACCGCGAACGCCAGTCGTACCGCCATTCCTGATGAGTAATGTTTAACTGGAGTGTCGAGGAATTTTTCGACGCCGCTGAAATCCACAATCGCATCAAATCGAGAGGCGACTTCGCGTCGCGTCATGCCGAGAATGGTGCCGTTGAGATAAATATTTTCTCGCCCGCTCAGCTCAGGGTGAAAGCCCGTACCGACTTCCAGCAGGCTGGCGACACGGCCTCGTACGATCGCTTCACCCTCAGTCGGGTCTGTGATCTCGCTGAGAATTTTTAGTAGTGTGGATTTCCCCGCCCCGTTCGGGCCGACGATTCCAATCACTTCTCCCGGCTCCACGGTAAAACTCACATCTCGCAACGCCCATAGACAATCGTCATCATCCGGCAGAGGGGTGACGAATCCGCGTGCCGTATCGAGCAGACGAGTGACCTTACTCTGAATCATCTCGCGGAATGTTTGATCGATGGCTGCACGGCCACCCAGCGTGTAGCGCTTCGAGAGGTTGCGGGCGTCGATGGCGTATTTATGCGAAAGCATGGTCTTATCTCAGCAGTTCCCCCGCATTGGTGCGGTAATGCCGTAATTCACACGACATCCGCGAACCTCCGCTCTGTCCGAGCGAAGTACGCAACTCCAGCCATCAGACAGAGAATCGAAGTCGCCGCAGCGACACTCCACAGCGGGACGTCGATAGACCTGCCTAGCACAACAGCACGGAAGGCTTCGATCGTTCCCTGCATCGGATTAAGTGCCAGCAATTCGCGCAACCAGCTAGGCAGCACGTTCACGGGATAGACGACCGGAGTGACGAAGAACCAGATCTGTAACAGAAAGGGCACTACGAAACGGAAGTCGCGGTAGGAGACGGTTAGGGCTGCCAGCAGCACGCCGACGCCCAGTGCCGCTACGATCGTGTTAAGAACCAGCAGAGGCAGCAGGAGGATTGAAGCTGTCAGGCCGATCTGATACCACGCCATCATGGCCAGTAGAACGAGAAAAGAGAACGCATAATCAATCAGTGAAGCGCCGATCGAAGCGGCCGGCAATAACAATCGTGGAAAGTAAACCTTGCGTAGTAGATTGGCGTTACCGACCAGGCTTTGGCTCGATGCGGTGACAGCCGAGGTAAAAAGTGTCCAGGGCAGGAGACCCGCATAAAGAAAGATGGGGTAGGGGATGCCATCGGTTTTGTCCGCAACTCCGAGAAAGCGACCGAAAAAGGTAGTGAGCACGATCATCGTGACCAGCGGTTGCAGAATCGCCCATGCTGCACCGAGGATCGTCTGCTTGTAGCGCACCTGGATATCGCGCAGTGCGAGGATCCAAAGCAGATCGCGAAAACGCCACAGCCGCTCCAGATCGATGCTTTGCCACGCAGTGCGACAGCGCAACACTCGGGCACCATCAAGTGCTGGTTTAGACAGATACGATTGCGCCGTTGTTGGCTGTAGGTTCACACAGACTCCGATACCGGCAGGCATACAACCTGCACGATCGTTACAACCCGTAGAATCGCTATCGAAGGAATAATCCAGCCGCTTTAGATGATGCGGCCTGTTCTTGGTTTTTTACGGCTCACGAAAGTGACTCGCAGCAGATTCGGTATCCGGAGTATCACGGCTTCGGGGAATGGCCTTATCGGATCCTCGGGCGGCTGGTATCGTCAGATCAGCTACGTACAATGTTTCGCTATTCCGGGGCCGCGCGGCGGCATCGATGGGGGCCCAACGTATCGTTTTATGGGCTTGGTTTATGCCGTCCAATGATTCAACAACTCAGCAGCCCGGATCAATCGGCAACGGTAAACGGAAACAGCTACCGGAACTGCCTCGCACCATCCTGATCGCCGAAGACGATTTCGACTTGGCGCGAAGCCTTGCGGCAGACCTGAGTGAACTGGGATTCAAAATCCTTGGCCCCGCATCCAATGGGCAGGCTGCCATCGATATAGCACGGAATGAACGGCCTGATTTAGCACTGCTCGATATCCGCATGCCGGTACTCGATGGGCTTGCCGCCGCCGAGACGCTTTACGCAAAGATGGATATCCCGATTGTCATCCTCAGTGCCCACAACGATGAACCCTGTCTCCAAGCGAGTGTGAGATACGGTGTGTTTGGTTATCTGCTCAAACCAGTGAGCACCGAGCAATTGCGGGTTACACTGGTGATTTCGTGGGGTCGATATTGCGAGCATCGAAGGATTGCGAACGAGCTTGAGGAGATCAAGCTGAGGTTCGAGCAACGAAAAGTCATCGAGAAAGCCAAGGGAATCCTCATGAAGACCATGGGGCTTTCGGAGGAGGATGCGATGCGCACACTTCAAAAGCAGGCTAGAGATTCACGCAGGCCGATGTTTGATTTGGCGCAGGAATTATTGAACGCGCAAAGCTCAGTGAACAAGCCTCAGGAGGGAAGCGGTCCGACACAGAAATGACCCGTTTCGTTGATGAATGTCTGATAATTTACATTTCTCCACAACAAGCAAAAAAATGAGTGGCAGCCTCTGTGTGCGGATATAATATTGTTCTGGCTTTACCGGCCAGACATCTCGGCGACCATGTTGCCGCCGCCCGACTCTCAGTCGTGGGAGTTTGACGGCGTTTTAATTGAATAACGATTGAAGTGAAAGAGGTGCCCACGTCGGGGTGGGTACCTTTTTTATTTCCGTGCAATCTCGTCCGTGAGCGGATCAGTTTGTGCAGCTTGGTGATGCGCCTATCCTTAGTAAATATGGCCACGATTGTTTCGCTCAATGTCTCAGCTGGCGGTGTACCCAAGCGACCGATACCCGAAGCGAGAGTTACCGGGAGCGGCATGGAAGGGGATCAACAGGCTCACCGTGATGTCCATGGTGGACCTGATCGCGCACTGTGTATCTTTGCCATCGAAGAGATCGAAGCAATGCAGGCACAGGGACACCCGATCATGCCCGGCAGTATTGGTGAGAATGTCACGGTGCGCGGCTTGGACTGGAAAACCATCGAACCGGGCATGCGCCTGCGATTGGGTGAAGTGGAGGTGTATATCACCAAGTACACCACGCCATGCAAATTTATTCGCGAGTCGTTTGCTGACCTCAATCCCTTGCGCGTATCACAGGACTATTTCCCTGGCAGCAGCCGTGTCTATGCACGCGTGATGAAATCTGGAACGGTGCGTGTCGGCGATCAAGTGGAAGTCCTCTCGCAGTGAGATACTCGACTCGCGTTTGGCGGGAGAAATCCTACAATGGTGTGGCTCGGACCGGGTAGCTCAGTTGGTAGAGCATCGGCCTTTTAAGCCGTGGGTCGCGGGTTCGAGTCCCGCCCCGGTCATTCAAAATCCCCTGCGCACCAGGGGTTTATTTATGCGCCATCTATATCACCTTGCCGCGTAGATTGGCGATGGACAGATCAATTCATTGTCTGAAGTCGTATGACTACTAATTCGGTCAAGACTATTACAAGACTTGACGGGTAGCAGCAGTCCCGAGACGTGGTATTCGGTCATTGACGCTGGGTCATGTTTGTATATGGTCGTCGTTGTCTCGGATGGTTATCCGATACTTGGCAGTACTAATTCAGATGCGACTTCGCGGATAAATTGCACCAGAAAACTGTGATTGACATGGGTCGGCAATAAAATATACCATCAGCCGTAAAATATATGTTCCACGAATTTTCCTGATATCGAATATGGCGGTTGAAAGTGGTACGAGGTTTTGGTGTCTGGTTTGAGATGTTGGCTAAAAGATAAAGGGGCCTCGCATGCTGCGAAGTCGCATCACGATTATTACGGGTGTTATTTCCGCGGTTCTGCTGGCAACCCAGATAGCCGCTGCAAAGACGGCCATTGAGATTCTTCGGGCAGCGGATAAGCCGGTGTTTAAGGAGGGGCACACGTTGCTTCCGCTGTCGCGGTGGGGATGGTCGATGCCGTTTGATGTGCGAGTTGAGTTATGCGAGCGGTGGGGTTATGCGTTGGAGTTTGGTGCGGAGGTGTCGCCGGTGGCTGCGGCGGCGGTCGATATCCCAAGCAGTGATGAAGCCAAACTCTGTGCCTTGACAGCCAGCAATCCCAAAAAATATCCCTTGGCGGTAATTGTGTACCGAGGCACGTTTCATCCTTCCATTTATCCGGGAGGCAAATATCCAGAGGAAACCTTTGTTCACGATGCGAAGGGGCAGCGAATCGCAAATGTGTATGAGTGGAAGACCTGGAGTCCAGAAATGCCGGACTCCGTTTATGAGATAGCGGCTGAGCAGGCGGTCGCAGCACTGGCGAAAATTCAAACCAAAGCTCCGATCGCCATTTTGTTGCATGGTGGTGAGAATGGTCTGAATTGCCGGGGACACTCCGGGCCGTATTGGGAGCAGGATCCAAAGGTCGTGGCAGCCAAAGGTGACCTGGATTGGGATACCTACATTGGCCGACGAAAAGCACACTATGAAATGATCTACACCAACGCCGTGCGCAAGCAGGTCCCTGATCGGTTGCTCTACCTCTGGTATCACTTCGGCTCGATGCCTGGCACAGATGTGCGATGGGTGTGGGACTACAAGGCAATGAAAGACGTTGCTGACCTGCCCGGCCAGATGTTTTATTACAACAAATATGACAACACCGGCTGGGTCGGCAAGAAGGACATGCTAACCAACGCGCTTTACGCGCACGCATTGTGTCTGGAGTATGGGCAGAAACTCGGCTACCACTGGCTCTGTGCCGGTTGGGAGCAGGGAAAGTTTTCTGATCGCCAGCGATACATGGGGTTCCTCAAATCCCTCTACAACACCGGGATGGTCGGCGCGGTCGCAGGGTATTTCTCATTTCCCAATGGCGGCTTTGGTGCAGATCTGGGAGAGGAAATTCCCAGTTGGCTGTGGCAAATGATGGACCTGGGGCAGGTGCAAGCACTCTATTCGCATGTGGACGACTTTTTACGGGAAGGGGAATTGCTGGCTGGTCCGGACAAGCATCGCTATGCAACGTCTGCCACGTCAACTTTGTCAGCCTACGAATTCCCGACGAACGACCCGACTGCGCGTGTACTGGTCCGCAAGCATTCGAAGCGCAACCAATGGTTGGTGACAGCTTGGGCGGCAGACGGGCCGGCGCGTGAGGTTACGGTTTTTGTGCCCGAAGTCGGATCGATCACTGTTGAGGCTCGACCATGCGGCAGCGTTTATCGCGTAAGCACAAAAATAAATATGCCTTTCGAGCCTCCGGAAGTAACTCTGGAACTGTTAGATCCCGATGGGATGAGGCCGACCGCATCGTTTGCAAAGTAAGCTCAGCAAAGTTTGAAAGTGTGGTCGAACTTCAGTCTTGTAAAAAATATCGCAAAAAAAAGCCGTAACTGTGACGAGTGATTCTCACTCATCGCATATTTGAGCGAAAACGTCGCAACACAAATGAATTGGTCTTTATTTGTGCAAACCTGCGAGCAGTCGGCGTTGTGTAGCAGTGGGTATCCCGATACGGTCACATAGTTCACGGAAGAGTGTCACACGGTCGCTGTCTTGGAACTTCAGAAAAAAGGGACGCTGTTCCATGTCGTAGGACGATTTCGCTTTGCCATGAAGGTAAAGCAGTTGTGCGGCAAAGATTCCGGCAGTTGCACCGTCGCGCATAAGCACCCCACGAAGCAGCGCTTCGATGATCGGTTTGGAGTGCCAGCTTTCAGTAAGCAATAGTGCCTGAGTCAGTCCGCCATAGACCTCTGTGTTTTCGATCGCTGATACGATGGCCTTGGTGTGTTGACTTTCCTTGAACAATTTGGGTGCATGGGACAACAAGGCAATTTTCAGACGATCATCAGCAGCGGTGAATGCACTGCGGAGTACTTGTTGCGCCCGTGGCGAATTCAACGCAGCCAGCGCTTCGACATCACGCCAGTCTTTGATGTTGCGAGAGATCAGCAGATTTTCTATTTGTTCGCGTTCTTTGGGCATCGCGGATTGAAGTGCCTTCAGATCATATCCGTCGCCGTCATGCCATTTATCGTAGTTCATCTCCATGCTTTTGAGGAATCTCTTCACAAGTGGTGAGACCTCGGATGGCGACAGCAAAGGATCGGATTCATGCCTCGGCATACGAAAGGTGTGAGAACGAGCTCGCCGTTGCCTGGCTTCCCGATCGGCATTTGCAATTAACTTGGCATCGGCAGCACGCTGGCGAGCCTCACGCTCGGCTCGCAAAGCATTCATGTCCGGCTCAGGAGGTGGGGGAAGCGGCGGCTCAAGCACGAAATAAAAACGCTGAGAATCGGTGAACTCTCCGGAATATTCGGGATGGATTCGCTCGCGGAACACCAGCGATCCTTCGGTTTTGCGTGGGCGGGTAGTGACAGAGCGTTCGAGCTTAATGCATTCACCAGCCGGGGGTGCGGGGAAACATGAGCTGATGGATACGATGCGGTTACCCGCAGCAATTTCCTCGCGAACCAACTCCTGTAAAGCCGGTGGAAATTTCGCTAAGGCTTGAGTCTCAGTCGTGGATAAGTTCATGTGAAAAACTCGTTCACAGCCCGTCACGAGCGGGTATTTAGTTGGCACCTCTGGCCTGCCCCAACGAGTAGTGTGCCGCCATAAAGGACAAAACGTGATCCGTTAGCGAGTCAGCTTTGATTCGGATTATGCTGCAACTCGTACACAAGAATGATTGACTAATTTCCTGCAGTTTCAGCATCAGTCAATGCTGCTCCTCCTGTGCAGTATTCGTGTGGTCTTCCTCATCGACCTGGTTCTCCAGACTTTCCTCAGAATCTGTTTCCGCTGGGCGCGAGGAGATCCTTTGGATGCGAAACCGATAAGAGGGATTACTGTCCGGCCAAGGCGGATTTCCTGGACGGGGCCTGGGCTCCCAATCGCTCCATTGTTCGTAGGAACTTGTTGGTTTGGCTGGCAGAGGCACGATGAAAGCAGCCAACCTATTTCCTTCCACCTCTGCAAGGATCATGCGCCGACCGCGTGTGGTGAATAGATCGACCTCGGCAGGAACAATCCAGCGATTATCCTCCAGTCGTGCCTTTTTCAGATTCATCGTGCCGGAGCATGATGCTCGTTGACGGTTGTTGATGACCGACCCAAGTGTGAACTTGGTGCTTCCCTCAGGAAGTGGTTGGCCGGCAGGCAGCTTGATCTCTACTTCGAGAATCAACTGATCATTACCCAATGTCGGCGGGAGATCAGCAAAGAGATAAAACATCAGGGTTGTCAGCGCAGCAACGATGAGTACAAAACCAATCGCTCCTCCCGCTGCCTTCCAGAATCCAGCACCGGCAAGTATCCTCGCGATGAGCAGCCCCACGATCGTGCCTGCGATGCCACCTAGCAACGCGACACCTACCACCATGAAGCCGCTAGTACCTTCAAAGTTTGTGACGCGATACCAGTTTGCGTACAGCGAGGCAACCAAACCGGCACTGAGCAGTGCCACGATGCCGGTTACCAATGCTACGACGATGGATAACATCCAGCCCATACAATTCCTCTGCCTATTGAATAAAGCCCCATCTACCATGACTGCTTGCTGTTATAGATCAGCCATAGCGATCTTTTCTCTCTTTGTGTCAGCCCCCTTAGCATCAGAGCAGATGGATTACAGAGACAGAACACAATCAGGGAGAACAAGCGGTTCTTAGCGTGGATCGCTGTAAAACTCAGATATTGAAAATGGACAGAAAAGTCGCGTCAACATGCGGTTTTACTGCTGAAGTTTGATGATAAAAAGAATGGCCATGATGATGACAGGTATGATGGCCACGACCGCTGCCAGTACCGGCCGATTGACGATGACAAGCCAAGCTGCGGCACTCAGACATACAACAGCGCACATTGTCAGGCTGGAGGTCCAGAGTTTCACTCGTTGCACGGATTCCGGACTGGCGTTAGGAAGCGACGCCAGGCTGAAGACCCACATCAATAGTGTGGAGCCTACCGTGCAAAGCATGGCCACGACGGCGACGGTCAGATGTGCGGTATTCATGAGAGCTGTCCGGTAAAAGAGGTGCGAAGGACAGAATCCACATAAAGAATGATAGTTCGGCCGCAACCCATTCGAGCAGAGTCAGATTCCTTGATGCAGCGGTACTGACCGCATTCGAATGGAACGTGTTCAGAAAAGGTCGTTCTATCAAAGGAGCATGATTCATGCATTCCGCTCCGGTGATAGTTTGGCTGGGTGATCACTCGAAACGAGTGGTGGGGCGGGCAAAGCATCCGTTGGCGGCTGACTGGTCAGGCCAAAATTGGACCGAACTTTTCGCGTGAGCAGGGCTGCCAGCAATCCTGCGCATATCAAAATGAAGATGGAATTTTGTATCACATACATCCGGTCGGGCGGCGTAATCGTTGTCGTTACTCCGCTTGGAGAAACTGTTTTCTGAGGCGCGGTGGGAATATTCACGAGATTGATGCCGTTATAGACCACGAGGCAAAACAGCACGATTGCCAGGTAAATCAAGGCCCATTTCTGGCGCATCAACAGGCCGATACCTGCCGCCAGTATGGTTGGCGGAACCAGAACCACTAAAACGAATCCTGAAAAAGTCGCAGATGCAGTACCGTGGCTTTGCATCACGATCATCGCAAGCGTGAGCAAGCTGATTGGTATGAATAGAACACTCGGGACTATGAAAGTCCAGCCCAGCAAAATAACGAACCAAGGCAGCCGCGTCTTGGCGACGGCGACAGGGGTCGCGGTTTGTGTCATGAGCAGCAGTTTACCCTTGAACCGCGGAGCAAACCAGAATATCACCACCGTGAGGAACCGGCGATAAGAACCGGCGAAAGTAAATGTCTAAGAAATCCTACGATCGCCGTTTGAGAGGCACTACACTGCCCAGAAGCAGCAGGCCGGTCGCCATCGCTGCCGTGGCGAGCGGGAGCGTTCCAGCTACGGCTATCGCCCTTACGAGTTCAAGTCTCTGCTTTCATTCGCGGCCTTCAACCATCTTGAGTTTCACCCACCCGATCCCTGAGTGTGTTTCCGCGATAAACCAATAGAACAATTGGAGCGTGCCATCGCGCAGTACGGTTACGCATGGCTCGCCGAAGTTAAAACTCGTCCAATTGAAATGCTCTGGAGCCTTATCCTGCTGCGTTGCTTTGTTAGCAGTCCAGACGAGTTGATTGTGCAGTATTCCGAAATCTGTATCCGTCGGCTGGCAGATCACCAACCAGATACCCACATCACTGGCGGGTTTACGGCGGACGTTCACAAACAAAGCTTTGCCGTCAGGCAGGGCTGCCAACGCGGTCGTATGACCCATCGTTCCCGTTGAGGCTGCCTTGCTCCAGGTCATGCCGCCATCGTGTGAGAGAGAGTACTTGTTGGGGAACTCCGTCTTTTGATCGCCCGGCGTGTGATCGAGATGCCACGAAGTAGCCAGGAGCCTGCCATCAGAGAGCTCGATACACCAGGACTCCGCTCCGCCGGAAGGCTTTTGCTCGAAACGGATCATCGACCGAGCATTCCATGTTCTGCCGCGATCACTGCTGGTTAACGCCACGACGTGTTCGCGGTCAACCTTTTCACCGGGGTCAAAGGTGTTGTAGGGTGAGTAAGGTCCGATCCAGTTTCCATTGCGTGTGATGGCCAGTGGTCCGGGTGCTTCGTGTGAGCCGGCCAGGAGCTGTGGGATCAGATGTGGCTTCGACCATGTACGACCGTGATCCGTCGAGCTTGCCCAGATCATCTGCGTCTGTTTGAGGCCTTGTGTCGCATCAGACCAGAATGATTCACCGGGGGTGTCGATTTTGCTTCGCGAACCGAAGAGGAAAAGCTCGCCGCTGGCCGAACGACTGATGTTGACGAAAAACGAAAAGTCTTTGGTAATCTCTGGCCAGATCGGGCCTTGTTCACTCCACGTATGTCCACCGTCGCTGGATCGGGAAATAGTGGGGACGAAGTCGTTGATGCCGATTTTGCTCTGAACCATATAGGAGCAGACCAGATCGCTGTTGTCCGCGACGACGCAGCGCGGGCCGGTAGCGACCGGTGCGGGTGAGTTAGGCAAACGCTTGGTCACGAATCCTTCAGACAGGTTGAGGAACCGCATATGGAGCTTTCATTAGGTAAAGGCAAATGCTGTCCATCATTGTATAAGTCGAGAGAGTAAGCGATGTGCATGGAATAAAGTTTCCATTCGCGATAGACCCCGTAAGTCATCATCGCGTTGTGCTGCACAATCTGGTCATTAAAAGTATCACGGATGTAGGAGAGCAATCTTCACGGCAGTGTTAAACTTCGCATCATGGAGTTATCAGATCGCGATGCATTGCTCATGCTCACGATGGTCTCCGGCCTCGCGCCGCTACCGACGCGACGTGCGCTGGAAGCAATGGGTTCCGCACAGGCAGTCCTTAGCGCCCGGCCGGGACAACTCGCCGAAGCCGCGATGATCAAGCATTCCGCAGCACAACGCATCACGGATCAGATCCGGGAGTTGATGACTGATGGTTCGCTCGATCGTGAAAAGGAATTGGTCGAACAGCGGAATGTGAAACTCATTACGCTCGATGATGAAAACTATCCCCGACTGTTGCGTCATATACCTGATCCGCCGCCGGTACTCTTTGTAAGAGGTCGATTTGATCCGACCGATGCGCTGGCATTGGCTGTTGTCGGTTCCAGGCGGTGCAGCCAGTACGGGCGCGAACAGGCTGATCGTCTATCGTCACTCTGTGTCAGTGCGGGACTGTGCATCGTCAGTGGCGGGGCGTATGGAGTAGATGCTGCCGCTCACCGTGCGGCACTTCGTGCGGGCGGTCGGACGATTGCCGTGATAGGCAGCGGACTGGCAAATCCGTATCCCGCTGAACACAGCGAATTGTTTGATGAAATTGCCTCAGCTGATGGTGTACATGGCGCGGTGGTGAGTGAGTTACCCATGACCGCTCCGCCGATGAAGGAAAATTTTCCCGCGAGAAATCGCATCATCTCCGGTCTGTCGCTGGGGGTACTGGTGGTCGAGGCATCGTTGCGTTCCGGGGCACTGATTACAGCACGCATGGCGTCCGAGGACCACAATCGGGAAGTGATGGCTTTGCCCGGACGTGTGGATTCACCGACAGCCGCAGGTTGCCACAAATTGATTCGTGAAGGCTGGGCGACATTGGTCACTTGTGCGGCAGACATCCTCGATGCTCTGGGCCCTGCAGGGCAAACGCTCAAGGGAGCTGTTAGCGCACAATCGCCTGAGAGTCAGTCGGAAACGCTTTTCACACAGAATCTCACGGAGTCACAGCGACTGGTGATTGATGCACTGGCCGAGCCGCGTGATATGGACGAGATAGTCATTCATACCGGCTTACCCGTGGCGAAACTTCAGGCTGATCTGACAATGCTGCAAATACGCTCGCTGGTCACTCGCGAGGGAGGCCGGTGGACACGACGACGCTGAAGTACGGAGAGTGAGTCCAGGGCCTCGCGTATCTGCGATTGATGTATTTTCCCGTTTTGCGTGGACAGGTCATGTGACGGAAAGATCGTTTAGACTTGCCGTGTGAAACTCCACAGTAAACCCTGAGTCGATGAAGGAGCCCCCGTGTCCCTGCCGATCTTTGATCTCTCGAAACCAGCAGGAAAAGTTGCATTCGCTGAGCGGCTCGCTCGATTGCGGAGCACTGCGTCAGCGACGAGTCAAGCAGCGGAGACCGTCGCGCAGATCGTCGAGGATGTTCGCTCGGAGGGCGATGCAGCTCTGGTTCGTTACATGCGAAAGTGGACGGACCCAGCGTTTACCGCAGATCGTATTGGCGTGACGCGAAAAGAATTGATCGCAGCGGAGAAGGTAATCGATCGCAAGCTTCGGCAGGCCATCCGCAAATCAATTGACCATGTTCGCCGGTATCAGCGTCACATCATGCCGCGAGACCCGAAGCCCATTACCATTGACGGCGCAAGGCTTGGGCTGCGTTTCTCTCCAGTCGAAAGCGTTGGTCTGACAATACCGGGCGGTAAAGCGGTGCTTTTTTCGAGCCTCGTCATGCTTGCTGCGCCAGCGATGGAAGCAGGGGTGCCTGCCGATTCGATCAGCGTGGTGAACCCGCCGCCGGATCGTCGAGGCGATGGGCCTGTCTCGGATATTTCCCCGATTGTGCTGGCGACCTGCCGCATGCTGGGAATTGAGCGGGTTTATCGGATTGGCGGCGCACAGGCGGTCGCGGCTCTGGCTTATGGCACCGAGTCAGTGCAGCGAGTGGAGATGATCGCCGGACCGGGAAATGTTTTTGTTCAGCTTGCCAAGCAGCGACTCGCCGGACTCGTTGGCTCGGATAACGGGTTTTACGGACCTAGCGAGATCGTCACCATCGCTGATACGACCGCCAAACCGGATCGCGTAGCAGCTGACCTGCTGGCTCAGGCGGAGCACAACCCCGGCAAGTGCTTTCTCATCGCATGGTCACGAAAGGTGATCAACGCGATTAATAGTGAATTGGAGAGCCAGAAGAAAAATCTGATGAGACGGGATGCAATTGATGCGGCATTGGCTGCTGATTCCGCGGCAATCCTGGTGCGGGATATGGAGCATGCAGTCGAGATTGCCGACACGCTTGCCGCGGAACACGTCAATCTTGCGGTGAAGCAACCGCGGTTATTGCTCACAAGACTTCGTCATGGTGGGGAGTATTTCCTCGGCGACGCAACTCCGGTTGCCGCGGGCGACTACATTGCCGGGCCGAGTCATTGTCTGCCGACGGGCACGACGGCTCGCTTCGCCAGTGGAATCAGTGTTTACACATTTCTCAAGCGCAGTGGTACGGTCGAATATCCACGTGGTATGAGCAGTGAGACGATCGACATGATTGCGAAGATGGCCCAGTCTGAGGGACTCGACGCCCATGCCGAGTCCGCGCGGATACGGCAGCGACCTCCCGTGCGATGAACTGCCACGAATTTCAACGATAGCGACTCAGCGCCTTGATAACGGTCTGATGCACTTCCAGCGGATGAGCGATCATGCGCCACTGGACCTCGATAGCTCCATTGGCAGCGGTGGCGAAGCCAATGGTTCCCAGCGCAAAAAGCCGCTCGCGTGCAGAAAAAGAGGTGATTGTGTGCTGGATTTGTTTGAGTTGTGCTTCGTAAACCTGAATTCGGACGACGCCGCGCACACGGATGATCCTTCGGTCAGTGAGCACGTACACACGACCAAGCCAATCGAGAAACTGCCAGAAGAGCCTGATACCCAGCATTACCACCGCGACGGCAACGAGATCACGTCGCCTGACGCCGAATCCGGTGAAATTAGCTGCCGCCAGTGTGAGTAGGATGGCCGCAATGACAACCGCGACGCTGCGTATCGATTCGAGCAGGATAAACCACGGACTGGGTTTCAAAAGAAGGATGATGATTTCACCAGGCTGTATCAGCTCAGCAGGTAGCAGCGTATTGGCTCTGATTTGTGATGGTAGTGCCGCATCGGGGTCAGCGCGGAACGTGCCGTCGCCAGTGGGACGTAGTTTGATACTCCGTCGCTGCCGTCGTGTACGAGAGAGGCCGGTAGTTGGCGCGGGAGCGATCATTGCTTGAGCACCTCACCTCGAAGCGTAACGACCTCGGGTAGATTGCGATAGTAGTCGTTGTAATCAAGCCCATAGCCGACAACAAAGTCATCGGGGATGTCAAAGCAGACGTAATCAACGGGAAAGGCCATGGCATCAGGTCGTAGCTTGCGGAGCAGGACGCAGGACTTCAGTGAAGCCGGCCCTTTTTGCCGCAGCAGACCGCAGACAAGTCCCAGCGTCTGGCCGGAGTCGAGAATGTCGTCGATGACCAAGATGTGCGAGCCTGTCAGTGACTCGCTGAGCATGTTGAGTTCGCTCGTGAGCTTGGCACCCTTGCTGGCCGTGCTCGCGCCGGGGTATGAGCTGACGGAAACGACACGGATTTTCATGCGCAAAGGCAGATGACGAATCAGATCAGCCACAAAAATGATACTGCCCGTGAGAATAGGTACGAGCGTAAGCTCAAGCTCGCTGGCACCTGGTCGGCTGTAATCGCGGGTGATCTGCTCTGCCAGCTCGCGTACGCGGCGGGCGATGGTGCCACGGTCAATCAAGACCTGCTTGATGTCGCTTTGCATAATCAGGATTTTATCAAGGCAGGGATCAGTTTATGGATGCATTTGTAACCATAATGTATGGAGATGTTAGAACTTGACCCTTTGGAATAAGTGACTGAAAATAGCGTTGTTGCGCCCACCCCACGAATTCTTCATTGACAGGTCTGATATGCCTTCACTCCTGCATCGGTGTTGTTTTGTCGTTGCGCTGCTCATGGCTGCCTTGTTGATCAGCGCAGGCTGTACGAAGAACGTCACACCTCCGCCGCCGCCCACCCCGGCACAGACGTTCACCGGGCCGACATTTCTGCATGGAACGATCGGTTCCCTTTGCACCGTGCGCGGGATGGAGCCGCAATTAGTCAGCGGCTGGGGTCTTGTAGTCGGGCTGCCGGGTACGGGATCGACCCAGGTTCCCGCATTTCTACGCCAGTGGATGCTGACGGAGATGCGGCGTGGCGGTGTCGGTAGCGTACAGACCCGCGATATTCTCAACGCTACTCCTGAACAGATTCTTGCCAGTGGAACAGCGGCAGTCGTGGCTGTTGAAGGCTTCATTCCACCGGGTGCGCCGCGGGGAACCCGGTTTGATGTGCTCGTCAGCGCGCTGCCGCAGACTGATACGACCAGCCTCGAAGGGGGGCTTCTGTGGATGACGAATCTGTCGCTTGGCGGTGCCAACGAACAACTCAAGTTCACCCGTAAGCTCGCGGTCGCTCGTGGACCGATGTATCTGAACCCTTTTGAAGCCGATGCTGGTCCTGCGGTCGTGGCTGACGATATTTACACACCTGGGCAGCGGCAGGCCGTAGTGCTTTCCGGCGGGGTTTCCGTGGATAACCGTAAGATCGAGTTGATTCTGAACCAACCGAGCTGGATCCGCGCCCGTCTCATCGCAGATCGCATCAATGAACGGTTCCAGCGTGACGAGTCTGTGGACAGAAATGAAACGGCCGTCGCCAAAACTAATCAGGTCATCGAGATCAACATCCCCGCTAGGTTTGCCCGCCATCCGAGTTTTCTGATGAATCTCATCGGACACCTGTTCCTTCAGCGCGGTTCAGAGTTTGAGCCGCACAAGGCGCAGGAATTGGCGAATCTGCTGCGCGTTGAACCGCGTTACGCGGCGGATGTCGTGGCAACCTGGCAGACGCTGGGTAAGCTGAGCCTTGGTGTGATTCGTCAGTATTACGCGGATGAACATCTGCATCTGCGCTTGGCAGCTCTTGAGGCAGGTGCCCGCCTTGGAGACATGCGTGCGGTTGAAGGCATCGACCAACTAACGCGATCCGACGATGCGAGCACCCGTAAGCGTGCGGTGTCCATGCTTTCATTTCTCCCGTCCAGCGAAAAGGCTCCAGCCATCGTGAGCCGCTTGTTCGATGATACGGATCGTGCAGTTCGTATTGCCGCCTACGAAACGGCGGTTGACATCGGCCATCCAGCACTCCACCGCACCCAGATGGGTGAGGGTGTCGATTTCAAGTTTTTCTTCGATCTCGTACCCGCGAAAGAACCGCTCATCTACTTCACACAGAAAGAGCAGCCGCGACTGGTTATTTTCGATCCGATGCTCGGATTCAGTACGGCGGGAATCATGAAGATCTGGGAAAACCATCTCATGGTCCGCCCTGGTGTAAATAGCCGACAGGCAGCCAGCGTTTTTTATCAGGCTCCCGGTCAGACTGACGGCAAGACTGTCGAGATCGCACCGACCGTGGCGAATCTTGTCTTCCTCCTTGCACACTCGCCGTCGAAGCGCAATCCAGCGGAGGGGTTCAACCTGACTTACAGCCAGGTCATCAACGCCATTTTCCAACTCAACAAGCAGGGCAATATCACCACCCCGATCGAAGTGCAGATCAACCCACTGGCACAGGCGGTTGCACGAGTTCGGCAGAATGGCGGCATCGGTCCGCGCCCTGATACGGCAGGATCGCCCGATCTGTCCCCCGTGCCCGCTGGTGAGCGTCCATCCGTAAATGATGGTGCCCGGCCGGACACGCATTCGCCGGATCACGATGACACGGAGAATCAATCTGATGCGACCGACCCTCTCAACACCATGATGCGGTAGCGGTGGTTTGCTGAACGGGTTTCACGTAAGATGATGCTTGGAGTCGGGTTCAGGAGGTATAGGCCCCGGAAGGGCCTGAAATCACAATCCGCCGGGGTCTAATAGACCGATAAGTACCGGTGACGACAAGGAGGTCGATCCGAATGCGCCTATCAAAGCTCACCGTCACAGGCTTCAAGTCATTTGCTGATCGGACGGAGATCGCCTTCGATGCCCCTATCACCGGCATCGTCGGGCCTAACGGCTGCGGCAAGTCCAACGTCGTCGATGCCATCAAGTGGGTACTCGGTGAGCAATCCGCCAAGAGCTTGCGCGGCGGCGCAATGATGGATGTCATCTTTAATGGATCATCCGCACGCAAGCCCAGCGGTATGGCGTCGGTTACGCTGACTTTTGATAACCCTGTCGAAGCCTCGTCGCCTTCAGCCGAACCTTCCACAGGTGAAGCAGCCAATGCTCCGCGCCGCAAGCTCCCATTGGACTTCGACACCGTCAGTGTGACTCGCCAACTCTATCGTGATGGTTCGAGCGAGTATCTCATCAATAAGCAGCGAGCGCGCTTGCGTGATATCCGCGAGCTTTTTCTCGATACAGGGATTGGCACCGACGCTTATTCGATGATCGAGCAGGGGCGTGTGTCGGCCATGGTTGAGGCCAAAGCGGACGAACGTCGCGAGCTGTTCGAGGAAGCCGCGGGCATCAGTCGTTTCAAGGCCCGGAAAAAAGAAGCCATCCGCAAGCTGGAACGCACTGAACAGAACTTGACGCTCTCTCGCACGCGGCTGGAAGACACGGAAAAGCGGTTGCGAAGCGTGAAGATTCAAGCCGGCCGGGCGCGAAATTATCAGGAGTATACGACGCAACTGCGTGAGCTTCAGCTTACGTATGTACTTGCTGAGTTTCATCGACTCCAGACGCAACTGAAAGAGGTCAACGAAAAGCTGGAACAAGCTGAGGCCGATCGCGCCGTGGCGGCGAGGCAGTCACAAAAGACTGAGCAGGCCCTCGCTGATGCGGAAGAGGATCGCGGCTCGATCCTCGCCCAGCAGAAACAGGTTGAACACGATCGACTCCAGCAGGAGTCAGCCCGCGATCAGGCGACCCAGCGCAAGCAGTTTGCGGAGACGACTCTTGCTGATATTCAACGCCAGATTGAGCGTGATGGTAAACGGCTCGAAGAGCTGACCGCTCAACGCGACCAGCTCATTCGTGAGCATGCTGACCAGAGCGCCGCAGTGGAGGCGCTGACAGCTTCGCAAAAAGAAACGGCTGCGAAACTTGAGGCGTCGCAGGAGGAATACCGTCGGCTCCAGCACGAGCTTAATGAACACAGGAATCGGATTGAGGACGAAAAGGCGGGTATCGTCGGATTGATGCGGCGAACGTCGCAACTTCATAACGAGATCAATTCGCTCGGACAGTTCGAGAAGAATCTGCTCAATACAAGGCAACGGCTGGACGCCCGGGCGGCCCAGGTCTCCGGACAGCTTGAGAAACTCCTGACGTTCCGGGATGAGGCCAGCGTCAGACACACAGAAGCCAAAGCCCTGATCGAAGCGGAATCCGCAAAACTCAATGAACTGGTGGCCCAGGCGGAGCAACTCGATGCTGGTCAGCGTTCATTGTCACAGGCGCTGGCGAAGTCAAAAGAAGAACGATCGGGTCTAAACTCAAGGCGTGCGCTGCTCCAGGAGATGCAGGACAAGCAGGAAGGCGTGGCGGATCCGGTAAAGGCTGTCCTTGCCCACAAAAGTACGACACCCAGCGGTCAGGTTGATCTGTTTGGCTTTGTCCGGGGCTTGTTGGCGGACATGCTCGAAGTGGATGCGGACAATTCAAACGGTGCCCGAATTGTTGAAGCGGCCTTGGGGGACTATCAACAATCGTTGGTGATCGACCGTCTGGCGGATGTATGTGATGCGGCTGTCGGTACGGAGGCGATCCGATCGCTTGCGGGTCGTGTGGCATTTATTGCGGTGGATCAATGCAGCCTGCCGCCGTTTGTACCTGCTGCGGCAGATGCGTTCCCTCCGGGAGTCAAGCCGGTCATTGATCTCGTGCGATATCCAGCCGAAATCGCTCCGATCGCGTGGCGGCTGCTTGGTCAGACCTTGATCGTGCGAGACCTTGAGTCGGCGATGCTGCTGCGGGCAGTGCTGCCGTCAGGCTATCGCTTTGTGACCCAAGGCGGTGAATTGCTTGAGACGGACGGCCGAGTCATCGCCGGCCCGGTCGCCGGTGCTGCCGGGACCGGCCTGATTTCTCGCCGCAGCGAACTGGCTAAGCTCAACCGTGATATCGCGGTTCTAGACGAACGCATCAGCGAGGACCAGCAGGCACTGGCGGCTCTGTCCGATCGTGCTGCACATCTTGAAAATATTTCACAGGAACTCAGACAGGCGATTTACGAAGCGAATACGGTCCGGGTGGAACTGAGCAGCCGGCTCGATACGCTGCAACAACAGATCGCGCAGCTTGAGCGTGAGCAACCAGTGCTCTCTGCTGAAACCGAATCGGTACACCGACAACTCCGCGACGCGGAGTCGAAAAAGCAGACGCACCAGACGGAAGCGGAGAGGCTCGAGCAGGACGCTGCCGCACGGCAACAAGCGGTGACGCACCTTGAGGCGTCGATCCAGGATTTAACACAGAAAACCGAGCACAGCCGCGAAGCGGTTACGACGATTCGTGTGGAAACCGGCAAAATCGCTGAACAACTCGGCGCGGCGCAGCGGCAGGTACGCCAGGTTGAAATTGCACGAGGTGACATCGAACGGCAGCACAAGAGTCTTGCTGAGCAGCTTGCACATCACGAAAGTCGAATCGGCGAGTTGGAAACGACCGGCCATGAGGCCGCCAAGGTTATTGCCGATACGGAAAGCCGGCTCCGCGAGCTGGGTGTCCGAGCGGATCTGGTCCTGCACAAACTCAACAAGTCTGAGGCTGCGATCTCGGAGTTGCGTGCCGCCGCTGCGGAGCATCGCACCCAGGTTGAAAAGGCTGATAAGGAACTCCAGTCACATCAGCTTTCCAAACGCGAAACCGAAGTAAAGATCGACGCGACACAGCAGAGAGGCCAGGAACAATTGGCTCTGGACGTGGCCTATGCCTACAAGTCTTACGTGCCTGCGGAAATCGACTGGCCGGTGATTGAGGGGCAGATCAAAGACCTGCGCGGCAAGATTGATCGGCTCGGTACCGTCAATGTGGATGCGATCAACGAGCAGGATGAACTGGAAAAGCAGCACGAATCGATGGCGGCGCAGCTCGCGGATATCGAACAGGGCAAACTTCAGCTTGAGCAACTCATTACTCAGATCAACGACGACAGCCGCAAGCGTTTTGAAGTCACCTTTGAACAGATCCGCGAAGCGTTCGGCGGACAGAACGGTATGTTCCGGCGGCTGTTCGGCGGTGGTAAGGCGGAGATCCGACTCGAACCGGATGAAAACGGCAACATAGACGTGCTCGAGTCCGGGATCGAGATCATGGCTAAACCGCCGGGCAAGGAGCCGTGCTCGATTAGTCAACTATCCGGCGGTGAAAAAACGATGACCGCGGTGGCGCTGCTGATGTCTATATTCCAGACTCGGCCGAGTCCGTTCTGCGTGCTCGACGAAGTTGATGCGGCACTGGATGAGGCAAACGTCGAGCGTTTCACCGATGTGGTCAAGAGTTTTCTCGACCGCAGCCATTTCATCATCATCACGCATCACAAACGCACCATGCAGTCGTGTGATCTGCTGTACGGCATCACCATGCAGGAGCGCGGTGTCTCGAAGCGAGTGGCGGTGCAGTTTGATCAGGTCGCGGCCGTCAAAGGCGGCGATGTGAAGATTGATCAAGCGGCGATCGAAGCTCAGGCGAAGAAGGACGCAGAAGAAGCAGCAACGATCGCTCCGCCGGAAGTTTTGGAGCAAGTTCCCGCTGTTGAAGTGTCATCACCTCTTGCGACTGAAGTAGTCGAAGAAACAACGCCCGTATTCAAGCCCGTACCAGAGCCTGCAATGTCGTCTTCACCTCACGTGGCTTCAAGCGACCCGCCTGTACTTCCACAGCTCAACCGGAACAAACTCCGCGCGAAGTTTGCCGCGATGCTGGAAGCACGCAAAGCGGAAAAGGTTGGATCGTAATCCTAATACATCTGTCAAACGCTGGCGTTGCTACTGCTGTCAACGGACGCATTCAAGGCGACGGCGTTTGTCAGTTTTGTGGGCAGGTCGCGTTGGTATGTTCCAATGCTCATGCCGCACTCCGGGCAGGCATGTCGCTGAGCTGCAAGTGTGCCGGAAAGATCGTACCCGCAGGCGTAGCAGACCACGGAGTTGCGTAATCGTTCGAATCGTTTGAGTTGGAAAAGCAACAGAATTCGACAACCCCACGCCCAGAGTGTCACGGTCGTGGCCAGCACAGCAGCGGTGTAGCGGCCATCGACCTCAATTTCCGGTGTCGTCATAGGCAGTGTGAATCGCAGCACGATTGTTAGTAGAAGGATCACAGCCGCGACCACCAGCAGGCCGAGTGTCATGCGTTCAAACTGCCAGCACCGTGTGCTGTAAGCCCAGTTTGCCGAGAACACGGCTGACCAGAAGACACACCCAAGACACAAAATGACGATCCCCGGCCAGACCGATGGGCCATCGGGAGCGATGGGGCCGAGGCCAGCAAGTCGTAACAGGAAGCGGGGGGAACTATACACGACCCAGTTCCAGACACCCAGAACATCGAGCAGCAGGACGATGCCAGCCGTGGTGAGCAAGCCAGCCATCAAGCTCGAAGCGAGAATGCTGCGGTTAGTGGGACGTCGCTTGGCAGGTAGCTCACGCAGCCACTCGCGCCCCAGTGCCAGAAACATCCATGCCGTGAGTGCTGCGATGAAGATGAGGCCTGTTGCGAGGACAGCATAACGCAGCCTGTGATTGGCGGGGTCGATGGAATTCCCCAGCACACCGGTAAGACCAAAATCACCGAAGCGGAACCATTCAAGGTTAGTGCGGCTTTTCCATGCATAGAACACGTAACGAGAGGGATACCACCATCCGCCGTCGATCTGTCGGCCATTCATCAACGGAGCGAATAACCAATCGAGATAGATGGCAGTCACGAGTCCCCACGCCAGTGCCATCAGCCACCGGAGCCAGAACGCCATCCGCAGGGTGAATCGAGTCTTCATGCAAATAAACCACGTATCCGTCGCGCTCTCCCTGTCGCCGCGACGTAGCCCAGTATTCTACCAGTCCTGATGCTGGATAAACGATCACACGACAGAGGGTGTCCAATAGACGATTAACAGGTCGGTATTAAAAAACGGTTGTGTGCTGTGAATATCGAACAATTGCTGATGAGATCAGGTGTGTGTCGAGGTGTTGAGAGTACCGCGCATGTTATCGTCCGATGACTGGGGGTTCGGTATGTAATCTGACACTATTCAGAATGGAATTGGGCGAGGGATACCGTGTATTGCCAAAATCTCTTGCGAGCTTCGGTGTTAACATGACGTTCTGCCATGTTGATGTGCACTCGCATGAAGCTCATCGAAAAAAAGCTCGTCTTCGAAAATGTACCTGGTGCCAGCACCGCGTATGAGTATGAGTACTACACCAAAGCGTCAGGTATAGAAAAAATCCGCCTGCGTTACCTGGATATCAGCAATGATATTTTCGACGACGGCTCGTTGAGTTTTTCAACTGATAACGGGCGGACCTGGGGCGAGCAACGCCTTCACCTGATCGGCCAAAAAACGGATCAGGGTACGCTTCGGCGGTTTGAATGTATCGGCTTTGTCGATCCCGTAGAAAAGAAACTCATCTCTCTCTACCTCGAAGGGCTGTTCAAAAACGACGATCCGATCGAAGGGATGTCACAGTACTACCTGAACTATCGTGTGTCAGATGATGGCGGGCGTACCAATCTCATCGACGAGCGAATCATCCAGAAGGGGCGTGATGCGGCTGGTGAGTTCAACGCCCAACATCCATTCAAGGACATCTGGACTGGTAAAAATGCGATTCTGCTGCCGCTGTTTCCGCCGATTGTCCGCACGCGGAGGGGGCACTTGTGTCTGGTCGTTTCACGCAGTCTGCTGGGGCCGGACGGCAAATATTACAACCCCGGCAAAGGGTACACGTGGTTGGAGGAAATGGTGCTGGTCGGCAGGTGGCGACAGGGCGGAAATATCGAGTGGGAACCGGTTGCGAGTCTTTCTCTGCCTCCAGCTAAATCAACTCGCGGTCTCGATGAGTGTACGTTGACAGAGTTACATGACGGCACTTTGCTGCTGGTGATGCGAGGCAGCAATGATGCAGAGGGGAAAATACCCGGCCACAAGTGGTACGCGATCTCCAGTGATGCGGGCTACACATGGTCAGAGGTCAGGCCGTGGGGCTATTCAGACGGATCACTCTTTTATTCACCAGCGAGTATGTGTCAGTTTCTCCCACATTCCAGCGGGAAGTTGTATTGGCTGGGCAACATTTCGGCAGAAAATCCTCGCGCTAATTTACCGCGTGACATTCTGTACATCGGAGAAGTGGATGAGAAGTCCCGCCTGCTCCGCAAAGATACGCTCTTTGTCATTGACCGCGTTCAGCCGCACGACTCTCCGAATACACACCTGTCAAATTTTGGGGCCCTTGAAGACCGTGAAACCGGTGACGTGATCGTGAATATGCCCTATTTCACAAATCGTGGGGCAGGTTGGACGGGAGACACGTATCAGTATCGAGTGGCGACGCGGTGAACCGTCTGGCAGCAGCATTTGCTTTTTCGGGCGGCGGCTAGGATATGTAACGTCTCGTAATCCGTGGTGATAAACGGCATAACATCTCGTATGTATTCGTTCCTGCCTGACGGGCGAGTGTCGGCAAGGCGCAAGGCGAATCAGGATCGCCGCTGATAAGCTCCACAAGTGATCCCACGCTGGCGGGGACATCGGTCAAGTCGATCACGATCTGATCCATGTTGACGCGTCCGATGACGGGCGCAGTCAAGGGCTTCCCATCGACGGTACTTTCGGGCAGTGAAACGACGGATGTATTGGTAAGCGATCGGGGGTAGCCGTCTGCGTAACCGACCGGAACGAGACCGAGGACGCTGTCACGTGTCAGCACATGCGTACTTCCGTAACCGACAGGTGTTTGTCGTTTATGTTCCTGGATGTGGATCAGTCGTGAGCGCCAGCGGAGAACAGGAGCAGGGCCGCTCCGTACGGTCCAGGCAACTGATGAGGAGCCAGAGTTTAAAGGTTCGCGGTTTCTATGGAGGTGTTTCCACGGTCCCTCTCCTTGCAGGTCTTCCAAGCCGTAGCCCCATAGCCCAAGTCCGATCCGCACCATCCCACGATGAAAGCGAGAATCGCGCAGCGTGGCATAAGTGTTAGCTACGTGAACAATCAGATCGGCAGGCAGCTTGTCTTTGAAGTCCGCTAACGCACGATCGACGCATGCCATTTGCTCATGGGTAAACGACTCATCGCTTTCCGCGCTGGCCATATGCGTGTACACGCCCGCGAGGAGAAGGTGTTTGAACGTGGCTGTCTGGATCATCACCCTGCGGAACTGTTCCGCGTTAAGCCCGCCCCGGCTCATGCCGGTATCGAGATAAAGATGAATCGGAATACGGCAGCCGAGTCTCCGGCCGGCCTCATCCAGCAGCGCAGCCTGCTCGCAATCATGGATCGTCAAATGAAGTTGACCGGTGACTGCCATGCGGTAGAGCGGATGCCCGCGGGTCAATTCCGCCAGACGCATGAACACCAACACGGGGCATGTCAGCGCCAGTCCTGCGAGTTGTTCCGCCTGCGCGGGTGAATAGACAGCGAGCATCTCTACCTGAGAAGTAAGGCGACGGGCGATCGGTACGACACCCAGTCCGTAGGCATCGGCTTTGATGACGCCGCACAATTTCGCGTGTCCGATCATGGCGCGAAATGCTGCGACATTTGCGTCGAGTTGTGCGAAGTTAATTTCGAGCCAGCTTGTGGGGTTCATGGCAGTAGCAGCGTATCAGTCATGCGTCGAGAGCTGGTAGGTTGAGCGGACTGTTCATCACAGGGTTATGAGTAATCGTGATTCGATTGCTTGAATTATTTGTGCCGTTGCCTTGCTCCCTCTAAGATGTCTCTCCCGCAAATTGTTTCGGAACCCGTCTTTGTCATGAGCGATATTTTTAACGAGTCACATACTTTTGCCTCACTAGGGCTGGAAGAGCCCGTACTGCGCGGCATCGGTGAAGCCGGATTTGTTCATCCAACCGATATCCAGGCACGCCTGATCCCTGCGATTCTCGCCGGTAAGGATGTCATCGGCCAGGCGAAGACCGGTACAGGAAAGACTGCGGCATTCGGCTTACCCATTCTTCAACGGGCAGATCCCGGCCGCCCCATGCAGGCGTTGATCCTCGTCCCGACGCGAGAGTTGGCCGCACAGGTAGCTGCGGAGATTGATGAGCTGGGCAAGCATACACCCATTCGCACGTCGTGTATCGTCGGCGGCGAGTCGATGCGGATGCAGTCCAAGAGCGTCAAGAGCGGAGGTCACATCATTGTCGGCACCCCTGGCCGGGTGATGGACATGTACGACCGTGGCGAAATCCGCTTCGACCACCTCCGCTTCGTCGTGCTCGATGAAGTGGACCGCATGCTGGATATCGGATTCCGCGATGATATCCGCAAAATTCTCAAAAATATCCCCCACGAGCATCAGACGATTTTCTGTTCGGCGACGATCAGCGACGAAATCGAGCGGTTGGCTCGGTCGTACATGAAACGCGATGTTGAAAAGATCATGACGGTCAGCGGTGCTCTGACCGTCGCCCTGGTGGACCAGAAATATCTATCCGTCGAACCGTGGGATAAAAAACAGCTTCTGCTGCATATGCTCAAGAACGAGCACCCCGATACGACGGTTGTCTTTTGTCGTACCAAGGCGACCGTGCATCGCGTGACGCAGTATCTGAGGGAAAAGGGCATCGACTGCCGGGAAATTCACGGCGACCTGGCGCAGAACAAGCGCACCAGCGTGATGGAGTCGATGCGTCAGGGCAAGCTCGAAGTGCTCGTCGCCTCGGATTTAGCTGCACGCGGCTTGGATGTCGAACATATCACCCACGTCATCAACTACGACCTCCCCGACGATCCCGAGGTTTACGTTCATCGCATCGGGCGAACCGCGCGCGCGGGAAGGCGCGGCGTCGCATGGAGCTTTGTCTCCAGCGAGCAGGGACAACTGTTAACGGAGATTGAAAAGCTCACCGGCGTGTTGATCGAACACATGGACTATCCTCATTTCAAACCCGGCCCGGTCCCAGCCGATGCGATGATCGGCCGCCCCAAGCCCGTGGAGCGCAAGGACCCGAAACTGGCGATGGCTGCCCGCGCCGTGCCGACAGGTTTTGAGGGATTGACGCAAGAAGAGTTGAAACGTCGATTCCCCGACGGCGTTATCCCGACTGCTGCGCCGCGGCAGACACTGGGGACGCGATTCCGCTCGAATCGACGGTGAGCGAGGCCTCAGTGGAGACTCGAATCGTACGCATGCCAGAAGCAGCCGTCTCCGACGAGGCGGCAACTGCCGTAGGCATAGTGCCACATGGTTCGCCAGATGGACGCAGTATCATCGTTTTTCAAGAACATAGCGTGTCCATCCATGTACACCGAGCCGATCCCTTCCTGTTCATGGCGAACAGTGCGATCTAATAGATAGGTATCAAAAAAGCTGGGATTGGGATAACGCTTATAGATCTGCACCATGTCCGCAAACATGTGAGTCCGATCCGGTCGGCGAAAATCGGCGATGCGCGGCGGCTTATTCACGTTGTAGTAAGCGGGCGAGGTTGATACCCATGAGTGAACCGCGCCGTTAACTCCGTACGACCAGGTATCCGCGGCAAAAGGCGAGATGGTCGGACCACGACCGGGGCAACCATCCTTAAACATTTTCGTTGCGCCGATGCTGTAGTAATCGTTGAGAATCGTCTCATCCCAGCCATACACGTTATTCAGGGGCGGCGTGATCTGTTGGACGTAATCGACGGAGGCCAGGTATTCACGATTCTCATTCATGTACATGAGGTAGCCGGTCATGATCTGACGGAGACTTGATGTGCAGGCGAGTTTCTGCGCAGTCACACGAGCTTTGCGCAGCGCAGGCAAAAGCAGTGCGATCAACAGGGCGATGATCGAGATGACAACCAGCAGCTCGATCAGTGTGAATCCGGGTTTTCGTGAAGTTCGCAGCAAGATTTCAGTGCTCCGGTTCGGTCAGGCGGTATTTGAGCTACTGGACATCGTAGGATTGGTTTGGAACGGAGTTACCAGATTTTCAATTTTCCCTGCGCGACGGCGGTATCCAGCAGCATATTGTAGGTTTTGTACGAGCCGTTGCTGAAGGTGACGTTGGTGCTTCGTCCGTCGTTGTGATTGTACATGGTGTAGGGATTGCCCACGTAGGCCAGGTAAGGAGAGGCCCCGGAAATTTCGCCGATCATAAAGATTGGCTCGCGCTGTTTGAGGTAGCGTTTGGGGAAATACCGTTCGATATTTGCCGCGTTATTGGCGTCGTACCAGCTCCGCTGGTTGCCTCCGCCGAACTGCATCGTGGTGTTGTAACCGGTGACTCGTCCGTCTCCAGCGTAGAGATAAGGCCAGACATTCTGCGAAACATTAACCGGGGAGATGTAGCGATACTTCGTACCCGGACAAATGAGCATATTGCGGTTATGACCTGTGTCGTAGGTCTGGATGTTATTGAAGCCCAGCGGAATGTATGGCGTCAAAGCACGGCCAAAACTCATCAACTCAAATAACGGCGTGGCGGGGTTGGGTGTTGTGGCGGTCGGTCCCTCGTAAAAGTGACACGCGGGAAAGTAGCGGTGGTCGCTCGTGTAAGTGTCACTGATTTGATAGATCTGCCGCATCCGGGCGGCACACGATACGGTGATCGCTACATCGCGTGCCTTGCTCAGTGAGGGAAGAAGCAGGGCAATCAATACTGCAATGATGGCAATGACAACCAGCAACTCAACTAAGGTGAAGCCGACAATTCTCCGCATTCGATTCATGGAGCCAGAGAACTCCAGCGATGTAAAACTATCCTCCGTCTATCTACTTATCGGATTATATCAGCAAAGACTTCGCATCCTGAGAGCAAAGCCTCTGTTCATTACGGAGAGAAGCTGATGAATCCATGACTAGCCGCTTCGGGCTGGAAGCGTGGATTATTTCCCTCGTCGGCGAGGCAGAGTCATGAGGCCGCCAGCAGCCAGGAGGGCCAGGCTGGCCGGTTCGGGGATGAAGGTGGTGGTGAGGATCACGTCGTTGTTGTCAACCCCGCCGTTGTAGTCGATCGTGAGCTTGAAGGGGTTGCCGTTGTAGCTGGTGGTGAACTCCTGGTCGTCCAGCAGCGGGTTGCCGCCGT